>JACCRS010000070.1 GCA_013813435.1 Gemmatimonadales bacterium
CTGACTTGGATCCAAAGAAGTAGCCGGGAGTGGCGCGGGAAACGCCGGCAATCGCGCCGACTTCGCTCAGGCTGGTGGCACCGTATCCCTGGTCCGCAAAAAGCCGCTCGGCGGCGTCCAAGATGGCTGCCCGGCTGCGCTTAGGGTCCCGCTCTTTGTCGGTTCTGGGGCTCAGAGTGGCCTCGCGAGATTGCTTGCTTGTTGTTCAGCAAGTTAGGGAGGAGCGGGTAAATTGGCAAGGGGACTTGTGAGGGTAGGGAGGGCCGGCTTTTGAAGCGGCTAGCGGATTCATGTTTCGGTCTCATCTTCCTTCGGTCGCCCTACCGGAGATCGATTCCATGCAGCTTCGTGTTTCTCTCCTGAGTCGGTGCGGGCTAATGTGACCCTCGAGCCATCCTTCGTTCCTGAAAGCAAGCCGCCTGGGCACATGCGTTCGGCGGACCAAACGTTCCTCCGCTGGAAAAACCGGCGATCGCGGCGATCGGACTCACACCTGGCCGGTACGCGCTCCTCTGCCTGATTCCGGGCGCGATGGCGTGCGACACTTGATGAAGGGGATGGTGAAGGAGGTGGAGGTGGTTGGGCCGGAGCGCCCCGGCAGGTCTCCGAAAGCCGACATCACCATGACCCTGACTGATAAACGACTTCGTTCTCTCCTCGTGGGGAACGCCGCGCAGCAATCCCACATGGTCGTCTCCTGAAACTCGAGCCCGGCAACACGCCAGCCGATTATATGCGCTGGACGCAACGGCACCAAGGCCCCCCTCCTGGCATTGCGCATGGCGGCACGACCGCCCGCTAGACCTGCCGTTGAACCTCCCCAGCGGGGACCGGCGTGAGCGCATCGTTGTTCTCCTCACCCGATCGGATCCGAATCACCCGCTCGATGGGCTGCACGAAAATCTTGCCGTCACCTACTTCGCCGGTGCGGGCGGTCCCCAGGATCGCCTTGATCGTCCTCTCTACAAATGGCTCCGATACACCGATCTCCAGGCGCACTTTCTCCTGCAGGTTGACCTTGACGGTGGTGCCGCGGTAGGTCTCCACCCGCTCGGTCTCGCCGCCGTGTCCCAGCACCCGGGAGACGGTGAGGCCGCGGACGTCGATACGGTAGAGCGCCTCCAGCACCTCGTTGAGAAGGTCGGGTCGAATGATGGCGACAATGAGCTTCATGGTTGGCGCTCCAGTTACCGCAAGGCGACATGTGGAGTGAGGACGGGTAGCGGCTCGGACGCGAGCGCAGCCTCGGGATGCACCAGAATCGAGCCTTCGCCACTGGCGTAGGCCTCCTCGCCGTGCTGGCTGACGTCCATTCCCACGCCCTCGATGCGGGGCATAGCCCGGAGGGACGTCACCAGTGTTAGCGCCTTCAGGATGGCGAACGTCATGGCGGCGGCGTACACCGCCGAGCCGACGGCACCGAGCGCCTGAACTTCGAGCTGGCCGGGATTGCCATACAGCAGGCCGTCGTTGCCCGCCGGGTTCCAGACCTTCTGGGCCAGCACGCCGGTGAGCAGGGCGCCGGTGATGCCGCCGATTCCGTGGCCGGCGAACACGTCGAGCGAGTCGTCGATCCGGGTGCGGGATCGGAGCGCGATGGCAAAGTAGCTCGGCAGGGCAGCCAGCGCGCCCAGGACCAGAGCCCCGGCCGGGCTCACGAAGCCGGCCGCGGGAGTGATCGCCACCAGCCCGACCACGATGCCGGTGGCCGCCCCGACCGCGGTGGCCCGGCCGGTCCGGGAGTAGTCCACCAGGGTCCACACCACCAGCGTGGCCATCGGCGCCAGGAAGGTGTTGGTGAAGGCCAGGGCGGCAAGCTCGTTGGCTGCCAGCGCGCTGCCGCCGTTGAAGCCGAACCAGCCGAACCAGAGGAGCCCGGCGCCCAGCAGGGTAAAGGGGACGTTGTGCGGCAGCACCGCCTGGCGCCCGTAGTCCTTTCGGGATCCCAGCACCAGCGCCGCGACCAGCGCCGACACTCCGGCGTTGATGTGCACCACGGTTCCGCCGGCGAAATCGAGCACGCCCCGGGTCATGAGCCATCCGCCGCCCCAGACCCAGTGCGCCACCGGCGCGTACACCAGCAGGGTCCACAGGACGATGAAGGCAACGTAGGGACCGAATCGCATCCGCTCGACTACGGCGCCGGAGATGAGCGCGGCGGTGATGATGGCGAAGGTGCCCTGGTAGGCCATGAAGAGCACGTGTGGGATGGTGCCCTTGGCCTCGGTGCCCACACCGTTGAGCCCGAGGTAGGCCAGACCACCGATCAACGGACCACCCTCGCTCAACGCCAGGCTGTACCCCGCCACGGCCCAGGTGACCCCTACCACGCCCAGCGCCACGAAGCTCATCATCATGGTGTTGAGCGAGTTTTTGTTCCGCACCAGGCCGCCGTAAAAGAAGGCCAGCGCGGGCGTCATGAGCAGCACCAGCGCGGTCGAGACCAGCATCCAGGCGGTGTCGGCTGGGTTGATGGCTTGCACGTAGGGCTCCGGCAAAAAGTTGGAAGTCACGAGTCACGAGTCACGAGTCACGAGTCACGAGGTACGAGTCACGAGTTACCAGTTCCGAGTCCCCAGTCTGCCGGCCTGCGACTCGCGACTCGCGACTTCTTCACGCATCGTAGTACAGAAGACGCCCCTGCATCGACGGGTCGAACGCAGGGGCATCAGGGTGAGCACGGTGCTCAGACTCTTAGGACCCGGGTTCGCTCGGTGGCATGCGGCGGCGCTGGACCGCCGGAGGGGCGGCCGGGGCACGGCATCGGGTGAGAGGCTTGCGCATGGCTTCCACGGGATTGATGTCAGGTGGTTGACTGCTCTCCAGCACTATACCGGGGGGCGGCGGAACTGTCAAGCCACGCGTGCAAGATGCGCAACAGATGTGATATTTCATGGATCAAGCTTGCCATATTTTGCAGTTATCACCCGATAACTTGGCAGAAAGTGCAATCATGACCGAGCCTCAGTCCACGCCAGGGGTGTTCGCCTCCCGCCGCCGCAAGCCCTCGCGCGCTCCGCTGCTGCTGTTCCTGATTCTGGCCGCCGCGGTAGTCGGCGGACTCTACCTCCTGAGCCGTGCCAAGCTCGCGTTCAGTAATGGCCTTGCGGGGCCGGTGCGCCTTTCACTGCCTCATGAGCCACCTCTGACTTTGGCTCCAGGCGAGTCAGTACGCGTGCCGTTGCCGTGGGGCAGGAATGTGATCGCCACCTGGGAGCTGGTGCGCCCTTTGTCAGCGGACGGGAAGCCCATGGGGGAGGACGTGCGCGAGTCGGTGCTGCTGGAGGGGAGATGGACAACGATCAGCCGACGTGCCAGGGCTCGCAGTAATGCGGGCGACTTTTTCGCCCCACTGATTACCAATGCCAGCGACGAACCACTGAGGGTGACGGTTAATGCGGGGCTGGAAGGCAGTCTGGACTGCGGTTGTGCAGTTCGGCCTGGAGCTCGCCGCACGTTCGTCGGCTATTACCGGCTGTTTGAGAACAGCACGGTGCAGGGAGCCGCCCGCGGCCAGCGCAGCGCACTCTTCCGCAATCTCGGCTCACAGGTTCTGGCTGCTGACGGAACCGTCGGCCTCCGTTTCGATAGCGCGGACCTGCGCGCCCCCTGACTACGACTTTCGTCTGCGCTGGCGCAGCTCAAGGATCGTAGCCGGGGTAACCGAGTTGAACCCGAACTTTCCCCGCACCTTGTCCACCGCTGCGGTGAGCTGGCGCAGGCGATCACGCCCGGGGGCCTCGAACAGATCGGGCTCGGCCGATGTCCCAAGATTGGTTGCGGCGATGCCGATAAGACGGACCCCTCTGTTCCGCTGACGTACCTCGTCGAACGCGGTCCGAAAGAGAGAGCGCGCCGCGTGATAGAGCTCGGCATCGAGATCGGTGGCGGTCTCCAGCGTGTGCCGCCGCGTGACGGTGAGGAAGTCGTCGTGCCGCAGCTTCATGGTTACGGTTCGCGCCAGGATCTGCTCATCCCGGAGCTGCCCGGCTACCCGCGCGGTCAGCAGGGCGAGAATCCTCTCGAGCTCGGCGGGATCCCGGACATCGTATGAGAGCGTGGTCTCACGGCTCACCGACTTGGGCAGCCGATGGGGTCTGAGCACGGTTCCCCCCTGGCCCTGGGCTCTGAGCTTGAGCGGGCGAGCGTCGGGCCCGATCAGGCGCACCAGTGAACCTTCTTCCATCGTCTGCACCTGATATACGTCAACCAGTCCGAGCTGGGCCCACCGCTCTGCGGTTTTGGGTCCGACGCCGGGGAGGGCACGCAGGGGCAGGCCCGCCAGAAAGCCCTCTTCCCAGCCGGACCGAACCTCCATCAGACCGCGGGGCTTGGCGTAGTCGGATGCGAGCTTGGCCAGCATACGGTTGGGGCCAATGCCTACGCTGCAGTCGAGACCGGTCTCCTGCCGCACCTTGTCACGCAGCTGCTCCGCCACTGGAAGCAGAGACACCGGGTACAGCTTTTCGGTGCCGGCAAAGTCCAGGTAAGCCTCGTCGAGAGAGGCCATCACCACGGTGGGGGAGAAGTTCTCTAACACAGTCCGGACTGTTAGCGAGGCGGTGCGGTAGTGAGCGAAAGCGCCCTGAAAAAAGGTGGCCTGAGGGCACAGCCGAACCGCTTCCGCGATAGGCATTCCGGCATGGATGCCAAATCGGCGTGCGCCGTAGGAAGCGGACTGGACCACTCCGCGCTGATCGCGGCGGCCCCCCACCACCAGGAGCTCAACGTGACGCAACTCCGGGTGCTGCTGGCGGCAGACTTCGACGAAAAAGGCATCGAGATCGACGTGAACGATTCGGGCCGGCATGGAGGGAGCTTACACCAGAAGGATAGCGGTGGCTTTAAAAGCAACGATGACCGCGATCCCGCTCTTGAGGCCCATCTCTTCGACCGACTGGGTGGTCAGCGAGGCGATCAGGGGCCGGCCGACATCCAGGTGCACCAGGGTAACCGGGCCGATGCGCTCGAGCCGAACTACCCGGCCTTCGATGTGATTGCGCGCCGAGCCCGAATGATGAGTGAGACTCAGGACGATGTCCTCAGGGCGGAGCACCGCGTGAATGGCACCTTCCCGCTCCGCCACTACATCCAACACCAGGCTACCGCCCGTGAACCGTGCCCGGAATGGACCGGGACCGTCTCCCGTCTCAGTGCGCTCAACGGTTCCCGCGATCACGTTGCCGGTGCCGACGAACCGCGCGACGAAGGCCGAGTTGGGATAGCGGAATACCTGCTCGGGCGTGCCGCTCTGGGCGATCCGGCCTTCGGCCAGAACCGCCACCAGGTCGCCCAAACGCAGTGCCTCGTCGAAGTCGTGAGTCACCTGCAGGGTGGTTATCCCTTCGCGCTCGTGCAGCTCCCGCAGTTCGCGCCGAAGCACCTGCCGGGTAGCAGGATCCACGGCGGCAAACGGCTCGTCCAGCAGAAGGATGGAAGGCTTGGGCGCCAGCGCCCGAGCCAGGGCTACCCGCTGCTGTTCTCCGCCGCTCAGTCCCCGGACCCGCCGCTCCAGCAGCGGCTCGATGGCAAGCATGCCGGCCAGCTCCGCCACCCGATCCGCCGGGCGGGGGCCGTTCCCTCGCGGTTGGCGTAGGCCATACCCGATGTTCTCCCGTACGCTGAGATGGGGGAAGAGGTGATACTGCTGGTACACAAAGCCCAGACCGCGCTGCTCCGGGGGAAGGTGCGTGACCTCGTCGTCATGCATGAAAACCCGGCCGGCGCGGAGCTGGGCGTGGCCTGCTATCGCCTCCAGCAGGGTGGTCTTGCCCGATCCGGTGGGCCCGATAATGAGGGCGTAGCCTCCCTTGGGCACCTCCAGGGTTATGTCGCGCAGATCGAAGTTGCCCACCCGCACATGCAGGTTCTCCAGCCGGATCACTGCCGCTCCCCGGGCTGAAGCACCCGGATTACCACCAGCACCGTCAGAGCGACCAATAAAAGAATTACCGCGGCCGGGACCGCGGCCTCCAGCCCAAAGGTCGTGAACCGGTCGAAGATGTAGATGCTGGCGACCTTGGGGTTGTAGGTAAGGATGACGATGGAGCCGAACTCGCTGACGCTGCGAGACCATGCCAGGATGGAACCGGCCAGCACGCCACGTCCGGCAAGCGGCAGAGTGACCCGCCTGAATGCGTCCCAGGCACTGTCCCCCAGCGTCCGCGCCACCCGCTCGAGCTGAGGGTCTACGCTGCGAAATGCCTCGCGGGCGCCGCTCACCAGGATGGGGGCTGAGACAAAGAGCATTGCCGCGATTATGCCGGGAACGTGGCTCACGAACTCGAGACCGAGTTGCCCCAGCGCGCCACCCACCTCCGACCTGCGGCCAAGGAACAGCAGGAGCGCGATGCCCGCTACCGGGTGGGGAACCACCACCGGCAGCTCGATCAGCCCTTGCACCAGTCGCCGGCCGGGGAAGTTTCGCCGGGCGAGCAGATACGCCAGGGGGACGCCGAGGAGTGCGGCGATCAGTGTGGCAGTGCTGGCGGTAAAGACGGTAAGCGCGATCGAATCGCGCAGCTCAGGGTCGCGAAGCGCTTCTACCAGGCTCTCCGGCGAACCGAAGAACAGCAACCGCAGAAGCGGGCCCACGATAAACAGCACCAGGAGGGCACCGAGCGCCGCGAGCGCCACACGGGAGACGAGCGAGCGGACCGTCATTCGTAACCCTTGGCGTGACTCCACGGTGCGGCCTATCTTCGACGGACTCACTCACCCGAGATCGCCCGATGATGAGCTCAAAAGTGCAGGACGCGTTCAACGAGCAGATGAAGCACGAATTCTACTCTTCGTACCTCTACCTCTCAATGTCGGCCTACCTCGATGCGGCCAACCTCCCGGGGCTGGCGGCGTGGATGCGGGCCCAGGCTAGGGAGGAAGCCGAGCATGCGATGAAGATCTTCGACCACCTGCTCGACCGCGGCGGGAAGGTACAGCTGCATCCTATCGGCGGTCCGCCGGCGCAGTTTGCCACGCCGCGCGAGGTGTTCGACCAGGCCCACCGGCACGAGAAGGAAGTCACCGCCAGCATCAACGGGCTCTATGGACTCGCAGTGGATGAACGTGACTTCGCCAGCCGGGTGTTCCTTGATTGGTTTGTGCAGGAACAGGTTGAGGAAGAGAAGACCAGTGGCCTTCTGGCAGAGCAGCTCCGAATGGTAGGCGATGACCGGCCGGGCCTACTGATGCTGGATCGTGAGCTGGGCCAGCGCCGCGGGGGAGCGAGTGCGCCGCCCCCCGCCGGCGGCTGATGCAAGTCAGTTTCCTGGGTCTGGGGGCCATCGGGGCGCCGATGGCGTCGCATCTGGCCAAGCGGGGCGGGCTCACCGTGTGGAATCGAACCTCGGAGCGCGCGGCTGAGTTTGTCGCCAACCACGAGGCACGCGCGGCAACGACTCCGCGCGAGGCGGCCAGCGGCGCGGAGGTGGTCATAACCTGTCTGCCGACATCGCAGGAAGTGGAGTCACTGCTCGAGGGTCCCGAGGGCCTGAAGCGGGGGCTGACGTCAGGCGCACTGCTGATCGATTGTACCTCCGGCGATCCGGGCACCTCGCGCCGGATCGCCAGCGGACTGCGCAGCCGCGGGGTTGAGTTCGTGGATGCGCCGGTGAGCGGCGGGGTCAGCGGCGCGGAGGCCGGCACGCTCACAGTGATGGTCGGAGGCAACACGGAGGCCTTCACCCGAGCCCGGCCGATCCTGTCCGCGTTCGGAAAGCGGATCGACCACCTGGGCCCGGTGGGCGCGGGTCACGCCATGAAAGCGGTCAACAACGCGCTGCTGGCGGTCAACCTCCTCGCCTTGGGTGAGGGGCTCTCGGCCCTGGTCAAAGCCGGCGTTTCAGCCCGCGCCGCGGTGGAAGTTCTGAACGCTTCCAGTGGCCGCTCCTTCGTGAGCGAGACGCTGGTGCCGGAGCGGGTCCTCACCGGATCCTGGCCCCAGACCTTCCGTCTGGCGTTGCTCGACAAGGATGTAGCCATCGCGGCGGCGTTCCTGAAGGAAGCCGGGGTCGAGGGGCCGCTGCTCGATCTGGCGGGCCGGCTTATGGCTGGAGCGCGGGCCGAACTGGGGGAGACAGCTGATTACGTGGAGACGATCCGGCTGATCGAGCGGCGGGCAGGGGTAGAGATCCGGGGGTGACCTCCCCCAACACTTGCCGTAACTGGCGGGGGCCGTTCAGTTTCCGCCCTCATGCGCCGAACCTATCATCGATGAGCGACTGGGGAGCCACGCAGCGGGTGTCGGCTGAAGTAGTGCTGGCCGACGGAGCGGTGCTCGAGGGCGACATGCACCTCGGCGCCAGCTCCGCCTATCCCCTCAGCACCGAGAGCCCCCTGGAGATGTTGAACCGGGCGGAGCCTTTCTTTGCCCTGACCATGGCAGGTGGCGGGGTGGCGTTCGTCTCCAAGGCCCAGGTCGCTGTGCTCTCCTGCCGGGATCAAAGTGCAGAGGCCGATCACGAGCGCGCTTCGGTGGCACGGCTGGTGGCGCTGGAGGTGGGGCTCGCAACCGGAGCGGAGTATCGCGGACGATCGAGCTTTGAGCTTCCTCCCTCACGGTCGCGGGCTTTGGACTACGTCAACATGCCAGGCCGCTTCTTCACGGTCTGGACCAACGAACTCACCTGGTATTTCAACAAGTCACTCGTCCGACTCATCCGCCCTCTCGACTGAGATAGAAATTGGCGCGACTCGATAAGCTGATTCAGGTGATGCACGAGCAGCGGGCAGAGGCACTCAACCTCTCCGTCGGCAAGCCCGCCGCGCTGATGCAGAACGGAACCGTTCGTCCTCTCACCCGCGAGCCGCTGAGCGACGCGCAGATTCAGGCCCTGGTGCGGGAGATCGCCTCACCCGAGACCGCGGCGCAGGTTGGTTCGGCTCGGCCGGTGGCATTCGCGTATCGGGCCCCCAGCGGCGAAGTGCATGTCGAGCTGAAATCGGGTGCCGATGGAGCGGCACTGGTGCGCCCGGCGGCGGCTGCGGACCGAACGGCGGAGCCGGCTTCCGCCGGGGCGTCACCTTCCGCCGCCGCGCCACCGCCGGTGCCGGGCACGCGCCCGGCGCAGGACCTGGCCGGGGCGCGGGCCGCCTTGGATGAGCTCTTCCGCCTGCTGGTATCGTCGGGCGCCTCCGACCTTCACCTCCGGACCGGTGAGCCGCCCATGTTGCGCCATCACGGCGAGCTGGCGCGGCAGTCGTACCCACCGACGACACTGGACCAGCTGGACTCCATGCTCATCAGCATCATGACGTCCAAGGAGATCGGCGAATACCGCGAGGGAGACACCGACTGGGCCTATGAGATTGAAGGCCTGGCGCGCTTCCGCTGCAACGCGGGGCGCGACCGCTTCGGTCCCATGGCCGTCTTCCGGGTGATTCCCAACCAGATCCGAACCGCCGAAGAGATGGGCCTGAGCCGGGAGGTGCAGAACCTCTGCTATCTCACCAAGGGACTGGTAGTAGTTACTGGTCCAACCGGCTCCGGGAAGAGCACCACTTTGGCGGGGCTGGTCGACCTAATCAACCGGACCCGCACCGACCATATCATCACCATCGAAGATCCCATCGAGTTCGTCCATCCCAGTAAGAAGTGCCTGGTCACCCAGCGGCAGGTCGGGCTGCATACCCGCTCTTTCAAGCACGCGCTGCGCGCCGCGCTGCGGGAAGATCCCGACATCATCCTGGTGGGAGAGATGCGTGACCTCGAGACCGTGTCCATCGCCATCGAGACCGCGGAGACCGGTCACCTCGTGTTCGGCACCTTGCACACGACTACGGCGGCGTCAACCATCGACCGCATCATCGATCAGTTCCCCCCCGACCGCCAGGCCCAGGTCCGGGTGATGTTGTCGGAGTCGCTTCGGGGGGTCATTGCCCAGACGCTTTGCAAGAAGATCGGAGGAGGACGGGTGGCCGCGCGAGAAGTGCTGCTGACCATTCCAGCGGTGTCCAATCTGATCCGTGAAGGCAAGACGTTTCAGATCCCGTCAATCATGCAGACCAATCGAAAGACCGGTATGGTCACCCTCAACGACGCGCTCCTGGAGCTGGTGGACGCGAAGCTGGTGGAGCCGAAGGAAGCGTATATGAAGGCAGTAGAGAAGACCGGTTTCGCGTCGGGGCTGAAGGCCAGGAAACACGACGTGTCGTTTTTAGAGGAGAGCTGAATTTGGGCGGACGGATGGACGGATGGACGGGCGGGCAGGATGAGGAGTTGAAGGAGACCTCGATCAATCCGTCCGCCTGTCCGCCTGTCCGCCCGCCCACCCTGGTTCTGGTAAACCCGCAGGACATCGTAAACATCGCCAGTGCGGTCCGGGTCGCGAAGAACTTCGGCATACAGCGGATGCGGCTGGTCAACCCCGAAGTGTTCGACCCGTACCGCATTGAAGGCATCGCGCACAATACCGCCGATTTCGTGGCCCGGATCGAGATCCTCGATTCGCTCGAGGATGCCATCGCCGACTGCGGGTTCACGGCGGTCTTGACGGCCCGCGAGCGGGCCGCCAAACGGCGGGTCCTCCGGCCGCGCGAGGCCGCCGCAGCGCTGATAGAACATGCCGCGGCGGGCCCGGTGGCCATCGTAGCGGGCCGGGAGGATCACGGGCTAACCAACGCCGAGCTGGACCTATGCACCGCCCTCGTCACCATCTCCACCGACCCAGCTCACCGCTCGCTCAACCTGGCCCAGGCAGTAGCGATCATGGCGTACGAGATCTGGAATGCGCGAGGCGGTGAGAGCCTTCCGCTCAAGCCCCCCCGCAATCAGGCGGAGCCGGCGACTTCGGGGCAGCTGGAGGAGCTCTTTACCGACTGGACCGGCGCGCTCTGGGCAGTCGATTTCTTCAAGACGAGACGGTCGGACAGCGTGATGCGCTCGTTCCGTGAAATCGTCTTCCGTGCGGGCCTCGATGGACGCGAAGCATCGCTGCTCCGCGCCATGGGGATAGAAGTCGTCCGCTACCTGGAGCGGAGTTCGAGAGGAGGATCCTGATGGGACGCTCGAGCGCCTACTGGATGTCCAACCTCTACACCGACCAGTCGGTGGAGCCGCCGGTCACGGCTCCGCTGGACGACCTTCCGGCCAATGTCGTCGCGCGCTTTCGCACGCTGCGCGGGGGGCTCATGGCAATCCCCGGCGTCACCGAGCAGGTCCGCTTCATGGGCCCGACCTGGAGATGGGCCTGGGAATACGGAACGGGCAATCGCAAGCTGTGCTGGCTGCACTTCATGCGGAGCGGGATCGACATCACATTCACCCTGTCCGAAAACGAGGAAGGCCGCCTGGCCAAGGGGCCGAAGATAGCGGGAGCGCTGGCCCGCGCGATTCTCGAGGGCCAGCGCACCGGCCCGGTAAAGTGGTGCTGGCTGGAGCTGGGGGATCGCCGGGCGGCGGATGCGTTTCTCAGTCTGGCCCGGCGTAAGGCCGAGTGGCTGGCGGAACGGCCGGAGCTCAAACGGGGTCAGCGGTCTCGCGGCCGGGTTGGTTCGGAGGAAGTCGAAACCGACTGAATTAGTCGGATTATCCCCGCGGTCGGGTTGTGCAATAGAATGCGCGGACTATACTTCGCGCGCGTTGCGCAACCATGGGGACGTTCTCGGAGATGATGAATGCGTAAGTTGGCATACGTCGTCGGTGGTGTTGCAGCCGGAGGCGTTGCCGCCTTCCTCACGCTCGGCGGAGCGCCTCCTTACGCGCAGCAGGCCAGCTCGGTCCCCGATTCCATCGCGGCGCCCGTGCTCTCCGCCTCAGACAGCGGCAGCCTCAAAGGGCCGCGCCAGCCGATTTTCTTCCGCCACGACATCCATGCCGGCCAGTACAAGATGCAGTGCCAGTACTGCCACTATTCGGTCAATGTGTCAGCCGAGCCGGGGATTCCAACCGTCCAGACATGCATGGGTTGTCATCTTGTAATCGGTGGCAGCGACAGCTCGCATCAAACCGAGATCAGAAAGCTGCGCCAGGCGTGGACCGAGAAAAAGCCGGTGGAGTGGGTGCGAGTCCATTACCTCCCGCGTCACGCCCACTTTCCGCATCAGCGCCATATCAAGGCCATGGGTCCCAATGCCTGCGCTACATGCCACGGCGACGTGCAGCGAATGCCTCAGGTATTCAAGGTCAACCAGGTCGACAAGATGGGGTTCTGCATCTCATGCCACGTCGAGCGGAAGGTCTCGCAGGATTGCTCGGTGTGTCATTACTAGTCGAGAGTCGGGAGTCAGGAGTCAGGAGTCAAGTGGGTCAAACGAACTCCTTATCCCGAAGGAGTCTCTAATGCGCGTCCGACTCCTGCCTCCCGACGCCCGACTCCTGACCGGCCAAGCGGAGTCTGCATGACCGAGGAATCCAAGCCCACCATAGATCGCCGTCGGTTCCTCACCGTCCTCGGTGCATCGGGTGGCGGGGCGCTCGCGTTGTCGGGCTGCTCC
>JACCRS010000116.1 GCA_013813435.1 Gemmatimonadales bacterium
CGTTAATAGGGTCCGAGGCTGTTGCTGCCCCGCCGCCCCGCCGCCCCGCTGCCCCGCCGACCGGCATCCTCGACCTTCAGCCTCTCGGCAGTCCCGCAGGTTCAACCCTTGAGATAGCCCGCTCCGAGCTGCCCCCCCGGCTCCGGCCGGCAGCCGGCTTCGGCGTACTCGACATCTCGGAGTTCTTCGGCGAGACCACGGGGGGAGTGCGGACCTACCTGCTGGAGAAGGCGAAATACGTACAGCGGAATCCCTTGCTGCGGCAGGTTCTGATAGTGCCAGGTCCCAAGGATGAGATCCTCGAGAGCACGGGTGTGCGTTGCTACCGGCTTCACGGCGCTCCGATTCCCACTCAGAAGCCGTATCGGTTCATGTTGGGTAAGGAATCGACCAGCCGGATCGTCGCCCATGAACGTCCGGATCTGATCGAGGTGGGGAGTGCCTGGTTCTCGCCGTGGCTGATTCATCATTCAACCCGCCGCATGGACCTGCCCACGGTTTGGTTCTATCACAGCAACTTCCCCCGTATCATCTCCCCGCGGCCGGCATCGGCCGGATGGCTCCGGCGCGGAGCCAGCTCGGCCGCATGGCAATACGTGCGGCGTCTCGGCCGGATGGTTGACACGACCATCGCACCCTCGGAAACGGTGGCCCAGGAGCTTCGCGGCGCGGGTTTGGAGAAGGTGGTGACTGTCCCCCTGGGCGTCGATCTGGATCGGTTCAATCCTGCCCGCCGGGACTACGCTGCTCAGACTCGTAGCCTCTATCGCCTGCCGAGTGAACGGCTGGCGATGTACGTCGGCAGGATCGCGGGAGAGAAGGAGCTGGATGTGCTCCTTCGTGGCTGGCCCCGGGTGGAGCAGCGCACCGGGGCACGCCTCGTGATTGTGGGTGACGGGCCGGCGCGGCGTTCTCTTGCTGCATCCACCGGCGGTAACCGGGTCATCTGGCTGCCCTTCGAGCGCAACCGGGATGCCCTGGCTAACCTGTATGCCGCTGTGGATCTGTACCTGGCTCCCGGCCCGGCCGAAACGTTGGGACTGGCCTCGCTGGAGGCCATGGCCAGCGGGAATCCCGTTCTCTCCGTCGATCAGGGGGGAGTGGCGGAGACCGTCACTCGCTCCGGCGCCGGCTTGCTGTATCGGTCGGGAGACTCGGCCCACCTGGCAGAAATGGCTGAGCGCCTGCTGGGAAGTGATCTCGCAGATCTCGGGATTCGGGCTCGACACTATGCGGAAACGTACCACGGCTGGAATCAAGTGTTCGACCGGCTGTTCTCGGTGTACCGCTCCGTCCTGACATCATGAGTCCACTGGCGGCTCACCTCACCTGCCTCGCGCTGGTGGCACTCGATTTTCTGGTGCGCGCCTGGCGAATCCAATGGATCATGCAGGGGCTCGGAGTCCCGTTGCCGTTGAAGGATGCATTCGTGCTCAACGCCTTTGGCGATGCTGCCAATGCACTGACACCACTTCGGCTGGGAGGCGAGCCTGCCCGGGTCGCAGGACTATCGCGAAGCAGGGTTCGACTGACCGCCGCATTGGTTGGGGTCACGCTCGAGGCCGTGGCGTCACGCCTGGTGCTGATTCTGGTGGCGGCATTGCTGATCTGGCAGTTCGCGCCCGCCTGGTGGGCCACCGCTGGCCCTACGCTCCAGGCCGGCGCAATGAAAGCCTGGCCCTGGGTAGTGTTGGTGCTCCTTTTTGGTGTCATGATCTGGTGGTACACCCGCCGGGTTGTCTCAGGGGCCACGCGACGCATGCGGCGACCGACGCGGCGGGTAATCGTCTACCTGCGGCGGATGCCTCGCTGGCCGCTGCTCGCGAGCGTGCCTTTGAGCGCCGTCGCCATCGCCACCCGCATAGCTATCCTGCCCGTGCTGGTCCTCACATTGCCCAGCCCGCCTGGCACCGGCCCGGTGATCTTCGGCTCGTTTGCGCTCCTGTACAGCCAGATGGTGCTCCCAACGCCGTCCGGAGCCGGCGTGGTGGAGCTTGGCTTCCTCGGCGGTGCAGCGGGCGAGATCGGTGAGGGACAGGGCTGGATACTGCTTGCCTGGAGGTTCTATACCAACGGGGTGGGCATGGCGCTGGGTGTGTGGCTTGCAGCTAGTATTTTCGGCTGGCCGTTCCTTCGGAAGCTACTGCGCGGGAGGGTGCCTCCGGCTACGGACCGGGTGGACGCTTGAGCGCGCTCGGGGGTGGTGCTATAGCCACCAGCAAGACGGTCTGCTCCAACGCCTCGACCACGCCGTGCGGAACATCAGCCGGTGCCCACACCACGGTTCCGCTCATCACCTCGCGTGTCTCATCGCCCACCGTAATCCTCGCCTTTCCCGATACGACCAGATAAAATTTGTCCGACCCGGCATGCACATGAACTTTCTGCGATTGCCCCGGCTCGAAGCAGTTGAGGCCCACGAACAGTTGCTGTCCCTGGAAAAGATCGGTCTTGGTAGCCTTATCCGCATCGAACGTGGTTGCCGTGTCAATCGATGAGAAATGATTGGTCATTGAACACTCTGGTAAATGAGAATTCGATAATCACAGGCCTCTGTGGTAAGAATTTCAATAGAACGTGGCCACCATGACAAACACCCGCATCGAACGCGATCCGCTCGGCGAAAAGGCCGTCCCCGCAGCAGCCCTGTACGGGATCCAAACGCTGCGCGCGGCGGAGAACTTTCCGATCTCCGGCTTGCGGCCGCTGCCTGCCTTCGTCGATGCCGTCATCTGGATCAAGCGGTCGGCTGCCCTGGTCCACCAGGAGACGGGACGGCTCGAAAGGCGCCTGGCCGACGCCATCGTGCGGGCGGCCGACGAAGTGCTCGCCGGCCAGCACCGCGACCAGTTCATCGTAGATGTCTATCAGGCGGGCGCGGGTACCAGCCACAACATGAACTGTAACGAGGTGCTCGCGAACCGGGCGAACGAAATCCTGGGTGGAGCCCGAGGAGCCTACCAGCCGGTCCATCCGAACGATCACGTCAACATGGCGCAGAGCACTAACGACGTGATCCCTACCGCCATGCGGCTGGCGACTCTGGTCACGCTACCGCAGACCCTCGCAGCGCTCGACCGCCTAGCCGCCTCGCTGCTGGCCAAGGGCGTGCAGTTCGACGCGATCGTGAAGTCGGGGCGCACCCACCTCCAGGATGCCACACCGATCCGCCTGGGCCAGGAATTCACGGCCTATGGACGGACGGTGGAGCGTCATCGCAAGAAGCTTCGGGAAGCCTCGGAGTGGCTGCGGGAGATGAACATCGGGGGCACCGCCGTGGGTACCGGCATCAATGCTGAGCCGGAGTATCCCGAGCGGATGATCAGCCATCTACAACAGATCAGCGGGCTACAGCTTCGGGTGGGGCAGGATCGGGTCCAGTTGATGCAGTCAATGGGGGACATCGCCACGGTGAGCGGTGCGCTCCGGGCTTACGTGCTGGATCTGAACAAGATTGCCAACGACATACGTCTGCTCGCCTCCGGCCCCCGCACTGGTCTGGCGGAGATTCTGCTACCTGCGGTGCAACCTGGCTCCAGCATCATGCCTGGCAAGGTCAATCCGTCGATTGCCGAGATGGTGAACCAGGTGTGTTACCAGGCGCTGGGGCTGGACACGACCGTGGCTCTGGCCGCCGAGGCCGGGCAGCTGGAGCTCAACGTCATGATGCCGGTCATGGCCCACAACATCGTCTTTGCGCTCACCATCGTGGCTAATGCCAGTGCCGTTCTGGCCGAGCGATGCGTCGATGGCATCGAGGCCGATGAGGTCCAGTGCGCCTACTGGCTGGAGCGAAGCCCGGCGCTAGTGACGGCACTGGCTCCGAAGATAGGGTATGCCGAAGCGGCCAAGCTGGCCAAGGAAGCGGTTGCCACCGGTCTTACGGTGAAAGAGCTGGTTGTGAAGAAAGGGATCTTGGAAGGAAAGGAGCTGGGGGAGATTTTAGACCTTCGTGCCATGACGGAGCTCGGTGTTCCTGGAGCGCCGCCAAAGTAGATCCATCCTCGAACTCCGCTCTTATTCCTTCGACACGGGGCGGTCGGTTGCTCGCCGGAGTGGGGTTCCACCGGGGGTCTCTTGCCGGTCAGCGGAGGCCTGACCTACCGGGAGCTCCACCACGCGGAACGGCGGCCGGTCGGGAAAGTTCTCCTGAAGCAACACCATCGAAACGTTGTAGACCGGCACGTCGGTCATCGTCCTGCCTTCGGGCGAGCCGTGGTGGGCGTGGCCATGAAACACAACGTCGACCGGATACCGTGTGAGTGGCTCTTCCAGGCGGCTGGAGCCGAGATAGGGATAAATCTCCAGCGGCTCGCCCACTACCGTTGCCGCTATCGGTGAGTAGTGCAGCAGCGCCACTCTCCGCTCGGTTCGTAACTGCCCCAGAGCCGTCTCCAGCTTCAGTGCCTCGTCCAGCGCTTCCCGGACAAATTGTTTGATCAGCCCCTCGCCCCACGGTCCCAGCGCCCGACGGCCGAACCCCCCGGCAAATCCCTTGATGCCCGCGAATCCCACACCGAGAACTTCGTGGGCATCCCCATCCAGCACGTGAACCCCGGCGTCGCAAAGGATCCGGGCGACCTCCTGCTCCTTACCCGACTCATAGTCGTGGTTGCCCAGTACGGCGACGATGGGGACCGTAACCGCCGTGAGAGCCTTCGCCATGAGCCGGGCCTCTTCCGGATCTCCCCGGTCGGTCAGATCGCCGCACAGGGCTAGAACGTCGGCGTGTTCGGCCACCTGGCCAAACAATATCTGAAGCGGCGGATCGAGTCCCTTCCCGCCCAGATGAATGTCGCCCACGGCGGCGACTCGCACAGTTCCGGATTTGGTTGTCATTGCGACTCAATCTCTCCCCGACAGCGACTCTCGCCGTGATGTGGGGCACACCCCTTTGTTACCGGGATAAATATCATAGGCGACTCTCCACGGAGGCCGCATGGCCCTGGCACCAACGCAGTCACTGGTCGAGACCCCCTCGCGCCTGTTCTACCGCGAGGCAATGGCGGTCTTGAATCGAGCCGAGGTGCCTTTCCTCGTCGGTGGCGCCTTTGCGTTCATTCATCAGGCCGGCATTGACAAGTCAACCAAAGATCTCGACCTCTTCGCCCGTCCGCTCGACGTGCAGCGCCTGTTGGAGGCCTGCGCAGCGGCAGGATACCAGACCGAATTGGTCTTCTCTCACTGGCTCGCCAAGATCCGGTCTCCCGAAGGATTCATCGATGTCATCTTCAACTCGGGGAATGGCGTGGCCACGGTGGACGATGGGTGGTTCGAGTACGCCACAACCGAAACGGTGCTCGGCGTGCCCGTCAGGATCGCACCGCCGGAGGAGACCATCTGGTCGAAGGCGTTCGTCATGGAAAGGGAACGCTTCGATGGTGCCGATGTCGTTCACTTGATCCTGGCTCACGGTGAACGCTTGGACTGGCAGCGGCTGCTGGCGCGCTTCGGGCCCCATTGGCGGGTTCTCCTGTCTCATCTCGTCATGTACGGCTTCATCTTTCCTTCGGAGCGGTCCAGAGTTCCGGGGTGGGTCATGCAGGACCTCGTCAAACGTATCGATGGCGAACTCTCGGAGCCGGATGCGCCGGAGCCGGTCTGCCGGGGCACTCTCCTGTCCTGGTCCCAGTATTTGGGAGACGTGCTCGGGGGGGCCTTCAGGGATGCCAGGATCCGCCCCTTCGGTAACATGAGCGCGGAAGAGGTGGCCCGCTGGACTGCGGCGGATAAGAGCTAGTCGGGAGTCAGGAGTTATCAGTGGGGGTCAGGGGTCGAACAGCATGTCATCCTGGGAGCTGAGCGTAGCGGGGCGGTCGGAGCGACTTTCGGGTCACTCCCGACTCCAACTCCCGACTTATGACTCCCGACTCCCACATTGATTCCAACCTATCCCCGCCCCATATTCCCACCATGCGGGTCACCACCTGGACCGAATACAGCCTCATCATCTCGATCCATCTCGCCAAGCGCGGGCGGAAAGGCAGCGGCCCTGTTGCCGCGCG
The DNA here is from genome assembly GCA_013813435.1 of Gemmatimonadales bacterium. Taxonomy (GTDB): domain Bacteria; phylum Gemmatimonadota; class Gemmatimonadetes; order Gemmatimonadales; family GWC2-71-9; genus CAVVWJ01. The sequence continues at coordinate 6,006 of JACCRS010000116.1, forward strand.
TGACCTTGCCGACACCGAGCGCCTTCCAGCCGACTATGTCGAGCAGATCCTCCTGCGTCTTCGGCGCGCGGGATTGGTTCTGAGCGTGCGCGGTGCCAAAGGTGGGTACTACCTCGCGCGGCAACCGGACGTCATTTCGGTCCGCGACGTCATGGCAGCCTCGGAGCACCAAACCTTCGAGATAAACTGCGATGCGCGGCCAGTCGATGCCGATCGATGTAGCCCCGGGGGCACCTGCAGCATCCGGCCGGTGTGGCATGCCCTCCAGCAGCGGGTGGATCAGCTGTTGGCCGGCATCTCCCTGGCCGACTTGATGAGGCAGGAGTCGGAGGTACAGGAGCTGGTCGGGATATCTTCGGCGAGTTAGCCCACGTCGTATGGCGCAAGGTTCCCCGACCAGCCGGTCGGGTTTTTTGTTTTGGAGGCACATGGATGACGCCAACAGTTGAGGGACTGGTTCCGGAGCCTGAGCTCTGGCGGGCGGTGGGTAACACGCCGCTGCTCCCAGTAGAGTTGGAGCGGGGCAGCGCGCGTTTGTACCTCAAGGCCGAGTGGCTCAACCCTGGAGGCAGTGTCAAGGATCGCGCGGCGCGCTCCATCATCAGAGATGGGCTTTGCCGCGGTGAGCTGCCGGGAAAGCGATTGCTCGACGCCTCGAGCGGCAATACCGGCATCGCATACGCCATGCTCGGAGCAGCTGCCGGAATCGACGTCACGATCTGCCTTCCTGCTAACGCCAGCCCCGAGCGAAAAGCGCTGCTGGAGATCTATGGAGCCGAGGTAGTTCTTACCGATCGGCTCACCGGCACCGATGGAGCAGTCGAGCGGGCACTGGAGCTCGCCGCCGAGTTTCCCGAGCGCTACTTCTACGCCGATCAGTACGGCAACCCGGCCAACCCGCAGGCACATCGGGAGACCACGGGTCCGGAAATCTGGGCTCAGAGCGAGGGGCGGCTGACCCACTTCGTGGCCGCGATGGGAACCACCGGAACCATGATGGGAACCGGTCGGTTCCTAAAGGAGAAGAAGCCTGGCGTACGCCTCGTCGGGGTTCAGCCCGACTCGCCGTTGCACGGTCTCGAGGGACTCAAGCACCTGGTTAGCACGGCGCACCTTCCCGCGCTCTACGATCCAGAGCTTCCGGACCGGGTTGTGGAGATCTCGACTGAAGCCGCGGACCGCACCGCACGCAGGCTGGCGCGAGAAGCCGGCTATTTAGTGGGCTGGTCGGCCGGTGCTGCTGTAGCCGCGTCACTCGATATCCTGCGGGAATACCCCGAGGCCTACGTGGTAGTGGTCGGGTGCGACACCGGCAGCCGCTACCTGAGCGAGCCCCATCGTTGGACCGAGCCGTGACCCTGCGCCTCAGCAATGGTCTGGTTGAGGAGATTCGCCGGGAGGGAGAGCGGGCCTATCCCGCCGAGTGTTGTGGTGTGCTCGCCGGTCGCGCTGCTCCGGTAAAGGAGGTCCTGCGATTGCTCCCGGTCATGAATCGGCGCACCGACGATCCGCACCGCTACCTGATCTCACCGGACGACCTGAGGGCGATCGAGGCCCAGCTTCGCCGGTCCGGGCAGGAGGTACTGGGATGCTATCACTCGCATCCCGATCATCCCGCGGCGCCATCGGCCTTCGACACCGAGCAGGCCTGGCCCTGGTACAGCTACATCATAGTAAGAGTGGATCATGGCCACGCTGCCGAGCTGACCAGCTGGGTGCTGGAAGATGACAGGTCGAAGATGCGGCTCGAGTCCATCGATGTTCTGAGCGAGGTATGACGATATGTCAGTGACCGTTTCAATCCCAACTCCGCTGCGCCCGTATACCGCGGGTCGTGACACGGTCGAGCTTGCCGGCGACAACGTCCGGCAGGTCCTCGACGGCTTGGTCGCTCTGCACACCGGCCTCAAACGCCATCTTATGCAGGATGATGGGCGCCTCCGCAACTTTGTGAACCTCTATCTCAACGAGACCGACATCAGGCATCTCGCTTCTACCGCAACCCCGGTGCGCTCCGGCGACGTGCTCACCATCGTCCCCAGCATCGCCGGTGGGTCCCCTGCCACGGCCGAGGCACAGGCGGCGCTCTCTCATGCCGAGATGCTGCGGTACTCCAGACACCTGCTTCTGCCTGAAGTGGGCGTTACCGGACAACGCAAACTCAAGGCTGCCCGAGTGCTGGTTGTCGGAGCCGGAGGCCTCGGATCGCCCGTCTCCCTCTATCTGGCCGCGGCTGGCGTAGGCACCGTCGGCATCGTGGACTTCGACGTGGTCGATCTGACCAACCTTCAGCGGCAGATCGTGCACGGCACCTCCATGCTGGGGCGCCTCAAGCTCGATTCAGCCGAGGACCGGCTCACCGATCTCAATCCCAACGTCACAGTCGAGCGGCATGAAACCCGGCTCACATCCCAGAACGCCCTGGAGGTCATCAGCCAATACGACATCGTGGTGGATGGGACCGATAACTTTCCTACCCGGTACTTGGTGAATGACGCCTGCGTGCTGCTGGGAAAGCCGAACGTATACGGCAGCATCTTTCGTTTCGAGGGTCAGGCATCACTCTTCCATGCCAAGCAGGGACCCTGCTATCGCTGCCTGTATTCTGAGCCACCCCCTCCTGGTCTGGTCCCCAGCTGCGCGGAGGGCGGCGTTCTCGGTGTGTTGCCGGGTATCATCGGCAGCATTCAGGCGCTGGAGACCATCAAGTGGATTATCGGGGCGGGCAACCCTCTGTTGGGACGTCTGGTGTTGTTCGACGCCCTCAAGCTGCGGTTCCGGGAGCTCGAGTTGCGCAAGGATCCCACGTGCCCGATCTGCGGGACCAATCCGACGATCCGTGAGTTGATCGACTACGAAGCCTTCTGTGGCATCGGGGTGGAGCCAGCCTACGCCGGGCCGGAGATCTCGGCCGAGGAGCTGCGGCAGGAAATGAGTGAGAAGGGAGCGGATTTAGCGCTCATCGATGTTCGTGAGCCCCATGAATGGGAAATCGTCCACATCGAAGGGGCCAGGTTGATTCCTTTGAATCAGCTGCCGGAACGTTTGTCGGAGCTCGACGGCCATGCGGAAATCGTCACCCACTGCCACCACGGGGCTCGGTCGATGAAGGCGTTGGAGATCCTACGGGGAGCCGGCTTTGGAAAGGTGCGTAGTCTGGCTGGCGGGATCGATGCGTGGGCGGAGCGGGTGGAGCTGGGGATGGCGCGGTACTGAAGGCGGTAAGGCGGTACGGCGGAAGGGTGGTGGGGTCTTAAGCTATTCCACCCTCCGATGTCCTCTAGACACTGCAGGGTCATCCATGTCCGAAGGAGCTTCCATCCTACCGCCGTACTGCAATGCCGAAGGCGGGACTCGAACCCGCACGGGCTTGCGCCCACTGCGCCCTGAACGCAGCGCGTCTACCAGTTCCACCACTTCGGCGAAGGGGGCAAAATGTAGCGGAGCGAAAGAAGCGGGTCAACCCAAACCGTTGACCCATCCGAAGTGGTGGCCTATCCTTTGCTTATCAGATCCCGAATGAGTCCCGAGACCATCCCCGCTGCCGAGCGGAAGCAGTCGGTTGCCCGCAATCCCAAGGCGACTTACGACTACCATATCCTGGAGATCTGGGAGACCGGCATCGTACTGACTGGCACCGAGGTCAAGTCTCTCCGCAACGGCAAAGCCTCGATCAAGGAGGCGTACGCCAGGGTGAAGAACGGGGAGGTCTATCTCGAGGGTATGAACATCACCCCATATGAGCAGGGCAACCGGTACAACCATGACCCGGTCCGGGCTCGCAAGCTTCTTCTTCATCGGCGAGAAATCGAGAAGATGATCGGCGCGGTGGAGCAGCGGGGCCTGACCCTGGTTCCGCTGGAGCTCTATTTCAAGAGAGGGCGGGCCAAGGTGGCTCTGGCGCTAGGCAAGGGAAAGAAGCAGCACGACAAGCGGGAAACCATCAAGCGGAAAGTGATGGAACGAGAGGTGGCCAGGGCGGTGTCAGTTAGAGGCCGCGGATGATCGGAGCTCGTGTCCTGCTGGTGGCGCTGGCCTCTCTCGGGTTGGACTCCGCGCCGGCGGTGGTGACAATCACAGGCGTGAATGGCGAGGCGCGAATTCCCGTGCGTACCGACGGCAGCGGAGCACCCGTCTTTGCAGCTCCCGCCCTCATGTCTGCGCTGGAAGGGTCGCAACAAGTGAGCGATGGCTGGGCTGAGGTGAAGGTGGGACCTCGCTCGTTTCGCTTCCTGCTGGGAGCGCCACTCTACACCCTCGACAATCGGCTCCAGCCCCTCGCCGCCCCAGCCACGGTTTCCCACGACACCCTGTTTCTGCCATTTCAGTTCGTCGCTGAGCTCCTTCCGTCGTACCTCAGCGAGCGCTATCGCTACGATCGGCGACGGGCTCGACTGATCGATTCCGGCGCCTCCAGCCGCGCACCTGTCGCGCGGGCGCCCGCGAGCTCGAAAGAGGCAGCTCGGTTGTCCAATGGGCTTAGGTCCGGTCACATGGTTACAGTCGATCCCGGACATGGAGGGGTAGACCCCGGAAACCCCGGCGTATTCTTCCCGCGAGGGACTCGGGAGAAGGAGGTCACCCTTGCGGTAGGGCTGCTGCTGCGTGACGAGTTGAAGCGGCAGGGCGTTGGCGTCGAGATGACCCGAACCTCGGATACCTTGATCGCCCTGGGAGACCGGGGCGCGTTTTGCACCCAGGCCTGCGACCTTTTCGTGAGCCTGCATGTGAATTCGCTGGCTCGCCGGCGGGGTTACACCGATATCCGGGGGTTTGAGACCTACTTCCTGGCCGAGGCAAAGACGGAAGACGCGGCGCGCGTCGCCAGGATGGAGAACGAAGCCGTGCGTTTCGAGACCGGTACTGCACCGGCCGAAACCGGCGTGGGAATCGACTTCATCCTGAAGGACCTGCAGCTGAACGAACACCTGCGAGAGTCTGCCCGGGCCGCCGACCTGGTTCAACGAAGTCTCAAGACGGTGCACAGCGGCGAGAGCCGGGGAGTGAAACAGGCCGGCTTCATGGTTCTCACCACCGCACGCCGGCCGGCGATCCTCGTGGAGCTGGGATACAGCACCAATCCCCAGGACGGGCAGTTTCTGACCACCAGATCGAGCCAGAAGGCCATGGCGGCCGCTATTGCGGATGCTATCGTCGCCTACCTCCTGGAATACGAGCGGAAAACCAGCCAGACCCAGAGCTCCGGGGTTCGTCAATGAGGTGGCAGCTCCCGACCCTCACCTCGGTTCGGCTTCCAGCGATCCTGGGGTTTGGGCTGCTGGCTGGGTGCGTCTACTACAACGGGATGTACAACGCCAATCGGCTGGCCAACTCGGCCCGGAAAGCCGAGCGGGAGGGGCGCACCTTCGAGGCCAACAACCTCTGGGGCCAGGTGGCCACCAAGGCGGAATCGGTGGTGGTTCGCCATCCCCGGAGCAAGTACGCCGAGGAGGCCGCCATTCTAAGAGGATTGGCTCTGGCCCGCCTGGGTCAGTGCGAGGAGGCACTGGCACCACTCAGTCGGGTTGCCGTGGCCCAGGTCAGGCTGGACCTCACCGAAGACGCCTGGCTCGCCGCCGGCCGCTGCCACGTCACGCTGGGAAACGTTCCCGCTGGCGATGCGGCCTTCGCCCAGGTGCTGGACAGCAAGAATGCAGGTCGGCGGCGGGAAGCGCGTTTCCAGAGGGCGCGAACGCTCCGTTATGTGGGAAGGTACGATGAAGCAGTCAGCGCGCTTAAAGGGATAGAAGAGCCGAGGGCCCAGCCCGAGCTTCTCCTTTCTCTCGCCGGTGCCGGGCGGGTCCCCGAGGCAATGGCCCTTGCCGATTCCCTGGTTGCCCGGGGTGACACGACCCAGCCGTGGGACTCGCTTATCGTCACCTTGGGGGAACAGGAGCCGGCCAACGCCTCCAGTCTGGTTGACCGCCTCCGCCGGCTCCCCGGTCGGCCGGCCGAGACCGAGGCCCGCTGGCTACTAGAGGACGGGCTCCGCCTGGTTCACTCCGACACCACCCGAGCTAAGGCGCGTTTCCGCGAGGCGGTCAGGATCGGTGGATCTGGTGCTGCGGCCGGTGGGGCAAGCGTCCAACTGGTGCGGCTGGATCTCCGCGGGGTAACCGGACCGCAGAATCTCTCGCCGTTCATCCGGATGGTGCGCGGCCTGGCCCAGAAATACCGAGTATCGGCGGCAGACCTGACTCAGCTCGGTATCACGGCTGGGGGCATTCTTGCGGCGTCCGACTCGATGACGCCGGGATCGCCGCAGGGCGATCTCCGGCTGTTCCTTGCAGCCGAGGCGGCACGTGACTCTCTGATGGCTCCCCGTTTGGCAGAGGGGATCTTCCTCCGAATCCTGAACGAATGGCCCGATTCGCCTTATGCCCCGAAAGCGGTTCTGGCCGCTCAGCAGCTGAACCCTGGCTGGGCCGACTCGGCTAGAGTGCTCCTGGAAACGCGTTATCTCGACAGCCCCTATCTGGCCCTCATCCGAGGCGAGGCAGGCGGGGCCTATCAACAGCTGGAGGACTCACTCGGCGCTTTCGCCGCTGCCAGGTCGGCACCGCCTCCCCGGGCTCGGGCTCCGGCGCCGGGTCGTCCCGCTCCCACTGGTGACGACGATGAGGCACCGGGTCGTCGGCGGCCTCAACCGGCACCGAGTGTCAGGGTCGTTGAGCCTTAGTGCGCTCCCAGGACCTCTCCCGGGAGCTCTTCGGCAAGCGGTTTCAAAATCCCATCCTCCTCGCTGCCGGCACCGCCGGCTTCGGTAAAGAGCTCGAAGGAGTTCTGGACCTCGAGCGGCTGGGGGGATTCGTCACCAAGGCCGTCTCCCGAGAGCCGCGGACCGGCAATGCCTCGCCCAGAGCCGCCGAATTTCCCGGCGGCATGCTCAACTCCATTGGCCTGGCGAATCCCGGCGTCATCCGGGTACGGGACGAGTATCTCCCCTGGCTGTCGTCGCGGCTTACCCGGGCCCGCGTGCTGGTGAACGTGGTTGGGTTCACCGCCGAGGAGTACGGCGAAGTTGTCGGCGAGCTCGATGGCTGCCCGGGG
>JACCRS010000148.1 GCA_013813435.1 Gemmatimonadales bacterium
ACGACTGACTGTCCGGACCGTGACCGTCAATTGCGGACCGCCAGGTCCACGCTGTCCCTCCGTCCGCTCGTCCGCCCGTCCGGCCGCTCCTGCGCCTCTACGCTTCGCCCGTCCGGGCGATTCCATAGTGGTGCGGCTGGCAAAACCGGCCGGATTTCGCGACACCGTAAGGTTTACCATCAACTACCATGGCCGGATCACCCAGGGCCGCGGCCTTTACTTCTTCCCGGCCGAACCGGGCCGTCCGCGACACCATCAGCAGGTGTACAGCGGCGGCGGTACCGACGGCAATCCCAACTGGATTCCTACCTATGGCGCCCCCAACGACAAGGCAACCTGGGATCTGATCGCCCGGGTGCCGGCCGGTCTCACCGTGGTGTCCAACGGCCGGTTGGTCAGCGATAAGGTCGATCCACCGGCGCGTCGCTCCCGGGCTTCGCCTCCGGCAGGCTCACGCACTCACACCGTGCATTGGCGCCAGGAGCGGCCGGCATCCACCTACCTGATATCCCTGGCTGCCGCGCCATTCAAGAAAGTGAGCGACCGGTGGCGGGATGTCCCGCTGGACTACTACGTCTACCCTGAGGATGTGGCGCGTGCCCGCCGGCTCTTCGGGGTCACGCCGGACATGATGGAGACGTTCACCCGGCTGACGGGGGTGAAGTACCCCTGGGACGGGTACTCTCAGACCACGGTAACGGACTTCATCGGCGGCATGGAGAACGTGGGTGCCACCACTCTGGTGGACTGGCTGCCAGACGCGCAGGCCTACCGCGACCGCCCCTGGTATCGCCATTCCCTGATTCCTCACGAGCTGGCCCATCAGTGGTTCGGCAATCTCGTAACCGCGGAGAACTGGTCCAACTACTGGCTCAACGAAGGAATGGCCGAGTTCATGGCGGGGCAGTACTGGGGCTTCAGGAACGGGCCGCACGCGGAGGATGATTTTTACCTGGACGAGTACCGGCGATTCCTGGCCAGTGATTCCCGGCGCCGGGTACCTCTGGCCTCGTTCAACTCCAACAATGTCTATACCAAGGGCGCGCTGGTAATGCGGATGCTGAAGCAGCATCTGGGCCCGGAACCTTTCTGGGCGTCGATCAACCGATATCTGACCCGCCACTCCTTCGGCAATGCCAACAGCGACGACCTCCGCCGAGCGGTTCTTCACGCCACCGGCCAGAACCTCGACTGGTTCTGGGATCAATGGGTCTACAATGCGGGATACCCCGAGCTGGCGGTAAGTCCGGAATACGACTCGGTGGCCGCCACCCTCACGCTCACGGTGCGGCAGACCCAGTTAGATGTGGCCCCGGCCGACAGCGCCGGCCCTCGCTTCTCCACGCCGTCGGTCTTTCAGGGCAGGATTCTGGTGCGGGTGGGAACGTCCTCGGGAGAGGTACGGAAGCAAGTGCGGCTGGATCGCCGGGAGCAGGTGATCCGGGTGGAAGGCCTGAGGTCCGAGCCGAACATGGTTGTGTTCGACGAAAACAACGCCATGCTCAAGGTCCTGACCTTCGAGCAACCGACCCGCTGGCTCGCGCACCAGCTGTCGCGCGATTCCAACCTCTGGAACCGGAGCTGGGTAATCGACCAGCTCGCTCGCCGGAGCGGCGACACCCTGGCGGCGTCAGCTCTGTCCCGGGCCGCACGGAGTGCCGACTACTACCTGACGCGGGCTCAGGCCGTCGCCGCCCTCCGCGGTTTTCCTGCCGGAATAGCGCTGCCGGCGGTCGAGGCATCTCTCCGCGATAGCTCTGCCGCGGTTCGCGAAACAGCGGTTACCACACTCGGCCTGTTGGGGGGAGCCCGGGCCCAGGCGGCAGTGCGTGAGGCGTGGAAGCGGGACAGCAGCTACGAAGTACGAGCCAGCGCTTTGACGGCTCTGGCGCGGCTGGATTCGGTGGCATCCCGGCCCCAGGTGCTGGCGGCCCTCAGTACTCCGTCCTATCGCGACGTCATCCAGACCGCGGCGATTGGCGCGGCGGCACGCGCTCCCGACTCCACGCTGATCGACGGCCTGGAAAAAATCATAGGAGAGCAGAAGCTGCCGTCCCTCGTTCTGGCGACGCTGGCTTCGCGAGGCGATACCCAGGCACTCGCCGCGCTAGTCCGGCATCGGGATGATTCCCGTTCCTGGGTACGCCGCTGGGTATTGGACGCTATAGAGGAGCAGCTCCAGGGGAAGGACTTGGAGTAGGTCCCCAGTCGCTATCGCGCCATCGGATGAGGTGTTCTGCTGAATTCCTTCCCGTCCGTCCGTTCACCCGGGATCAGGCGGGTGTCGGCAGCCGGCTGAGCCAGCCTACCACGGTCCTCATGGCGTCGGTCCGGTCGGGGTAGGCTGTTTTGGGAGCGGCCACCACACGATCCAGTCCAGACAGTCGGACGATCGCCGCGGCGTTGGAGCCGGTGGACTGGTCTGGTACCTCGGGCGGGGTCAGCACCACTCCGGCGCAGAGAACCCCGGCAAGCTCCAGGGCGCTGAGGGTAAGCAGCGTCTGATTGATGGTACCCAGCCGGTCCACGGCGACAACCAGAGCGCCGGCTCCGAGTGCCCGGGCAACATCCACCATGTTCCACTCCCACGTAACCGGCGAGAGCAGGCCTCCCACTCCTTCGATCAGCAGGTGCTCCGCCTCGCCGCCGTAGCGCTCGATCTTGAGAATCATGGCGTCGAAGTCGATGGTGATTCCAGACCAATCGCTCGAGAGCGGGGGAGGAACCCGTTCCATCAGCCGGAAGAGGGCGTGGGTAGGCTGCTCCTGGCCGGTTGCGGTGGCGAGGAGCGCTCCGTCTTCCCGCTCTCCCGGGATTTCCCGGCAGCCGGTCTCGACCGGTTTGATGGCCACGACCTGTCTGCCGGCGCTTCGGAGTGCCAGTGCCAGAGCGCATCCGACCCAGGTCTTGCCCACCGAAGTGTCGGTACCGGTGATGAGGATCCGCATGAGCGGAGACTACACGGCCGCTCATGGTTGAAGCAAGCACGGCCGGCATTTAGGGCTGTGATCTGCTTGGAGCCGAATCTCTTGTGACGGGTTCTCAGCGTGGAGTTGTGGATGCGCGCATTCGCGGGAGCCTTAAAGCGGAGTTAACCGGGCCAACCGTTCAGAGGTGAAGAGTGCCGCGCGCAGCCTGGCGCAGGAGGGGCACCGCGTCCGGCACCGGTGGCCCGTCTTGCGGTACTTCTGGTCTATCTCTTTGCCGGCCGGGCACTGATCGTCGTCGTGATAGACGTTGGGGTCTCGTTGGCGAATGGAGTACCAGGGTGATATCTGCGCCATCGGGCTGCCTGACGTTGGGTGGGGAGGGTTGGCCGCGCCGAGAGAGACGACCTTCGAGATTGGGAGTATAAGCCCGGGGCGGGCAAACCGATGTGACACCGCACACCGTCTCAGCCAAGTCGGGTTACAGCCGCCTCACCCGCACGGGACGAGAATACGAGGGGACTTTCTTCGATTGGTCCTGGGTGGACCGGGCAACGCAGCTGGCGAAATAGGTCCTGACTTGGTTGGCCGCCCCGTGGCTGTCCGCGCTGTACGACAGCCGGTATTGCTGCGGACTGGTGCCGGCCACCAACGTCCCGGTCCCTATGAATTGGGCCCCGGGCCCGTCGCCTTCCTTGTAGAACTCGACCTTATCCACCGCGGACGATCCGGCGCCTTCGCGCGGGTTGACCTGGATCTCCGCCGTCAGCGTGATGGTCGAAGCGTCGGGTGAGCTGTCGTAAATATCCGTGGTATTGTCCACCGCGCTGCCGGCCGCGGACGTCATTTTACAGAACGGTGGCGGGAAAAAGAATGCTTCCTGCAGGGGTTCCACCACTTTCTTTCGTGGCCCCACGGTCGAGAAGTTCAGCGTATTGCTGGACACGTTCCAGTTGTTGCTCCAGTTGTTGCCGGCCTTACAGCTGGGTGCCGTACCGGTCCATCCCGGCGCGCACCCATTGATCGTGAGGTACGATGCACCGCTGGCGTTGTTCTCGCCTTGCCGAACCACGATCGTGCTGGTCAGCGGATCGTTGATGAAGACGTTGCTGTAGTTGCCGCCATGGCCAAAGGTCTCGCGCGACAGCCGTCTGCGGCCCGCCGACACGGTCCACATGTCTTTCGAGTTGTTGTTGTAGACCACCCCCCAGCCGACTGCCATGGCCGCGGCGAGATTGTCGGTTATCCTGGTCAGCGCATGCCAGTATCTCACCGGCTCTACGTTCCGGTTGTCCCAGATTCCCCGCCTGCCCGCCAGCCGCAGCACCGCCGCGCCGTCCAGGCCCTTCCACTTGGCCACGCCGGTGCTCTGATTGAACACCTGGTCGTCGTCAGTGAAAATCTGCGCCGGGCGAACCGGCGACCCCATGCCTGACTGTTTGATATAGGAATCGAATATGTCGGTGAGCTTCTGGCCGCAGCTTCTCTGGACCACGTAATTCAGCAGGCCATGTCCGACGTTGCTGTACTCGAAGATGCTTCCGGGAGCTTGGGCCGGCTGTCTGTTCTGCTCGGCCTTGGTGCGCGCGATGGTAAAGGCGTCACCGGGATATTTGTAGCGGGAGTTGGTGTCTCCCCGGTCGGCCTTGTCATAGGCGAGTTGCCAGCCAGGGTTTTCATCCCGGCATACGGTGCTGGAATTAGCGTAGTCGCACACACCGCTGGTGTGGGTGGCCAGATGCTCGACCGTTATGTTGTTCCACGGCTCGTCGCTGCGCCAGCGGGCTCCCTCGGCGTGCTGCAACCATGAAGCAGCCGGATCCTTGAGCCCCACTCCGCACTTGCTCATGGCGTGCACCAGCGTCGGCCCCCCCAGCAGCCCCTTGGAGGCGGAGTAGGCGTAATACGGGTTGGTGCCCCCCCGGTCGTAGATCACCTTGTCGTTGCGGATGACGATGAATCGCTTGGTGTTGTGCCGGGTGTTGCTGATGCTGCTCCAGATCTGCTGGAGGGTGTTGGTGCAACCCAGCTGCCGGGTACTGCCACACATCCCCTGACTCTCGGGCGTGGCTGAGCTCCAGCTGAAGCCGTCGGTGGTAGCCGCCGCCACGCTGATAGAAGGCGCCGCCTCGGGGGCAGTGGGCGGCTCGGTGTTGTTGCAGGCGAGAGCCAGCACCGCAAGCGGTATGGCAGAGCTTCGCGGAGTGAGCCAGCTGTGGGGCAGAGCTGGGATGCAGCCGGTGCGGGTCAGGCAAACCTCCTGGGTCCATAAGCGACAGCAGCCCGGCCTCGCCGGGTCCAGGTGTGGACGCAACGGTAGGGACGGTTTACCATGGTGTCAACCCAGGTTCAGGTGGACGACCCGCTGGAGGACTCATGGCAACCCCAAGATCGCTTCGTTCCCGCTCTCCAGTACTCCTGAGCATCCTGCTCGCCGGCTGTGGCGACACGGCAGACGAAGGGCCGCAGGAGCCTTCAATGGCTGTGGTGAGCACCATCTCCTGGGATTCCAAGTCGCAGATGAAGCAGGTCGCCAGCACCAAGGGATGCGACTCTTTCACCCCGACCTGGGCGCCGGACGGAAACCTCTACACCGCGGTGGGCGACTGCCGGCCACAGGGAGTGCCCCAGAAGATCGGAATGGGGTTCGGCAGGATCTCCGGGGCGACCGGATACGGGGTTTCGTTCACCGCGGTGCCCACCGGTGATCCGGCCAACTGGGACGACACCAAGGTTGGCGCCGGTGTGGACGCGCTGGGCGACGGTGCTGCCAGCGAAAAGGTAGGCGGGATGCTGTACGTAGGCGGCCGGATGTGGCACTGGATCCGGAACATCAGCCCCGGCGGCACCGGGGTGCGGCTCAAGTCCTCCGGCAACTACAACACGGCCAGTCCCGATTACACCTGGGCCAGCTGGAGCTTGCCTGATCTGGGCTACGCCTCGTTCGTGCAGTATGGGAAGGGATACGCCGGCGGGCCGTCGGGCTACGTCTACGCCGTCATTCCCATGCGCTCGGGCTCGACCGGCAGCGTGAGCAACAGTGCTTACGACATGGTGCCGGCGTTCGGACTCATACGCGGCTCGCGCAGCGATCTCGGCGCCAAGGGCAACTGGAAGTACTTCTGCGGCAGCTCGAGCAGCCCCGCCTGGTGCTCCGCGCCGTCGGCGGCAAAGAACATCCTTCTCCAGTCGGGGACCAGCTTCAAGCCCCGGGCCGGGATGAGCTGGAACCGGGGGCTGGGCAAGTTCATGCTGACCCTGGTCTCCGACCCCACGCCGGCCACCACCGACGACGACACCCGCTTTGACGGTGCTCTTACGGTTATGCTCTCTTCTCAGCCCTGGGGCCCCTGGGAGACCGTGTTCGCCAGCGACGGCACCTGGCCGGGCGGCACCAGCACCACCGGGTGCCGGTCCACCGGCTGGGGATCGGGCGATCGCGCCGACATTCCCACCAAGTACATGAGCGCTGACGGCAAGACTTTCTATCTGTTCAGCTCGGGTGGCGACTGTCTGTCGATAGCACGGGGGGTGCTGCCGTAGACGAAGTTGTCGGCGGATCGGTTTGGTAAGATCTCTGAATGGTCAGTTATTGCCGGTGCGGGGGGCGTAGCTCAGTTGGTAGAGCAAGGGACTTTTAATCCCTAGGTCGTGGGTTCGAGTCCCACCGCCCTCATAGACTTAGCTTTTCGTGCTCCAGTTTGCTGCTCCAGTTTGGCTCGCTCATCCCATCTTCCGCAGGCGCTTGGGCTGTAGCACTACGGCCTCCGTCGTTTCCTCATCCGCGACCTGGTAGCACTTCTGTAGGGTGGCGCGCTAGCGAGAGCGGGACCACGATCCCGGATGCTGGCACGCCGGGCTCTCGTCGAGCGCGCGAGGTGAGAGAGCTGCGCGCCAGGTCTAGGAGACTCGCCTTTACGCGCGGCGCGCCTCGATTGCGATTGGCCACGAGGATTACGGATTCTCCTGCCACTGGCGGCGCGCGCTCTAGAGCGGAGCGGGAAGACATGAGTAAGCATACCGGGAAGCCTTCATGCGGGCGGCCCGGGGCGTCACCGGGAAGGCTGGTACGTATTCGAGAGCCACTTATCGCGGCCGACTATCATGCATTAAGTGCTACGCAGCCGGGAAGGAGCGGACCAATCGCGCTGCGCACAGCGGGTCGGCGGCATCGGCCGCTACGGATTTCGTCCGCGGCCGCGTTGTTCGGACCCCAGTCTGGTAGAATTGATCCGGGCGGCTGGGACCGGCAGTCCGATAGGGCCGGGGTCGTCTCCGGCCGGCCCGAATGCCGTACAAGTCGCCCCTCCTGCAATCGTTGCAGTCCAACTTGCGCCTCCAGCATTTGAGCGGGCGCACCGAAGCCGCCTATGTCTACTGGACCAAGCGGTTCGTCGGTTTCTGTGGCCTCCGGTACTCCTCCGAGCTGGGCCCCGCATTCCCCTCGGCGCCACCA
>JACCRS010000134.1 GCA_013813435.1 Gemmatimonadales bacterium
GAACTGCCCCGCCGCCCCGCTGCCCCGCTCGTCGATCGGCTTAACCGCCCGCTTCGAAGCCTCCGGATCTCCGTCACCGACCGCTGCAATATGCGCTGCCGCTATTGTATGCCCGAGGACAACTACGTCTGGCTCCCTCGCGATTCGATTCTCTCCTTCGAGGAGATCGACCGGCTGGTGGGAATCTTTGCCCGCCTGGGGGTGCACAAGGTGCGGCTCACGGGCGGTGAGCCCCTGTTGCGACAGGGCCTGGAGACTCTGGTTGCCATGCTGCGTCGCCGGGCCGGCATCGACGATATCGCGCTGACCACCAATGGCATTCTGCTGGCCCGGCATGTCAGGGCGCTCGGCCAGGCTGGCCTGGGCCGGGTGACAGTGAGCCTGGATACCCTGCGACCGAAGCGGATGGTGGAGTTTGCTCGGAGTGCGAGGCACGCCGACATCCTTCAGGGAATCGCTGCCGCCCGGGCAGCCGGTTTCGCTGTAAAGCTCAACACCGTGGTGATTCGGGGCTACAATGACGATGAGCTGATCGATCTCGTCGAGTTCGCCAGGCAAGCCGGCGCCGAGGTCCGCTTCATCGAGTACATGGATGTCGGCGGAGCAACCGGCTGGTCGATGGAGCAGGTAGTGAGTCGCACTGAGATCATTGCAGCGCTGGAGCAGCGCTATGGTTCAATTCTGCCTCTGGGCCAGGCCGACTGGGCTCCGGCGGAGCGTTTTGTGCTGCCGGACGGCACCACCATCGGGGTGATTGCGTCAACCAGCGCCCCGTTCTGCCGCACCTGCGATCGCGGCAGGCTCACTGCCGACGGAACCTGGCTCCTCTGCTTGTACGGCGAAACCGGGCTCGACTTGCGCGAGGCGCTTCGGATGGGCGGCGCCGACGATGAAATCGCCGGCCGGATCGCGCAGACCTGGAGTGACCGCACCGATCGGGGCGCTGAGGTGCGGGCCGCGGCCCCGAGTCGGGGCATCCTCTACCAGTTGGAGGCACTCCGGGCCGATCCTCGCCGCGAGATGCACACCCGGGGCGGGTGATGGCGCTTCAGATCGCCCTGATCCAACCTCAGATTCCTCCCAACACCGGCAACATCGCCCGGCTCTGCGCCGCGACCGATAGCGCACTCCACCTCATAGAGCCGCTCGGCTTCTCCGTCAATGACGCCGATGTCCGCCGCGCCGGACTGGATTACTGGGACGACGTTGATCTCTGGGTTCACCCAAACTGGTTTGCCTTTCGCGATGCGATGGACCGGGGCCGCTGTCTGTACTTTTCGGCCAAGGCGACCCAGAGCTACTGGAGCGCTCCCTATCGCCCGAACAGCTGCTTGGTTTTCGGGAGCGAAACCGAGGGGATGCCGCTGCGGATACTGGAAAAGCATCCGGAGCGGTGTTTCACCATTCCGATGTCGGGGCCGGTGCGCAGTTTAAATCTCTCGACGGCGGTGGGGATCGTGCTCTACGAAGCCCTGAGACAGACCAGGAAAGAGACATCAGCCGCAGATGGACGCAGCGCCCGTTTCAGGGTCGAAGCAGATAGAACCGAACAGCAACAACTGGCCACGGATGAACGCGGATGACACGGATCGCTGGGGACAGGTGCCGATAGTGTGCCGTTGAACAGAAACCCAGGTTTTCCGGACTGAGCACGGCAGGTTTCGGTAAGATGAGCGATCCGTGTCATCCGTGGCCGAAGTCATCGCTTTTGCCTTTTGCCGTTGTAGTTCATAGCCCGCTATATTGCGCCGGCTTAAGGCGATACACCTCACTTCAAACCTGAATCGTCGAGCTCCTGGATGCTGGCAAAAGTCGCAGTGGTCGGGGCTGGAAATGTGGGAGCAACTGCTGCCCAGCGGCTGGCGGAGAAGAATCTGGCCCGCACAATCGTAATGGTCGACGTGGTCGAAGGCGTGCCTCAGGGCAAGGGCCTGGATCAGTGGCAGTCGGGCCCAATCGAGGGATTCGATACGCGAATCATCGGAAGCAACAACTACGATGAGGCCATGGGGGCGGACGTGTTCGTGGTAACTGCGGGGATCGCCCGAAAGCCCGGGATGAGTCGCGACGATCTGGTCAAGACCAATGCCGGCATCGTTCGCTCGGTCGGTGAGCAGATCGCGAGAGTGGCGCCCAAGGCGATCATCGTCGTGGTTTCCAATCCTCTGGACGTCATGTGCTACGTGGCGATGAAGGCCAGCCGGTTCCCCCGGGAACGTATTCTCGGCATGGCCGGTGTCCTCGATACCGCGCGCTACCGCACCTTTCTGGCTGAAGCGCTGGACGTGTCCGTCCAGGACATCCAGGCCATGGTGCTCGGCGGCCACGGCGACACCATGGTGCCTCTGGTTTCTTACACCACGGTCTCCGGCATTCCCATCACCCAGCTTATCGACAAATCCAAACTGGATGAGATCGTCACCCGCACAAGGAATGGCGGCGCCGAGATCGTTGCCTTCCTGAAGACCGGCTCGGCCTATTACGCACCCAGTGCGGCGGCGGTACAGATGGTCGAGGCGATCGCCCTGGACAAGAAACGGATCCTGCCGTGTTCGGCCTGGCTGCAGGGAGAGTACGGGCTGCGCGACGTGTTCTGCGGCGTGCCGTGCAGAATTGGGCGTAAGGGACTCGAGAGCGTCATCGAGGTGACTCTCACCAGCGCAGAACGGGAGGAGCTTCACAAGTCGGCGGAGGCGGTTCGTTCTACCCAGGCAGTCGTGGACGCATGACCCAAGGCCAGGCATGAATCGGCTGCGTCTTCTCTGGGATTCCTCGGTCGGCAAGAAGGTCGTTATGGCCGTCTCCGGCCTGATATGGGTGGCGTACCTCGTCACCCACGTCCTTGCCAACCTGCTGGTGTTCCAGGGGCCCGGCAAGATCAACGCGTACAGCGCTTTACTCCGCGGCACCGGTGGGGCGCTCTGGGCCCCGCGCCTGGTGCTGATCGGGGCGCTGGTGCTTCACGTGATCGCCGCCGCTCAGCTTACGGGCAGGGGACAGGAGGCGCGGCCGGTGGCGTATGCCGCAGGTCGCAGACCCCACGCATCCACTCTTGCTGCGCGCACCATTCGATGGGGCGGTGCGCTGATCCTACTGTTCCTGGTCTACCATGTCCTGCACTTCACCGTGGGCACGGCTCACCCGGATTTTGTAGAGGGTAATCCCTACCAGAATGTGATCACCGGCTTCCGCGATCCGGTGGTGGTCTTGGTCTACCTGGTTGCGATGGCAGGCGTGGGCCTTCATCTGTACCATGGCGTGTGGAGCAGCGGACGCAGCGTGGGTATAAGCCCGCCGTCACCCCGTCCGCTGCGGCGCAGCCTGGCTCTGGTTCTCGCGCTCCTCGTCTGGATCGGCTTCTCGATCATTCCGATCGCAGTGTACGCGGGCCTCGTGCGATGAGACCGCTCGAATCCAGGGTGCCTTCAGGCCCCATCGAGCAGAAGTGGGACAAACACCGCTTCGAGATGAAGCTGGTGAACCCGGCCAACAAGCGGAAATACACCGTGCTCGTCGTTGGAAGCGGCCTTGCCGGGGCGTCGGCAGCGGCTACGCTCAGCGAGCTGGGATACAACGTCAAGTGCTTCTTCTTTCACGATTCGCCCCGGCGGGCGCACAGCATTGCGGCGCAGGGCGGCATCAACGCGGCCAAGAACTACCGCAACGATGGCGACAGCATCTATCGCCTGTTCTACGATACGGTCAAAGGCGGCGACTTCCGCTCGCGAGAGGCAAACGTCTACCGGCTGGCGCAGGTCAGCGTCGAGATCATCGATCAGTGCGTGGCGCAAGGGGTGCCCTTCGCCCGCGAGTACGGCGGTCTGCTGGCCAATCGCTCCTTTGGCGGCGCCCAGGTGTCTCGCACCTTCTACGCCCGGGGCCAGACCGGGCAGCAGCTGCTCCTCGGCGCCTATCAGCAGCTGGAGAAGGAGATAGGACGGGGTGGGGTTACGGTGTATCCGCGGACGGAAATGCTCGACCTTATCGTGGTTGACGGGCAGGCGCGCGGTATCGTTACACGTGACACGGTCTCGGGCCGGATCTCCTCCCACCTCGGCGACGCGGTAGTCCTCGGCACCGGGGGCTACGGCAACGTCTTCTACCTGTCGACCAACGCCAAGGGCTCCAACGCCACCGCCATCTGGCGAGCACACAAACGCGGAGCCGCGTTCGCCAATCCGTGCTACACCCAAATTCACCCCACCTGCATCCCGGTCAGTGGCGAGTACCAGTCTAAGCTCACGCTCATGAGCGAGTCGCTGCGCAATGATGGCCGTGTGTGGGTTCCCCGGCAGAAGGGAGACCAGCGCCGCCCCGAGCAGATCCCCGAGAACGAACGGGACTACTACCTGGAGAGGAAATACCCCAGCTTCGGCAACCTGGCCCCGCGTGACATCGCCTCCCGCGCGGCGAAGGAAGCGTGCGATCAGGGACTCGGCGTAGGGGAGGGAGGGCTCGGAGTGTACCTGGACTTCGCCGACGCCATCAAGCGTCTGGGTGAGCAGACCATCCGCGAGCGCTACGGTAATCTTTTCCAGATGTATCAGCGTATCACGGACGAGAATCCCTTTGTGGGTCCCATGAGGATTTACCCTGCCGTGCACTACACCATGGGGGGGCTCTGGGTCGATTACAACCTCATGAGTACAATTCCCGGCCTTCACGTCATCGGCGAGGCCAACTTCTCGGATCACGGCGCCAACCGTCTGGGGGCAAGCGCCCTCATGCAGGGCCTGGCTGACGGCTACTTCGTTCTGCCCGCAACGATCGGAGACTATCTCGCCTCATCGAAGCCGGGCAGGATCGATACCGATCATCCCGATGTCCGCCAGGCGGAGACCGAGGTCACCGAGAGCACCAGCAAGCTGCTCGGCATCAAGGGCAAGCGCACCGTGGACTCGTTCCACCGGGAGCTCGGGAAGATTATGTGGGACCACTGCGGTATGGCACGCAACGCGGCGGGTCTGCAGAGGGCACTCCAGCTGATTCCCGAGCTGCGAGCCGAGTTTTGGAGCAATGTCAACGTCCCCGGCAGCCACGCCGAGCTCAATCAGGCGCTGGAGAAAGCCGGCCGGGTTGCTGACTTTCTGGAGCTTGGTGAGCTGATGTGCGCCGACGCGCTTCACCGGGAGGAGTCGTGCGGCGGCCACTTTAGGGAGGAGTACCAGACCGGAGACGGCGAAGCGCTGCGTAATGACGAGCTCTTTGCGTACGCGGCCGCGTGGGAATACTGCGGGGCGAACCAACCGGAGCGTATGCACCGTGAGCCGCTCGGGTTCGAGTATGTGCAGTTGGCGCAGCGGAGTTACAAGTGAGCTGGGAGTCGGGAGTCAGGAGTCACGAGCTAATAGGTGCCTTTCATCCTGAGCGCAGCGAAGGACCTACTCGGCAGGGATCGAGGATGGAATTTTTACCATGACTCCCGACTTTCGACTCTTGACTCTCGACCCTCAACCGAGCCGCTCTTGAATCTCAAACTCCGAGTTTGGCGTCAACCCGGCCCGAACTCCCCCGGGCGCATGGTCGAGTACGACGCCGGGGACATCGGCCCCGACATGTCGTTCCTCGAGATGCTCGACGTCGTCAACGAACGGCTGATGGAGCGTGGAGAGGTCCCCATCGCCTTCGACCACGACTGCCGGGAGGGAATCTGCGGGTCGTGCAGCCTGATGATCAACGGCGTAGCACACGGACCCGAGCGGGGCACCGCCACCTGTCAGCTGCACATGCGCAGCTTCGCGGATGGCGACACGATCAGCGTCGAGCCCTGGCGCGCCCGTGCCTTTCCCATCGTGAAGGACCTGGTGGTGGACCGTGGCGCTTTCGATCGGATCATCCAGGCGGGGGGATACATCACCGCCCCGACGGGAAGCGCCCGGGACGCCAACACCATTCTGATCTCCAAGGACACCGTCGACACGGCGATGGATGCGGCGCAATGCATCGCATGCGGCGCCTGCGTCGCGGCCTGCCCCAATGGATCCGCCTCCCTCTTCACTGCATCGAAGATCACCCATCTGAGCCTGCTTCCGCAGGGTCAGCCGGAGCGCTATGGGCGGGCGCTTCGAATGGTGGCTCAGATGGACATCGAGCACTTCGGCGGCTGCACTCTTTACGGTGAGTGTCAGGAAGCCTGTCCCAAGGAGATCAGCATAGACACCATCACCCGGATGAATCGTGATTTTCTGCGGGCGACCCTCTCCCAAGGGCACGGTGCAATAGCCCGAGCCGAATGATTTCCAGCCAACTGCCCGTCATCCTGAGCGTAGCGAACGGGCTCAGGAGGACAGCTTTCCTGGCTTTTCTGGCGCCTCGGAGGCTGAGGGGACCTTCGTGTTCCACAGTCTGCTGGCCGAAGGTGCATGGACCACCGCCCGTAGCCGTCTCCACTACCGGTTCGAGCGGACTGAGCGCCCCGAAGAGGAGCGCACGTTGAGCCCGTTTAGATCGGTTCGGCCTCACTTCGAGGACTCGATCCATGGGATCACCCGCTGGACGATTCACACGGCGGGGTATGGATTCGCACTGCAGGGTGCGAAGAAGGGTGTGCGGGGTATGCCCTTTGTGGAGCTATCGTACGGCCGGATGGCTCAAGTCGGCGGGGGAGTCTTCGACATCGAGAGGTTCTATGGCCGAACATCGTTTTGGTCGCTCAGCGCCGGTCTGCGGGTTGATCTGGGGATGACGATGCATCGTATGGGTCGCTATGGAGTGGACCATGACCATTAGACTGACGCGACTGATGCTGGTGGCTCTGGCCCTGGCTGCCTGCGGCGATTCACCGCGGACTGACCCGCTGGTGGCTACCCAGATCTCCGTGGTGGGTGGGAACGAACAGGTGGGAATGGTCGGCAGCGTACTGGCGGATCCACTTGCGGTCTCGGTTACCGACGCCGCAGACAACCCGGTACCCGATGTCACGGTAACCTGGTC
>JACCRS010000154.1 GCA_013813435.1 Gemmatimonadales bacterium
GCGTCGAACTGGTCGACATCGTCCAGCATGCCGCGAGCCCGCACGTAGAGCGGGTCGTCCACCAGCGCCGAGTCCACGCCGGCGGCTCGGAGCTCCTCGGCCGAAAAATGTCGGATGGCCTCGCGTCCCGAGCGAAGCAGCTCCCAGTATGCCTCCACGCTCGGTGCGCCCGGAAACCGGCACGCCATGCCGACGATCGCCACGCCTTCGATTCCTTGCCGCGCGGTCAAGGCGTCGGCCTCCCGGCCCTGAACGCGCGGGCGGCAGCCGACATTCGATCGGCACGCGCCTGGACACCTACCAGCGGGGATGTGGACGCCGCCCGCGGGTCGAGCTGTCCGGCGAGAGCGTAGATCGTCGGGTGCTCGAACAACGCCACAATGGACAGCTCGGCCCCGAGTTGGAGCTGCAGTCGTCCGTGTACCCGGCTCAGCGCGAGCGAGTCGCCGCCGAGATCGAAGAAAGTGTCGTGGACCCCGACCCGTTCCAGATGCAGTACGTCGCACCAGATCGCGGCGATGGTCCGCTCCAGGCCGGTCCGCGGGGCGACGAACTCGGTACCGAGATCGGGACGCTCCGGCGACGGTGGCGGCAGCGCTGCCCGATCGACCTTGCCGTGCTCGGTGAGCGGCAGATGCGCGAGCATCACGAACACGGCGGGTACCGCCGCTCCAGGGAGCCGCGCAGCCAGGTGTGCACGAAGGGCCCCCACGGCGGGGGCCACCCCGTCCCGGGGGACGATGTACGCAACCAGCCGCGGCTCGTCGGAGGTGCCAGCATATATCTGGGCCGCCGCCTCGCCGACACCCGCGGCGCCGAGCAGTGCCGCCTCCACCTCCGCCAGGTCGACCCATTGGCCGCGGATCCTGCGCCGGGCATCGCGGCGGCCCAGGTGATCCAGGCAGCCGTCGGGTTGCATGCGCCCGAGGTCGCCGGTGCGGTAGGTTCGGATGCCGGGCTCGCTTGGATCCGGCGGGAAGGCGCTCGCGGTCAGGTCGGGCCGCCCGTGGTATCCGATCGCGAGGTAGCGGCTGCGGACGGCGATTTCTCCCACCTGTCCCACATCCACAGGACGGCCCACCTCGTCCACCACTCGCACGTCCATGTCCTCCACCGGGTAGCCGATCGGCACCACGCCGTCCGCGAGCGGCATTGCGGGGTCGATGAAGAACTGCCTGACCAGGCCGCACTCGGTGGCTCCCAATCCGTTCACCAGCACGCAGCCCTCGGGGAAGCGCGCGCGGAACACGATCCAGTCGCGGCGTGACATCCGGTCGCCCTCGAGCCGGATCAGGCGCAGGTCGGGGAAGCCTGCGGCACTCTCCGCGGCCAGTCGAAAGAGGGCGGGGACCGAGTGGTAGATACTGATGCGCTCTCGAACCAGCCATCCTCCGAGTCCGGCCGCGCCGAGGCGTCGCAAATCGTAGGGAAACGTCGCCGCCCCGTTGAGCAACGCCCCGAACAGGCTCGACACCGCGCCGCTGAAGCTGGGCGATTGTAGCAGCGTGAGCCGGTCATCCCGATCGATGCCCAGACTGTTGGTGTACCGCATCACGTTGTGCAGCACGTTCCGGTGCGAGTCCGCCACGCCCTTGGGGCGTCCGGTCGAGCCGGAGGTGTAGTAGATGTACGCGGGCGCATCCGCCGCGACCGCGATCCCGAGTCGCTCTCCCGAGTCGCCTCCCGCGAGCAACTCGTCCACCCGGATCACGGGGATGCCGAGGGCCGCCTCGGCGGCGAGCGCGGCGCCGCCCGCGTCGGCGAGGACGAGGCTGGCCCGCGCTTCATTCGCGACGGTGGCGACGAACCCCGGCGCGTGCGACGTCTCCAGCGGGACGTAGAACCCGCCGGCCTTGAGGACGCCAAGGATGGCCACCACGAGTGCCGGGCCTTGCGCGATCAGGAGTACGACCGCTGGGGGATGCGGTCGGGGGAAACCCGGCAGCGCCCGGGCCACCCTATTGGCGGCGCGCTCCAGTGCGTGGTAGGTCCACGCCGCTTCTCCGAACTTGACGGCGAGTCGCCCCGGATGCGCATCCGCCTGCTGCTCGAACCGCCGTGGAATCGACCCCTCGAGTGCGGCCCGATCGAAGGGAACGAACCCGGCCCGCGGCGGAGGGCGGCGGCTGCGAGCGGTCAGGGACATGGACGCCGGGTTCCCAAGCCCACCCACGCACCAGAGGCGCCGAGCGGCCTGGAGTCGCACATGGATAGCCGGATTTGGCGCATTGGGACCAGGGAAAAGGGGTAAGGCTCTAGCGCCGCGAGGTAGTGTCGAGCCCTCCCGCGGTGTCCGGCAGCGCAGGCCTGGTACGATAGACCGTGTCGTCGGAACCGACCGTGTCAATCGTTGTCATTGTCGTGTCGCGGGTGCGCATGTTCTCGTCCTCGCCCTCCGGATTGCGAGCGCAACCAGCCAGAAGGAGCAGGGCGAGTAGACCGGCGAGCCGCATATGGAGTCCTCGGAGTTCGGGTGAACCAGGGTTGGGTCGGCTCCTCAGCTTACCTTCTTAGGCCGGTGACCGCCACGACTCGACGGGTGCATCACAGCCGCCCTGCGAGGCCGCTGGAAGTCGGATGGCTCGGCAAGTCTTCCGGGTTCCGCGGCCCGCCCGCATATTGACGCCACGGTAAGCGGTCGCTTTGCACGTTCGGTACCCATAAGGAGGTGCCCATGACACACGCCGCGGCCTCACCCCAGGCGGCTACCTCGGAACGAGTGCCATTTCGGATGCAGGTACATCATATCGAGTGCTGCAACTGCAGTCACGGCTGTAACTGCCAGTTCAGTGGAATGACCGACAACGGGCCCTGCGAGCTCATGTTCGGGTTCGAGGTGATCGACGGAAAGTATGGCAGCGTTGCGCTGAACGGGGTCCGCTTCGTGGTGGGAGGCAAGTATCCCGGGCCAATCCACGAGGGCAGCGGCGATGTGGTGCTCTTCGTGGACGAGAAGGCCAGCCCTGCGCAGGTCGACGCCGTCGCCACCATCATCACGGGGCAGGCCGGCGGTATGCCCTGGGAGGCTCTGGCCGGGACCGTCGGCTCCTTCGAAGGACCGATCCGGAAACCCATCGAGATGACGGTGAACGGCAATCGTTCAGGCTTTCGGATTCCGGGCGTTGTCGAGATGCGCCAGACGCCGATCAAGGATGTAGTTTCGGGCGACGAGAAGGAGATTCACATCGTCTACCCCAAGGGCGGTTTTCTCTGGAACGACGGGAGCATCTGCACTACGTCGGCGATGCGCATCCAGCAAGGAAAGGTCGCGTTCGAGCACCCGGGCCGCTACGCGGCCTATGCGGTGGTGAACTGGACCAACCAACCGTAGCCCTTTGAGCATCCTCGAGGCCACACTCCGAAAGGACCGGCTCATAGTAGTTGCGGGTCTACTCACACTCGCAGCGCTCGCCTGGTTGTATCTCGCTCAGGCGGCTGCCACGATGCCAGCCCACGCCGGCATGTCGATGCCCTCGACCAGACCGTGGGACGTCGGCGAAACGGTGGGGCTGGCGCTCATGTGGATCGTCATGATGATCGCCATGATGGTCCCGTCGGTGGCGCCGGTGATTTTGCTCTTTGCCGGCGTCTCCCGCAGGCGACGGGTCCAGGGGGTGCTCGCGACGCCCGTCTCGGTCTTTACCCTCGGTTATCTCCTCGCCTGGACCGGCTACGCGGTCCTCGCCGCCGTCACCCAGTCCGCCCTCCATTCCGCCGCGCTGCTCTCCCCCGCCATGGCGAGTGGGAACCCCATGCTCGCCGGAGCGATCCTGATGCTGGCGGGGCTCTACCAGTGGCTACCGGTCAAGGGAGCGTGTCTCTCCCACTGCCGCTCCCCGCTGGGATTCTTCTCGACCGAGTGGCGCGAGGGAGTGTCCGGCGCCCTCCGGATGGGGTTCCGGCATGGCAGCTATTGCGTCGGCTGCTGCTGGGCGCTCATGGCGCTGCTCTTCGTGGCGGGGGTGATGAATCTGGTCTGGGTTGCGGCGATCGCGGGGTTCGTGCTGGCCGAGAAGGTAGTGCCGAACGGCAGGCTTCTCGGCCGGATAACGGGGGCCGCGCTCGCGGGATGCGGGCTATGGGTGCTTGTCACCGGGGCCTGGGTGAGCTGAGCAGGCTCATCGCGAGCGACTTCGTGTGCCGACGCCATGCTCACGCGGCGAGCGCTTGCGCGCCCGCCGCCTCGATGTATGAGCGCGAACCGACAAGATGGGGTGGCGGATTCCTATACTGACGACCCGCGAGCGGCGAAACACTCGCGGGGTGGCCCCCTGCCCCGCCCGCCAACGCTGGCGGGGGCTGGGTTGTTTGTTACCGCGAACGTTACTGGCTCCGGATCTACTGAGGTGCGGCGACCGGCGTCGCCCTCAGTCGCTGCGTGGTCGTGCCGTCGCCGACCTGGCCGACGTCGTTGCGTCCCCAGCAGTAGGCCACGTCGCCCGAGGTCTTGCCGCAGGTATGGTAGGTGCCGGCGCCGACCTGCTTGAACGGGAGCCCGCCGGCCACGGCGACCGGCGTCCGACGGAAGACCGTCGTGCCATCGCCGAGCTGACCATACCGGTTGGATCCCCAGCAGTAGAGCTGGTTCCCGCTGGTCTCGCCACAGGTATGACGGAAGCCAGCGCTCAGTCGGTCGAAAGTGAGGCCGCCAGCGACCGCCTTGGGCTTGAGACGCTGCTCGTTGGTTCCGTCCCCGATCTGCCCTCTGTTGCCCTCTCCCCAGCAGAAGGCCTGGGCGGTGGTGGTCACCGCGCAGGTATGGAACTCTCCGGCGCTGACCTGCTTGAAGAGCTGCCCGCCTGCCACGAGCCCGGGCTGGTTGCGATTGGACAAAGTGCCGTCGCCCAGCTGGCCGTTAGAATTGGTGCCCCAGCAGAAGGTCTTGTAGGTCATGGTCACCGCGCACGTGTGGGTGTAGCCGGCGCTCAGTGACCGGAAGGCCCGTCCACCCCGGACCGCTACCGGCACCGAGCGGGCCGTCCTCGTACCGTCGCCGAGCTGGCCGGAGGAGTTTTCACCCCAGCAGTAGGCCTGGTTGTCGGGGTAGCTCAAGGCGCAGGTGTAGTGCTGGCCCACCTCGACCGAGCGGAACTGCCGATTGCCGGCGACCGCGACAGGCGACGACTGGTGCTGTGAGCTGCCGTCACCGAGCTGGCCGTAGAAATTCATGCCCCAGCAATAGAGGCGACGATCGGTCGTCACGCCGCACGTGTGTGCGCCGGTTAGGCTGAGCTGCACGAACTCCAGGCCGCCGACGACCGCACCCGGCCTCACGCGATCACGAGCGTCGCTGAACGTGCCGTCGCCGAGCTGGCCGTAGTGGTTCTCCCCCCAGCAATATGCCCGATTGTCGGTGGCCACACCGCAACTGTGGAGCCCGCCCCCGGTCACCTGCAAGAAGGAGAGCGGCGCTGCCGCGGCAACAGCGGCGTGCGGGGTCGCGAGCGTGGGTTCCGTGGGCGATTCGACGTCGTCGCGGCAGGCCACCAGGATCGGGAGCAGCGCGGACGCCGCGAGCACTAGAAGGTGTCTGTTTAGCACGGGTACTTCCTCTCTTGTCAGGGGGACCAGGCCGCACGAAAGCACCGGCCACTGCCAACTCTTGGGACACATCCGGCACCAGGAGGACGAAGGCGCGATTCGCTGGGGCGAGCCGTCTACTGCCGCCGCCAGAGCACCGCGTGGCTTCTGCCGGCCGCGGCCGCGCTGAATCCCACGATGGTGCCGGCGCGGTTGACGCCGTAGGCCCCCGCGTGGCTGTCGAGTCCATCCGGGACGAGAGTCGGCAGGGCCGTTACCGATCCGCTCTCCCACACCCAGGCCCGCTCCGCGCGGGGCTCATCTCCGGTGTCGAATGCCTGGCCGACCACCACGCCCACCGGACTGATGGCGCGGGGGAACACCGTGGGGCGGGTACCGCCGACGAACGTGAAGGCCTCCTGGTAGTACAGGAACCCATCAACGAAGTCCAGCTCCTCCCCGACGGCATCCTGCATTGGACCCAACGCGCCCACGATCTGGCCCCTGGTGTTGATCGCGGTGGCGAGGCTGTACTGACGGCCCTGTGTGCCCAGGTCCTTGAACACGCCGTCCTTCCAGCGGAAGGCGTGGCGTTCGCCGGAAGCGGTGGTGCTCTGGCCGACCACAGCGCCGCTGCGGCTGATGCCGTTCGCCTGCGAGGTGGTCCCGCCCAGGGTGCCAAGGTCGGTCATGACGCCGTTCCGCCAGATGAAGGCATGGCGGTTGCCGCTCGCGGTCTCGCTCCAGCCCACGATGACCCCGAACACGTTGATGCCGGTCGCCTGACTGTTCCGGCCTCCGAGGGTCCCGAGGTTCTTCCTGGTGCCATTCTGCCAGCGCACCCCGCGCATGGCTCCCGACTTGATCGTGCTCCACCCGACGATCACCCCGTCGTCGTTGATCGCGGTGGCTTCGCTATGCCCCCCGGCCAGGGCGCCGAGATCGCTCATGACCCCGTTCTTCCAGACGAAGGCATGTGGCAGGGTCGACCCCGGCACCCTGCTGTTGCCGACGATCACCCCGGCGGCGTTGACCGCCCGGGCTGACGAGAAGGGGCCACCCAGGGTGCCCAGGTCGCGAACGACGTAGGTCGCGAGGGCTGCCACAGCCGGAGCGGGCTCGGCCGAAGGGCCGGTGGAGGATTCTTCGGCGGAACAGCCCCACGCTGCGAGTGCCAAGGCCATGGCACCCAGGCGGATCGGGGCAGGGGACGCGGTAGGCATGGCGGTGCTCCTCGGGTGGAAGGCTCGCCGCGCGGTTCGGCCTGGTTGCCGTCGGGTGACCGGGGGCGAAGATTCGACGGCAGTCTACCAGGGGAGTATCAAGCCGTTCTCAAGTGCCGTCCTGCCAGGGTCACAAACTGCAAGTCGCGCAATCGGTTGATGCTGCGCTTGAGGCCTGCCCGACGCCGGGGAGCCAGGATGGCACGCCCACGGAATACCGCGCCCTCACTTCCCCGGCCGGAGACCCGCCGCATGCACGCGAACCCCGTGAGCGACGCGCGGAGTGTCGGCTGTAGGAGATCGCGGAGAAAGTTCAAGAGCGGGAGGGACATCGCCACGACACTGTGGCGCACGGTCTCCCCGCGGCTGCCGGGTCGGGGCGGAGGCTTGCGCTCCCTCTGGCCGTCCCTTCACTATGGTTGCTGGGGCCGCTGATCACGCAGGTCCCGTACCCCAAGTACCTCCGGGCTCGGCCCCTGGGCATCTCTTGACATCGCCGGACCCTAGCCGGGGCCCCGCAACCTTCACATTCTCTTTGTGGCAAGCGGCCGACACCCCGGGTGTGGCGCTCGCGTAGCTCTGCCTGCTGACCCTCCGGCCCCCGCTCGCCCTAGCCTGCACTTTCCCGCTGACCCCCACCGGGATCTGGCCTGTCTGTTTGAGGCGGTCCCGGAGGCGGTTGACGGGGGTGTTCGGGGGTGGCATCGGCGCCGGCCGGATGCCCTTCTCGCTCCAGTCCCCGGGCGTGGGTGGTCGAGAAAC
>JACCRS010000164.1 GCA_013813435.1 Gemmatimonadales bacterium
CTTGTAATGTGGCGGCCAGGGCGCGTCACCGAGTCCGTCGCGCTCGTGCCGGGCCGATAGCTCAAGCAGACCTTCGATCGACCCGGGGTTCCGGTCGATGTTCTCGTGCCGGTCACCGATCTCCGCAAAGCGTGCCGGCATGGTCGCCATGGTAAAATCGCCCGGCTCGCAGCTGTCCACCTCGTCCCACGCCAGCGGGGCCGACACTGGCGCGTGTGCCCTGGGCCGCACCGAGTAGGCTGAGGCAACGGTTCGGTCCTTGGCGTTCTGGTTGTAATCCACGAACACCCCGTGGCGCTCCTCCTTCCACCACTTGCTTGTAGCAACAGCCGGTGCCCGCCGCTCCACTTCGCGGGCCAACGCGAGTGCCGCCCGCCGCACCTGGTCGAAGGTCCAGCGCCGTGCGATGCGTACGTTTACGTGCATACCGCGCGATCCCGAAGTCTTGGGCCAGCCGATAAGCCCGAAGTCACTTAGCGCCGCCTCGACCACGTGGGCTACCTCACGCACCTGGGGCCACGCCACGCCGGGCACCGGATCGAGGTCGACCCGCAGCTCGTCGGGATGATCCAGATCGTCGGCCCGCACCGGGTGAGGGTGCAGCTCCAGACAGGCCAGGTTCGCCAGCCAGGCGAGTGCGGCCGGGTCGCGGGGCACTACCTCGTCGGCACTTCGTCCCGAGGGAAACTGGAGTGACACCACTTCGATCCAGGCTGGCCGGGAAGCAGGCGCGCGCTTCTGATAGAAGAACTCGCCGGCAATACCGTTGGGATAGCGTACCAGCATGTTGGGGCGTCCCCCGGCCCCGCGCAGAGCCCCCGGGGCGACCGCGAGATAATAGCGCGCAAGATCCAGCTTGGTGTATTTCGGCTCGGGAAAGAGCAGCTTGTGAGGATTTGAGATCGCAATCTCGCGGCCGTCGACCACCAGAAGTTCGTGGTCGGCGCTTTCCGCCCTGGGTGCGTTCCTGCTCGACTTGGGCATGCCCAAGGATAGTGTGTTAGGGCGGGTACAAACCACCGTGGTCGAGAATGTCAGCGTTCGGAGCTGCCGGGAATCAGTTGGGCTGTGTTTCTCGGCCGCGCCATCTCGCTTCATGCGGACCGACGGCCTAAACCCGCCGGCCGAGGGACCGCCGGTTCTAGACACGACGAACGGGATTGGGGCGAAATCGCACGGGCCCTCCTTACGTTCGGCGTCCGGGGTCCCGCGGCGGACACGCCACCGGGCGACCACTTTACCCGTCTAGAGTCGAACTCGACCACGTGGCCCTGGGATGTGCCGACAAGGCGAGCTCAGAAGGGTAAGCGCTAGGTCGCCTTCAAGGATCAGACCGGATTGTCTGGGAGTTCTACAGCGCCGGAGGTCGGCTCCCGCGATTGAAGGTGCGAACTACTTAACTGCGGTGTACCATGGCGACCATCCACAACCCCCATCCAGCAAGTAGTACTCCGGTGAGCCGCCCGATCAGCCTGCCGTTGGGTACCACCTTCTCTATCAGCACGAACCCCGCGATCATCGCCACCCAGAGCAGGTTCATCACCCCCGCTACGAAGAGCAGTGCCATCAGGGCCCAACAGCAGCCGACGCAATAGCTGCCGTGCCGCACTCCCATCAGGAGGGCGCCGGACACTCCCTCGCGCCACTCGGTCGAGAAGAAGCCGAGTGGGGAGCGGCAGTGCGACAGGCATGCTCCCTTGAAAGGCAGCCACTGGTAGAGGCCTGCCAGGATCAGGAGCCCCCCGCCGAGCACTGGGCTGTCGATCGCCATGGCGGGCGAGAGAAGTGCGGCAGAATGGAGCGCGGACTGGATTAGGGCGGCGAGGACCGCATAGCCGGTCCAGGCGAGCAGATAGCCGAGGACGAAAACCGAGACGGGTGTCGCCTGCACCCCTTGGATCCGGCGCCGGCGGGAGATGCCGGCAAAGAGCAGGATCACGGGCGAAACTGACGGGATCATCATGGCGACCATCATGACGATCCACATGATGGCCAACCCCGTAGTTTCACCGATGCTCCAGGATCTAACCTGGGGCATCGCCATCCCGAGGTGAGCCGGCATCGGGGCGGCCAGATGCGCCAGGTATGCCCAGGCCAGACCCGCAAGAATGAACAGACCGGCTATTACTACCAGGCGATCCCTCCTGAGAGCGGCCTCGAGGATACTGAGGCGCGGAGGCAAGGCCGTCACGCTGGAGGGGCTACTACTGGTTGGTCCAGTTGGCCACCGCGTAGGATGAGTAGCGGCCCGGGTGCTCGAACACCACCTTCCCCTGCTTGATGCGCATCGCCGATGTGGTGCAGATGCTCCCCTTATCCCAGAGAAAACCGCCCTTGGGATACACGATGTGAATCTCCTTCTCGTTGCCTGAGACGACATCCTTGATCGGCGTCTGACTCATCTCGACCACGCCCGGAATCCGGAAGCCCGACCGATTGCCGTTCACCGTCATCTCGATCGGTTTCCGGATCGGCCCCTCGAGTGAGCCGACCGTCCCCGCAAGAGCCTCCCAGGGCATACCGCCGGCCTGGCCGGTGAGGATGGTGGCGACGGCATCGACCTGCTCCGCGCTGGCCTTTTCGTCCACGAACACAACCACGTCGCCGCGGCCCTCGTGGATTGGCCCGGGGTATTTGCCCCCCACCACGAACCGGACCCCGTTCAGCGAAACGGTGCCATACTTTCCCTCGATCACCTCGAACCCGAACATGAACTCGCAGGGTCCATTGTCGGTCATCCCGCTGAACTGGCAGTTGCAGCCGTGACTGCAGTTACAACACTCGATATGGTGCAGCTTCAACCGGTAGGGCAAGCGTTGCCCGGTCACAGCTTGGGATGGGGCTGCGGCTTGTGTCATGCACACCTCCAGATAGGCCTTATGCGAGATGACGTAGTGGACGGTAATATGCAGGCGAGCGGCGCAGCCCGAAAGACACTCCACTAATCGAAAGACACTCCACTAATAAAGATCCCACGATTGTTCACCGTGGGAATCACCCCATCCTGGGAAATCCGCGGTTCCCTCAATCGAGCCCGAACACCGCGGGGAAGCCTACGACGACGATCGCGGCCCAGACGGAGTACGCTGGCAGGTAGGCCGTCTGCCAGCGCTCCAGGCTGGCAAAGGGGCCGCGGCCGCGCAGAAAGCGGAGGTAGAGAACGGTCGACCACCCCAGGTTCCCGAGCAGGAGCACGTTCTCGCCGAGCGCGGCCACACGGTTGGGCGAGAAGCCGAACTCCGAGATGCGCGCCGCGATCGCCGCCAGGGCGAAGGCATCGGCCACGAGCGCGCTGACGAGGAGCAGTACCAGCACCAGGTCGAAGGCGCCGGGCGGGGCCTGGGGGTCGCGTGCGGAGATGGAGTAGAGCAGCAGGCCCAGCACCAGCACGAGCACCAGGTCGAAGGCGATCAGCGCGTTACGCTCGATGTCGATCCCGCGGCCGGTCCAGATCATCGTCCCCAGGAAGGCAACCAGGGCGAGCGCAAACAAGGGCGTGAAGATCCGCGTCAACACTGGGGCCATGTTCTCGATCACGCTCTGCTTCGCCTCGACCAGCCAGGAAGCGACCAGCACCGCGCCGACCATCCCGCACGGCAGCAGCCAATCCTGGACCAGCGGCTCCGCGTCCACGCCGATCGCCCCGAACATCCCCATCGTGAACGCGATGAGCACGCCGCCGCCCATCGCGATCAGCGCGTAGTAGATGAAGAGCTCCCCGGAGAAGCGGACGAAGTCCATGCGGCGGGCGCTCTCCCCCCAGCGTCCCCCCGCGTAGGCGACCCCCACGAGCAGCCACAGCGCGATCGGCAGGTGCAGCCCAGTGAGCGCTTCCGTGTCGGCGCCCACCTCGAAGGGATAGACATTCACGAGGAGGACCGCAGTGGCGAACGCGAGCGCGAGCCACAACCGGGTGCGGGCGTCGAGCCGTCGCTTCCAGGCGAAGTAGCCGGCTACGAAAGGGAGTACGAAGAAGCTGACGTTC
The DNA here is from genome assembly GCA_013813435.1 of Gemmatimonadales bacterium. GTDB lineage: Bacteria > Gemmatimonadota > Gemmatimonadetes > Gemmatimonadales > GWC2-71-9 > CAVVWJ01. The sequence goes on from JACCRS010000164.1 coordinate 3,986, forward strand.
CGCAGGTAGAACGGCATGTCCTCCCCGCCCCAATCCAGGCCGAACAGGGTCGGCACTTTCATCGCCAGCGCGGCGACGACGGCGAGCGCGAAGACGACGAACGTCTCGGTCCGCGACTCGTCCGCCGACTCGGCCGTGCCGGTGGAGGACATGACCAACTGCTTCCACAGCCGCTCCGAGTGCTCGCGCGCGAACTCGTTCGAGATCACGTCCAGCGCACCCATCCGCTTCACCGCCACCAGGAATGCCTCGTTCTCCGTGAGGCCGGCGCCGCGAAGCTGAGCCACCTCGCCGCGCAGGTGATCCTCCAGCTCCTCCGCGTCCACCGGCCGGATCGCCTGCCGACGGCGAAGATAGCTCCGCCACCGATCGATCTGTCCCTCGAGGGAGTCGCTCGACCCGACTTCCGTCGCGGGCTCAGCCATGGGACGGCAGCGGCGAGAGCGCTAGCCGCATCGGAAGCGAAACCGCGGGCCAGATGTTGCGCAGCGCCGCGTCCACCATCTGCCACTGCTGACACTGCTCCGCGAGCTGCGCTTGGCCCCGTGCCGTGAGGTGATAGTACTTGCGCTTCCGGCCGGTCTCAGAGGTGCCCCACTTGCCCTTGATGTGGCCCTGCCGCTCGAGACGGTGGAGCACTGGGTAGAGCATTCCATCGGTCCATTGCAGCTCCCCGCCGGAAAGCTCGCTCACGCGCTTGAGGATCGCGTAGCCGTAGGAGTCACCCTCGGCCAGAATGGCGAGAACCAACGGGGCGGCGGAGGCGGCGACGAGGTCTTTGTTGATGTCCATAGTC
>JACCRS010000171.1 GCA_013813435.1 Gemmatimonadales bacterium
GCATCACTTCCCATCTTGGACTGCGCACGGCCGGAAACTTTACGATGTTCAGCAACCTGCGGACCGAGGGACCGGCCTCGAATCACTTCCTCCTCCGAAGCAATCCCCTGAAGCTCTGGGGATACCAGGAAGACGTGGTCCGCTTCATCGACATTAATGACCAACTGGCGAGGATCACCTACCAGTATCAGTCCCTGCAAGGGAACCAGCTGCCGGTAGTGGAGTTCAGGAAGCTGATCTATGCCTGGGGCAAGGCGAAAGCGACGATTCCCATGGAATTCGAGTATCGGGGCAGGATTTATTCGACGCAGGACATCGTGAACCATCCGGACTGGCGCACCGATGCGCGGGACTGGGAGATGGTACTCATGGATTTTCGGTCCATACAGCCGGGTGGACCCAACCGGTGTCGGTGGTGAGTAACCCCCGAGGTGCTACTACGTTGTGATACAGGCAGGCGGGCGGGCGGCGCGATAGAACCGGAACTTGCCCGAAGGCTCGCGAGGCATCTCCAGCACCGGCTTCACAGTAACCCGGCATTCTTCCCCGAAGATGGCCTTGACGCCATCGACCAGCAGCGTGGCGATCCCATCACCGAAGTCAGGCCCTGGTTGCACCAGCACGGTCCAGGTTCGCTGGTTTTCCTGTTGGAACAACACCCGCCCAATCGCGGTGGGCGAACTCGCGGTGACTCCCTTGAGGAGATCCCCCAGAGCGGTTCCATGAACACGGCCGCCGGCGGCAGTGAGCAGCACGTCTCCGACTCTTCCTTCGATCCCGGCGATGACCGGGTGGGGCCGTCCGCACCGGCACGGGTCGGGGGAAAGCCGCCCTCTGTCACCCACTCGGTATCTAATGAGCGGCATCACCCGATTTGTAGTACAGGTTAGGACGATGTCACCAACCTCCCCCGGCTCCACCGGCTTTCCATCGCGCAGGATCTCCACTTCGACATGTTCGGCGAAGACGTGAAGCGACCCGGCCGGGCATTCATAGCCAACGGTCCCGGTTTCACTGCAGCCATAGGTCTCGATCACTCGAGAACCCAAGCCCTGTTCTATTTGGTATCGCTGAAACTTGTGGAGCATCTCCCCGAATACCTTAACGAACGGCACCAGCGGGCGCGACCTGGAGGAAGCAAAGAGCATTGCGTGCTGGGCCATCTCGCAGACGGCCGAGACATATCCCGAGACGTAAGTCGGCTTGGCCACCTGCAGGTATTTCACGGCCTCTGTCAAGCGGGGGGGTGAAAGATCGCTCGTCAGCAAGGTTTCCCGGTTTCGCATCCACTCCGCCAGCGCACTTTCGCGCTGCCGGTAGGCGTATATGGAACGAGCACCCACGGGAATGCCATGCCAGAGAAGCCCCCTGTAATCGGTGGCCCACGCCCATGCAGCCGCGTCAGTGTCCATTGCAATACCGAGCGCCGCACCGGTCGAACCCGCGGTGCGGCGGAAATAGTGGCTTCGAGTGTTGGATTGGGAGAGCAATTCGCTTCCCGAGGCCTGAATCATCGCCCGCTCGAGCACGGGCCATGTTTGAAGAGCCTCCGCATCACCACCTCCGATTGCTTCGCTCCAAGGGCCGGAACGATAGAGAGGGACACTCCTTTTGGCGTACGCCAATGTGTCCGCCAGGCGATCGGCGCGCAGGCGTTGAAAGGCCTTCGGCTCCAGGCTTTCCCATTCCTGGAGCTTGCGGATGTACGCTCCCACCGGCCGGCCGCGCAGACGTTGCACCCCCAGCAGAAGCATCCGATGGAACCGCTCTTTGGAAGTTTCGGGCGTCACCCTCGGCCTGACGTTAGGGATGCTGGGCAAGCGATCTCTCGAAAGTACGATCAAAAGTCGTGCGCGAGCCATTCGACACATTTGGCTCGCCTCTTGCTTTCGGAGGCGTAATCCCACCACTAAGGTGCCTCCGATGTTATGGAACAGCGTAAACGGCCCTGTCCGAACGCAATTCGTGTTTGCGCTTTGCGGGATGGTGGCGCTCTCGGCCTGCTCCGCCAAGTATGCAGCGGTCCCGGCGCGGCTCGATCTCGTTCCCTATGGCCGCGTAGCCGTGATAGCGTTCTCTACTGATCAGACGAATAGTGGAATGAGCGCTCTGGCGACTCAGAGGTTCGCCGAGGCGTTGTTGAAGAGCCAATCGGGCATCGAGCTACTGGAACTCGATGCCGCAGATTCCTCGCTCAAGAGCCTGGCGGCAAGCGGCGACGGAGCCACACTCGCCCAGGCGCTCGGCCGAGACAAGAACGTTCCCGCTGTGTTTGTAGGTCATCTGAAGGTCTCCGGCATAAAGCCGCGCGGCAAGCTCAGCGTCACCGGGGTGAACGTCCGGGCTGCGGTGTCCGCGGAGCTGACCGTTCGCCTGCTCTCCACCAAATCCGGAGGCACCGTCTGGCGCTCGAGCGCGGCAGCCGATGGCACTGTAGGCCGAGTCGGACTCTCTGGCGCGCTCCCCTCGATCGCAATGCGTGACAAGGAGGAGGCGTACGGGGAAGTCGTGAGCCAGTTGGTGACCGATGTAACGCGGGATCTTCGGCCCACCTGGGTCAAGCAATAGCTCAGCCGTTCCGCAGTGACCGGAAGGCAGGGAAGGAAATTAGCCCTCCTGGCGCGTGCCGGGGGGCTCTTTTTACCCCCGGGGCTTCACACTACCAGAATCGCGTGTCTAGATCCGAGCGTACTCGTGTACCGTTCGTTCGGTGACGATGTCACCCGTGTGTCGGATGCCCTGGGGCTCTATCAGCATGAGATGCACTTCGTCACGCGCCACGGGCCGGTGCTCGACGCCCTTTGGTATGACGACGAGCTCACCAGGACCGAGCGTGACTTGGCCATCGCGGAGCTCGATGGTGAGGTGGCCCTGGACCACGATGAAAAGCTCGTCTTCATTTTCGTGTTGATGCCAGACGAACTCACCCTGAACCTTGGCCAGTTTGACCTGGCTGTCGTTCAGATCCGCCACGATTTTCGGATTCCACTGATCGTCAAAGCGACTGAATTTCTCGGTCAGGTTGATCTTGTTAATCATGCATCCATCTCCGCTGTATCCGCGGGCGGGTGGCCGAAGTGAACAGCATGCGGAAACTCAGGCTGGGGGGCGCGCCGGCCGGCCCGGTGGAATTCGTTTCTCGGCTCTGCCTTTGACGTAGGCGTAAGTGGCTTCGATCTGCTCTCGGCTCAAAACGCCCTTGAACCCCGGCATCCCTCGTGCCGGGCGACCCTCGTTAACCACCTCGAAAAACTCTTCTTCGCTGGAGATTGGACCACCCGACCCGAGCGAGATCAGTAGATTGGCCGCCACCGGGTTGGGCAGAACGTCCTGCCCGTGGCACCGCGCGCAGTTCACACTGTACTGCCTCCAACCTTCGTAATCCGCCTGACTCACGTTTGGCCCATCTTCACCTGCAGCCTGCTCGGCCGGCTTCGCGGCACCTGCAGGAGGCGTATCCGGTCGGACCTGCGCAGGGGAGTCAGTCGGCCGCGTGGCCACCGCCGGCTGCCGTTGCTCCGATAAAGTATCGGCAGCAGATCCTGTGTCCTGCTGCGCATCCGGTTTGGCTCCGCTATCCACTGGCGCCGCCGCCGTGCCCTCGGTGTCACGCGCACTCCCACTACATGCCCCGATGGGAACTCCGAGAATGAATACCAGGGCACACGTTACGGTCGAATTCGATAATCTCATGGTCGTCTTTTGCTCTGTGTTGACATTGATGATTAGCCTTCCGGCCTCACCGCGGGACGTCCCGGTCGAACCTTCCCATCGCTCCGGCCTTTCACGTAGGCGTGGATTGCCTCGATCTTCTCCATCTCCATGCCAAGCGGACACCAGGCCGGCATGCCCCGCTCCGGACGCCCATCGCAGACCGTCTTGACAAAGAGCTGCTTTGTGTTGATGGGTCCATTGGGCTGGAGTGACGTGACCAGATGAGGCGCGATTGTAGTGCCCTGCACATCCTCACCGTGGCATCGCGCGCAATTGAGGTTGTACTGCTTCCAGCCATCATACACCTGTTGTGAAACTGTATCGAGCGGAGCCCGATGGTATTCGTCGCGCAACGGTGCATTCGCCTGGGCAGCCACCGGTGCGCTATCCGACGCTGGCGCAGTCGGCTCTGGGGGTGGGGTGTCGGACGGCGCCGTAGGGGGCGGCGTGGGCCTGGGCGACGGAGCAGCAGGCTTAGGAGCCGCAGCGGCTTTTCGAGGAGGCTTCGCGGCGGCCGGGGCGGGGGCGGGCTTGGGGGCGGGCAAGGAGTCACGAGATGCAACGACCTTCCCGGGAACGGGCGCAGCAGTAGTCTCGGAAATCATGCGTGACGTGTCCGGCGGTGCACCGGCGGGACCCGCAGCCTGGACGCTGGCGGTGGCAGGTGCCGCATCGGTATCTCTCTCGCCACAGCCCAGCAATATCGAGCCGACAACCATGTTGACCAGCGTGAAGCTCCGACAACCACCTCTCATTGGAATTATTCCTTTCCTGGTTTAGGGCCCGCGAGGTCCGCGAGGCCCGCTGACTTCAAGATCGTGTACGCCAGCGAAATGCTAGGTGACGGGGGTCACTACCCATCGGGTGATGACTCCGGTTCGGTGGGCAATTATTATCATATCATGACCAATCGGGATGCTGGGAAAACTGTGACGCTCGGACTGGTGCAGATGAGCTGCACCGAAGACTCCAAAGCGAACATGAATAAGGCGGTCCAGGGCATCCGGGATGCCGCGGGCCGCGGGGCCGAAATTGTGTGCCTGCAGGAGCTGTTTCTGAGCCGGTACTTCTGCCAGACTGAAGATCATGTCTTCTTTGGTCTGGCGGAGGTGGTGCCTGGCCCCTCGACCGAGGCTCTGGGCCGGCTGGCAGCCGAGCTCGGAGTGGTCATTGTCGCGTCCCTGTTTGAGAAGCGAGCCGAGGGCCTCTATCACAACACGGCGGCGGTTATCGACGCCGACGGCCGGTTCCTGGGCAAGTACCGGAAGATGCACATCCCGGACGACCCGCAATATTATGAGAAGTTCTACTTCACACCGGGCGATCTCGGCTTCCGCACGTGGGACACGCGTTTCGGCCGTATCGGAGTGCTGGTCTGCTGGGACCAATGGTACCCCGAGGCGGCCCGTCTCACGGCCATGAGCGGGGCCCAGATACTGTTTTACCCCACTGCTATCGGCTGGCTCCCCGCTGAGAAGGAGGAGCACGGCGCTCAGCAGGAGACTGCATGGGAAACGATCCAGCGAAGCCACGGCATCGCTAATGGACTGTATGTCTGCGCCGTCAACCGTGTGGGCTACGAGAAGGGCCCCGCAGGCGGCCTCGAATTCTGGGGAGGCAGCTTCGTGTCGGACCCAGGTGGACGTATCCTGGTCAAAGGCGGCACCGGCGAAGAGGTACTGACCGCCACCCTCGACCTCAGCAAGGTCGACGCAAGCCGCACCCACTGGCCCTTCCTGCGAGACCGCCGTATCGACGCCTACGCCGACATCACGAAGCGTTACCTGGACTGACCGCTCCCTCCGAGCTGGGATATCGGATGCCCGCAGAGTGGGAGCCCCACCGCGGCACCTGGCTCAGCTGGCCGCACAAGGAGGCTTCGTGGCCCGGCAAGTTCGGCTCGGTGCCCGCGATCTTTGCCCGCATGGTGCGTCACCTGGCTCATCATGAAGAAGTACACATAAATATCGCCGGACCTGAGATGGAGCACGACGTTCGAAGGCTGCTGGCTGATGAGGGCGCCGACAGCGGCCCCGTCTTCTTCCACTACAATCCCACCAACGATGCGTGGTGCCGCGATCACGGCCCCATCTTCCTGCAACGAGATGAAGCAGGTGGTCGGGCGCAGGCCATAGTAGACTGGAAATTCAATGCATGGGGCGGCAAGTATCCTCCATACGATCTGGACGACGTGGTGCCGACGCGCGTCGGACAGGAGCTCGGTATCCCGGTGTTCGATCCCGGAATCGTACTGGAGGGCGGGTCGATCGATGTGAACGGTCTCGGCACGCTGCTCACCACCGAGGCCTGCCTGCTCAACCGCAATAGAAATCCTGAGCTGGACCAGGCTGCCATCGAGGTTTATCTCCGCTCCTACTTCGGGGTAGCCCACATTTTATGGCTGGGTGAGGGGATCGTGGGAGATGATACCGACGGTCATGTGGACGACCTGACCCGATTCGTGAACCCCAACACGGTGGTCACGGTGGTGGAGGACGATCCGGCCGACGAAAATTACGAGCCGCTGCAGAGTAATCTGGAGCGGCTCAACCGCATGACCGACCAGGATGGATGCCCGCTGCGGGTGGTCACATTGCCGATGCCCCGCCCCCTGTACCATGATGGCCAGCGGTTACCCGCCAGTTACGCGAACTTCTATATCGCCAATGGAATCGTGCTGCTGCCGGCGTATGACCCTGAGCGCGACGAGCAGGCCCACGCCACTTTACAATCATTGCTCCCCGGGCGCGAGATTATCGGGATTGACTGCACCGATCTGGTCTGGGGTCTGGGCGCATTTCACTGTGTGACTCAGCAGTGGCCGGCTTTGGATTAAAGCGCCCTTCACGACTTCTCCCACGTACCTACCAGTGCCGCCCGTCGTCCTCCGCAGCTGTCGGCTCCAATCCCGGCAATCTGTAGCTGGTCCTCGGTCCTGCTGATTACGTAGCGCGCATCGGCTGTCTGGCAGGCAAGAGCGCTGGTATCTGCCTTGAAAAGTAGAGTGTCTCCCGTGAAGTCGGCACGGCTTTTCATCACCGAGTCGGGCCAGCGCCGTGACGGCATCATCAGCTCCATTCCACCATTTGACGCCAGCTTCATCCGAACCTCACCCTCACCGTATAAATCGCGCCTCCAGGTGCCGGCGTACTTGGCGCCTTCTCCGGTGCAGGCAAACAACAGCGGAATGAGGCCCACGCACAGCCCGGCCCAGGGCGAAGTGGGAAATGCGGCTGCATGCATCTTCTTGGTTCCTCCAAGCTGAACTAGGCATAGGAGACGAGGCGCGGTGATCCAGCACAGCCGGACCTCGGAGGAGATCCGGCTTGGTTCCCGAGGGGAGCTCGACTCTGCCCTTAGCGGGCCAGGACCTCGTCTCTCGGGACCGGGAACGTGGAGAACACCACTTCGGGTCCGTCTGCCCGAGAGATGGGAAGGTCGCCAGCCGGGAAGACGGCCAATCGGCCGTAGCGCCGGAGGTCGATCCACCGATGTCCGCCCTCGTATAACAGCGAGAACAGCCGGTTGTAGAGCAGCTCAGTGATTGCGGCAGTCTGATCGACAAAGGGGGCAGCGGGTGGCAAGCCGCCGGACGTTTGCCGGACCGTGTTGATATCGGTGAGCCCTGTCGTGAGGTCGCCAAGGTTTATGTTGGCTTCCGCCCGGAGAAGAATTAACTCCTCGACCTTGATCAACGGGATGGGGGAGCTCGGGCTCGGATACCGGATCCAGCCGAGGTCGGAGCTGAAGCCGTTAGTGGTGGAGGACGCGCGGGAAACAGTCTTGGTGACAAACCGTCTGTCCTGGGTCACACCGTCGGTTTGCAGCTGGGCCAGGGTGTCCAGTTGCTGGTGGGCGAAATTTTCTCCCGCCGTCGGATCCTGCGAGAGGGGGTTGGCGAAATCACCAGCTCCGGTTCCATAGTCCATATAGACACCCCGGTCCAGCGGCGCGGCTGGATCCACGAGGAAGGACTCCGTGAGGGCAGCAAGCACCCCGGCCCAATCCAGCCGATACGCCGCTACCCGTGCCCGCAGGGCCCGGTTGAACTGCACAAACGCGGCAGGCGTGTTGAATCCGGTGAAGCCCGGCGGCAAGGTGAAAGGAAATGCGGCTCCGCCCGCCTGGAGGTCGGTTCTTGCCAGGTCCAGGAGGCTGACCACGTGGTCGTACGCCGCAACGTTGCTGACGAACGGTGGAGGCGGGGCCGTTATGTCGATGGGGATGTCTATCGGAATCGAGTCCTGGGTGTGAGCGTTGAGGACCATCAGGAAGCTATAGGCCTGAATGGTCCGTACAAAGCCGGCGGTTGCGCTCTTCTCGGCGTCGGTCAGGGCCTCTGCTGTGGGCAGGACGGCCAGCAGCCGATTTCCTCCACCGATCGCGGTGTACTGGTCGAACCAGTGGTCGCCCCCGAAGGCGTCACCGCCCGGATCTAACGAACCGATGAGTAGCTCGGAGATGAAGCGAGGATCCGATCCGTCAATGCGAAGCACTTCCCGACCGAGGATCCCAACATCGAGCGCAAAGTCTTGTACATCCTGCCGGATCGCGATCAGCATCCCATTGGCATTTGCCGAAACTAGCCCGCGGGACGGATTCTCCCCAATGGGATCGGGACTGTTGGGGTTGGTGTTCAAGTCGAAGTTGCAGGCTCCCGCGCCGAGGAACGAGGCCAGGAGCGCAAAGCGCCAGTGTCTCATGGTCGTCCTCATGGTCAGAAGCCCAGGTCGATGGCAAAGAAGAAACTTCGGCTCGGCGGAAACGGCGCCACGTCGATATTCCGGATGATCGACTGGTTACCGAAGTTGCTCACTTCGGGGTCGAGGCCGCGATATCCGGTAAATCGAAGGAGGTTACGTCCGCTTACCGAAAGTCGGGCGTATCGGGCCGTGCCCCCAAACAAGCGCTGAGTGAAGCCGTCCGGCAGGTTGTAAGCCAGGGTGACCTCCCTGAGCTTGAGGTACGAGGCATCCTGCACGTAAACCTGGGTCTCGGGATTGACCGGATCGTTGAAGCGGGCCTGCCGTTGTACACCCGCTGTCTCATAGTCCACGCTGTTCTGCCCGGCGTCGTAAAGGAACTCGGTCAGGTTGACGACGTCGCCCCCCTGCTTCCAGTCGAAGAGGAATCCGAGACTCAGACTCTTCCAGGTCAGGTCGTTGGAGAACGACATCTGAAAGTCGGGGTTGGCGTCGCCTACTACGCCCTCGTTCCCGACGATCTGGGTGGCCGACCTGCCCTGCTCGATCTTGAACGCCCCCAGCGAGGTGCCGAACCCGCCGGTCTCAAAGGCAGGGACGTCGAGCCGGGTGATCTTGCTGCGATTGAGGAAAAAGGTGGTTCGGACGAGCCAGTTGAAGTCCGGGCTCTGCGATGGCGATACGGAGAGAGCCACCTCTACTCCGCGGTTCCGCAGCCTGCTGTCGGAGCTGAAGATGCGAGTTTCCTGACCTAAGCTCGGCGCGATAGTCTGCTCCAGGATCAAATCACTGATCGTGCGTTGGTAAACTGAGAAGTTCAGCTCCGCCCGCCCGTTTGCCAGCTGGGCATCGAAGCCCGCCTCAATCTCGCTCTGACGCTCCGGCCGTATGTTCACATCACCGGCGCGATTCCCCGGCACCACCCCGAAAATGCCACCGATGGTTCCGGTGGTATCGGGACTGAACTTGGACCCGAACAGCGGCTGGTTGCCGGTCTGGCCGAATGCCCCCCGAAGCTTGATCGCCTCAACCCCCCCGAAGGGCCGTTCAAAGCGGTAAGAGATTGCCGCCTTGGGGTAGAAAAAGAACTTGCTG
>JACCRS010000201.1 GCA_013813435.1 Gemmatimonadales bacterium
CGAGGAGACGTGTTATTAAATAAAAATAAACGGCATGCTGATCAGGGACATGAACCTCGGTCGAGACAACGAGTGGGAGCGCTTGTACGATCCCAGCCGCTACCCCTCCCCCCCCCCGAGATTCCGGCCAACCCTTGCACAGGCGCAAAATCAGGAAAACATTCCAAGGCTTCTCTCTTGGGGTAAGATCTTGACATTCGAGCCGTTTAAAGAATCCGCGGTTCTGACCGCTGACGATCCGGGCTCATCTGATCTTCTGAGCTATGCGGCCGACAAGGGTCACCGGGAGTTTCGGTGCCTGTCACCCACCCAGAATCCGTCCGCTTGCGTGCCGTGCATGGACTTCTCTCCCTGGCTCATGGAGCGGGTACGGCGTCAGGAAGTGGATGGTCTGGGCGAGTACCTCTGGCGAGTGCGCCGGGCCAATCCGGGGGTGGGTGGTACCGGCGAACAGATCCAGCGTCAGTACAACGAGCTGGCTCGCTCGGTCATGGCGACGGCCCTGGAAGAGCACCTCCAGGACGCCAGCGCCGAGGCGTATCTGGATCTCAGGGTAGCGCTGATAGTGCTGGCTGCGCACGAGACCTTCTCCGGCTTCATCATGGCAGGGGAAGCCGCAGACTTCGCGGCCGCCGTGATGTCTCCCCATGCCTTCCGCATCGCCCACGCCCCGGCGCTGGTGCAGCAACGCAATGAGTTCGTAGTAGAGATGGGGCAGGGGATGGATTACTGGGCCTGCTGGGCCCCGCTCTCGGTGGAGGCGATTCAGTCCCCCATGCCTCCGCCCGACCCGGAGTTCCACGCCATGCTCGGCGCACTGTCCACGCTGCCGCTCGGCTCCCGGGCCCACGCGGTGGACGCCCTGCGCCACCTAAGCGCCGATCCGGGGGTGCCGAGGTCCCTCGCGAGCCTGAGCCGCCAGGAAACCCGCCGGCGCGGTCTCGACGTGGTCGAGTCCTCCCGTCTTATTCTCCAGGCCGGTCTCGTGGCCCCAGCTTCCGACGCGGAGGGATGGCTCGCCGGCTGGACCCGCCGCGATCTCCTCGCCTTTCTGTCGCAGTGCGAGGTCAAGGCCCCAAAGTCGTGGAGCAAGGAGCGGCTGGGAGAACTGGCTTTGAAAGAGTGCCCCTCGGCCGTGGGCGAGCGGATGGAGGAGTCAGGCGTGGTGGAGCTCGCAACTGCCCATACGGAAGCGGCCGGACGGCTGAGCAGCTACATCGAGGACGTGAAAGAGACCTGGCGGGTCTGGCTGGGGTTTGGGACCGGTGTGGTGCAAGGGTGAGGGAGTTACCAGTCACGAGTCACCAGTCACGAGTCTCCAGTCTCCAGTCTCCAGTCATCGGTCACATGATCCTCTCCTAGCTGGCGACTGGCAGCTGGCGACTCAAATCAACCCTCCTCTCCGCAGCTTCCCGATCTGATCGAACCGCTCCTCATGCACCGCCAAGACCTCTTCGGGTGATACCGTGGCCACGCCGGGCTTGCCTACCTCGACGCCCGCAGCGTAGTTGGCCACCTGGGCCGCCTCCCGGACCGAGGCGCCGGCTGCGAGCGCGGTTCCCAGCCAGGCGGTGACGGTATCGCCGGCGCCGGAGACATCGTAGATCCTCCGGGCGATGCTGGGGATTTTGGTCAGCGTCCCATCCTTGGTAACCAGGACCATGCCTTCGGAGCCAAGGGTTACCAGCAAGTTGTCCACCTTGAGGCGGGTGAGCACCTCCGGCAGCGCCCCGCCGTCCTGAAGGTCTACCGCGGCGCCGAGCGCAGACTCCAGCTCTCTGCGGTTGGGCTTGAACACCGTCGCCCCGGAGTACTCGAAAAACTGCCGGTACTTGGGATCTACCACGATCGGTATTCCCCGCCGCTTGGCCACTTCCATCACCGCCATAATCAACCCCGGTGGTAGCGCCCCCTTGTTGTAATCCTCCAGCAGAAGGGCGTCGGCATCGGCCAGCGCCTCTCGCGCGGCAGCTGTAAGCCGGGTAAGGTCCGGCCCCTCCACCAGGGTGTCGACCTCCTCATCGATCCTAACGATCTGCTGCGACCGGGCGATGATCCGGGTCTTGGAGGTGGTCGGACGGCCTGCGATGGTGAGCACATGGCGGTCTTCCAGCCTCGCCACCGCCAGCTCCTGCCTGATTGACGCGCCATCGGCATCGTCGCCCACTGCGCCGACCAGCAGACAGCGGGCCCCGAGCGTTACCACGTTGGCGGCAACGTTGGCGGCTCCGCCGAGCGCAGCGTGGCGTTCCCGCACGGTCACCACCGGTACCGGCGCTTCGGGGGAAAGCCGCTCGGTGTCTCCGATGAGGTAGCGGTCGAGCATGATGTCTCCCACCACGACCACGCGGCTGCTTTTCATCCTGTGAATCAGTTGCAGCACGCGATCCCGGGTGAGTGGCGCCGGCGAGTGTCTCGGCGAGGGTCTCATCGAAGCGCCCCCTTCCGCGAGAAACCCAGAGTTGCCTGAACGCTGCCCACGAAGCGATTTGCTGTCCGGCCGGGCTGATGTCCGCTGTTCACGACATGATGGAAGCCGGCGTTGCCGGTCAGCTGCAGCGGCCCGGTAGCCCCGCTGAGCCCCACCGCGCCCCGGTAGGTCCGCTCGACCTCCCCGATAAAGAGCGTCGGGGTGGACAGCACGCCATTGGCATCCGGCTGGGGATAGGGGTCGTTGATGCGGCCTTCTCCCTGGCGCAGCACGGTGAGCTCGGGCGATAACAGCCAGCGGTCTCGAACCGGAAGACTTATTCGGAGTGAGAGCTGATCGTAGTCGCTGAAGTTCCGTCCGATCCCGACCCCCGCGTCGGTAAAGTTCTCGTGGCGGTTGAAGGCCCGGAGGGCCAGGCTCGACACCTGGGTGTACAGTCCATGCCAGGCGGCTGAGCTCGCCAGCGGGCCTTCCGCGCCCAGCGTAAAGGCGAAGCGGTCCCGGTTGCGTTCCCGGTTGCGGTACCAGAAGTCGTCCACGGCGAGCTGGGCGTGCAAGGTGGTTCGACCGAACGCGCGCCACCGGGCATCGGCGCCGAGGAGCACGTTACCCCGGTCACCCAGCCCGATGGTGCTCGCCAGATAGGTGAGCGACAGGGGATTGCGGTAGCGACTTTCGAAGTTGCGGTCGGCCCCGGCCAGCACCACCCCCTCCCAAATGGCCAGCGAGAGCCGGCGCGAGAGTCCGGCCTGGAGCCGGTGGACGAAGTAGTACCGGTGCACCGTTTGCCCCAGGCTGTCGATCTCGTCCTGGAGCTCGGTAGCCAGGGCCGACAGCTTCAGCGTGCCGGTGCCGATCTCCAGCGCCAGGCCCTGTCGCTCGTAGGCGTAGCCACTGAGCGGCAGCCCCGGCAAGCCCACCGGCCCCCAGTTCCGATCCATCTGTCCGTAGAACACGGTTGCGTAATCGAACTGAGCGCTGAGATACGCGTCGGCCATGCGGCCTGCCACGTCCACGTCACGACGGCCGGGCCAGTCCGGATCATCGGTCACCCTGGGCTCGACCACGGGCCGGGTGACCAGCACGATATTGCCGAACGTTGCGGCCCCGCGCAGCTCGAAGTAGGGACGGGCGCCGGAGGGGCCGGCCGAGTGGAGCAGGTCCCGTCGGGCGTGGGAGTAGACCTGCGCGCCCGTCCGGCCGTCGATCGACCACGAGTTGCCGGACGCATCTTCCAACTCGGACCGCAAACGCCGGATGAGCGGAGGGGAGGAGCTATCAACGGCGGAGAGCACCCGTACGGCATCGGCCCGGCGGAATGGACGTACCATCGGCGAGGGGTCCTCGATGTCGCCACGGGCTATGAGATGTTCGAGGAGAGGAAGCCGGGTGTCGTCGAGCGGGATGTAGGCCGATGCCTGCGCTGAGGCCGGCGCGGGGGCGAGCGCGCCGACGAGTGCCGCCGCGATGAGAAGAGCGCCGACTAGTGGGTGCATCGGGGCGAAAGCTAAGGACGGCTAGGGAATATTGAAGGGGCGATGACAGAGGGCTGGATGTATCTTCGTCCGGGAGAATTCACCGCAGAGGGAGGGAGGGCACGGAGGTAACGTAAGCCAGCCATATTCCCAGACTCGCATGGTCCAGTACGAGTGCGGTTGCTTTTTAGTAAGAACACTACAACCCGAACGCCGCTGCGCGACTACGAAAACTCAAGGAGTTTACGTTACCCCCGTGTCCTTCCTCCCTATGTGGTTGATTTTGCCTTACTACGGGTGAGTTTGATCCACGATTCGTGCCGACACGGAGTATCATGATGGCAAAGCAGGACAGTCTCGACCCCCAGACCCGGGACCTCGTGCGGTTCGCTGCGGCCATTGCGCAGGGCTACGAGCCGGAGCTCCGGGAGCGGGCTGGTCTGCTCATGTCGTCTCAGGTGCCGTCCATCTGGGTCGAGGAGCTGCTGCTGCAAAGTGTGCTGATGGTCGGGTACCCTCGAGCGCTCATCGCCTTCACGGTGTGGCGCAAGGCCAGCGGCGTGAAGCCCCCGGGAGCCGATCCCGATACCGATTACCGGCAGGCGCCGGAATGGACCCGCCGGGGCGAGGAGCTGTGTGGCGTGGTGTACGGGGACAATTACCGGAAGCTGCGCGAGAGCGTCCGCGAGCTGCATCCCGCCGTTGACGCCTGGATGATCACCGAGGGCTACGGCCGCACGCTGGCTCGCCCCGGACTCGATCTGAAGCTCCGCGAGCTGTGTACCGTAGCCCAAACCGCCGTGCTGGAGGCGCCCCGGCAGCTCCACTCCCATCTGCGCGGCGCTCTGAATGGCGGAGCCACGTTCGGTCAGATCGAAGGAGTGCTGTCCATCGTAAACCCGCTGCTGTCCTTCGATCAGTGGAAGACAGTCAAACAGCTCTGGCGCACGGTGCGCGATGGCTGGTCTCCGGGGAACTGATGCTCATCGATCGGGCGGTGGTGCGGGTAGTTGGAGGAACCGGGGGCTCCGGGGCCAGCTCGTTCGCCCGCTTCAAGTACAAGCCAAAGGGTGGGCCGGACGGGGGAGACGGTGGCCGCGGCGGTAGCGTGTACGTAAAGGCGGATCCCAATCTGGCCACACTGCTGGACTATCGGTATCGCACCCTCTGGAAGGCCGAGCGGGGAGAGCACGGCAAGGGGTCAACCAAAACCGGCGCCTCCTCGCCGGACATCTATCTGCCGATTCCACCGGGTACGGTGGTACGCGATGCCGCCACCGCTGAGCTCATAGGAGAGGTGCTCGAGCCGGGCGACACCTTGCGCGTGGCCCGGGGTGGAAGGGGCGGACGGGGCAACGCCCGGTTCGCCACGTCCACACATCAAGCTCCCCGTGAGTGGGAGCCGGGCGAGCAAGGCGAAGAACGGCAGATCGAGCTGGTGCTCAAGCTCATCGCCGATGTGGGCCTGCTGGGAGAGCCCAACGCAGGAAAGAGCACCCTGTTGTCCATCATTTCTGCCGCCCGTCCCAAGATCGCGGACTATCCCTTCACTACGCTGGAGCCGAACCTCGGAGTGGTGGGGCTCTCGGGGCACCGGTCGTTCGTGGTGGCGGACATCCCCGGAATCATCCAGGGAGCTCACGAGGGAAAAGGGCTCGGCCTTCGTTTCCTTCAGCACGTCGAGCGCACCCGCCTCCTGGCGTTTCTGGTTCCGCTCGACAGTGAGGAACCGCAGGCCACCTACGATCGGCTCCGGAACGAGGTCCAGCAGTACAGCAGCGAGCTCGCCGGCAAGGAACACGTAGTAATCCTCACCAAGCGCGATCTGCTCCCCACCGACTCCCCGCTGCCCGACCTGCATGCTCCGGACGCCGTGGGAGTGCAGGCGGTCTCCAGCGTCGCTGGTCTGGGAGTCGAAGAACTGAAGGAGCATCTCTGGAAGCTGGTCGAGCAGGCCAAGGAGGCGGACCTGGTTGCCAAGGCGGAGGATCCTGAAGCAGGGGAGGAAGATTAGGTGGAAGAAGAACGTGTCGCGTACCTGGCGCTGACCCAGGTTCCGGGAATGGGTCCCGCCCGATTACAAACTCTGCTCTCTGCGTTCCCCACCGCACTCGGCGCCCACTCGGCGCCGTTTGCATTATTAAAGTCCATTCCCGGGTTTTCTCGCGCCATCGCTACCGCCGTCAAGGCTACTCCGCTGGAAACTGGACGGAAGGTCGCCGAGGACGCGGCCCGACTCGGGGCCGAGGTGCTGCTCCCCACTGACTCAGGATACCCACTGCTGCTCCGGAACATTCCAGATCCTCCGCCGGTGCTCTTTGCTCTGGGCAGCGCGGCTCTTCTTCTTCGGCCATCGGCCGCCGTTGTGGGCAGCCGCGATCACTCAGCATATGGCGCGGCCGTGTGCCGGACCCTGGCAGGAATGGCGGCGGAGGCAGGCGTCGTCATCGTGTCCGGCATGGCGCGGGGGCTGGATGCAGTGGCGCATACGGCGGCGCTCGACGCGGGTGGTAATACCATTGGGGTGCTCGGTAACGGGCTCGGAGTCATCTATCCGGCGGCCAACCGGGTGCTCTACGAGCGGGTAGCCCGAGAGGGACTTCTGGTCACCGAATTCCCGCCGGGAGAACGCCCCACCATCGGCAGCTTCCCTCGGAGGAATCGGCTGATCAGCGGTCTCTCGCGGGTAACCCTGGTGGTCGAGGCGGCGGTCGGTTCCGGTGCACTCATAACGGCCGGAGCGGCGCTCGACCAGGGGAGGGAGGTAATGGCCGTTCCCGGCAACATCACCAGCCTGGTGTCGGCCGGCAGTAACCGCCTGCTTCGAGATGGCGCGGGCCCGGTGCTGGAGGCCGCCGACCTGCTGCAGCACTTTCCCGAGCTCGCAACTGTGCCGAGCAAAACCACGCCCCCGCTGTCGAGCCGGCCACTGCCGGAGGCACTGTTGCCGAAGGAGCGCGAGCTGGCAGAGCTGTTCGGGGTGAATCCGGTTCACCCTGACGAGCTAGCGACTAAATCGAGCCGGCCCATTGGCGAGGTCCTTGGCCTAATATCGGGATTGGAGATCGCCGGCGTGATCGAGCAGTGTCCGGGAAGGCTGTTCCGACGGACATAGCCCTCCCCCGGCTGCAGCGCGCCAGGCTCTTGCCTCTGCACAAAAGAACGCAGTGCTACGGCGAGACCACCGGCGCACTGCTCCATCCCCCCCGGGGGTTCAGTTGTTGGGGTGGGGCAGCTGTGAGATACGCTGTCATCCTGAGCGGCACCTCATATGTCATGCCGAGCACTCACGCGTCATCCGAGCGTAGCGAGGGATCGCTCGACCGTAGGTAACCACTTCCATGTTCGTACATTCTCGCCGGTAGAACTCGGCGTCTCTATGTTGGCGTAACCAACGATCTGGTTCGAAGGGTTCACGAGCATAAGAACCACTCGATTCCCGGTTTCACCCGACGCTACAATCTTGATCGGCTTGTCTACTTCGAGGCCTGTGCTGGACCTACACAGGCGATAAGTCGCGAAAAACAGATCAAAGACTACGCTCGGGTGAAGAAGCTTGCCTCATCAGCACCATGAATCCGCAGTGGAACGACCTGGCTGAGAACTGGTTTATGGACGTCTTGATGAGCGATTCCTCGCTCCGCTCGGAATGACCCGGGAAACCCGCGGCCGATCTACATTCCAGCATGCATCTCTACCTCCACGTCCCCTTCTGCGCCCGCCGCTGCAGCTACTGCGACTTCGCTATAGCTGTGCGTCGCGAGGTCCCCTCGGATGCTTACGTGGACGCGGTGCTTCGGGAGTGGGGCCTCTGGCAGTCCGACCCTGTCTGGGAGCAGGCGGCCGAGGTGCGAACCATCTACTTCGGTGGAGGTACGCCGTCCCGCCTGATCCCCAGCGCCATCGCCCGGCTGCTGGATGGTATCAGACGGGACCGCCCGGTCTCATCCGACGCGGAGGTTACGCTGGAGGCCAATCCGGAGGACGTCACCCCTGGAGCGGCGGCGTCCTGGCAGGCAGCCGGTGTGAACCGCGTATCGCTGGGAGTTCAGTCGTTCGATCCCGGCGTGCTATCCTGGATGCACCGAACCCATACCGCCGAGCAGGTGCCCGAAGCTGTCCGAATACTCCGCAGCGAAGGCATCGCGGATCTTTCACTCGATCTGATCTTCGGTCTGCCGCGGGTGCTCGGCCGGGACTGGTCTATCGATCTGGAGCGGGCCTTCGCGCTCGATCCCGAGCATCTGTCGCTATACGGTCTCACGATCGAGCCGCACACACCGCTGGGACGCTGGACCCAGCGCGGCGAGGTGATGCCGGTGGATGAGGATCGATACGCGGCTGAGTTTCTGGAGGCGCACGCTGCGCTTCAGGCTCACGGATATGACCACTATGAGGTGTCGAACGCCGGGCAGCCCGGGCACCGCGCCCGCCACAACTCGGCATACTGGCGCAGAGCACCATTCATCGGCCTGGGGCCGTCGGCCCACAGCGGCTTCGGCGGCGAGCGGCGCTGGAACGTGCGGGAGTGGGCCGCGTACCAGCGGCTGCTGGAGTCCGGAAGGTCGCCGCGCGAGGGGCGCGAACTACTGGATGCGGCAGCAGTGGATCTGGAAGAGCTTTATCTGGGGCTTCGCACCCGCGAGGGGTTGGCGGCCAGCCGGGTCCCCGCCGCGGTCACTCGGGCGTGGGAAGCGCAGGGCTGGGCCACTCAAAGCGACGACCGGGTTCAACTTACCTCAGAGGGATGGCTCCGCCTGGATGCTCTGGTGCCGGCCATCGGGGAGTAGCCGTGTCGTCGGTTTCACTTCTCAGGGTACCGGCCCCCCTCTAGATTTCACATCATGCCTACTCCAGAGCACCTCACCGAGCGCCAGTTGCGCGTGCTCGAGGCCGTGGTGCACACCTACATCCAGACCGCAGAGCCGGCCGGCAGTCAGACGATTGCGCGGCGGTTCGGCCTGGGCGTGTCGCCAGCCACCATCCGCAACATCATGGGCGAGTTGGAGGAGAAGGGTTACCTGTTCCATCCCCACACCTCGGCGGGCCGGATTCCTACCGACCGGGCCTACCGCATTTATGTGGATGCCATCATGCGGCTGTCACCGCCCAGCAATGAGGAGCAGCATACCCTGCGAGCCGAGCTGGGCGGAATGCGGAGCGCGATCGAAGAAGTGCTTCGGAGGGCGGCCCAGGTTCTGGGAGTTCTGACCCAGGAACTGGGAGTCGCGGTGGCTCCGGCGCTGGATCAGATGGTGATGGAACGGCTGGAGCTGGTCCAGGTGACTTCCGAACGTCTGCTGCTGGTGTTCAACCTCCGCAGCGGTGTAGTCCGCACTATTTTTGTGGAGGTCCCCGGTTCGGTGCCACCCCCCTCGGTGCTTCAGGTCTCGCAGATTCTCAACCAGCGGCTCGCGGGCCTCACCTTGCAGGAGATCCGCGGCACGCTTCCCGACCGGCTGCGCGACGCGGCAGAAACTCAGGATGGCCGCGAGCTGTTGAACATCTTCATCGCCGAAGGCGACGGGCTGTTTGACCTCTCGAGCGAAGACAGCTCGGTGGTGCTGGGCAGCGCGCAGATGCTGGCGGATCAGCCGGAGTTCGCATCCAATTCGCGCATGCGGGATCTGTTGCGGCTGACCGAGGGGCGGGGCCTGCTGAAGCAGGCGCTCGAGTCCCGCCGGCAGCGGGGGCTTTCCATCACCATTGGCGGAGAGAACCCCGATACCCGGCTCAGCGACTTCACTCTGGTCACCTCCTCCTATGAGGCGGGCGGCCTCAAAGGCGTCATCGGGGTAATGGGTCCCACCCGGATGCCCTACGACAAGATCATCGGCCTGGTGGAGCACACCAGCCGCCTGGTGGAAGGATTGCTGGAGTGAGCGATTACTACGCACTGCTCGGAGTCGCGCGGACCGCCTCCGAGGTTGAGATCAAGAAGTCGTATCGGAAGCTGGCCATGGAATACCATCCAGACCGGAACTCCGCGCCCGAAGCGGAAGCACGGTTCAAGGAGATCACCGAGGCATATGAGGTACTCCGCGACGCCGAGAAGCGTGCGGCGTACGATCGCTACGGGAAGGCCGGGGTGGGAGCGGGCGGAGGCTTCGGCTTCCATCATGTCGATCTGGGCGAAGCGCTCAACATCTTCATGCGCGACTTCGGTGGCATGGGCGGGTTCGAATCGATATTTGGGGGCGGCCGGTCCCGCTCCGACCATCGCAAGGGTCAGGACATCAGGGTCACTGTTCGCCTCACCCTCAGCGAGGTGGCGCTCGGGGTGAAGAAGGCCGTCAAAATCAAGAGCACTGAGCGGTGCACGGCGTGTCAGGGAAGTGGAGCTAAGGCGGGTACCCAGCCGTCAGCCTGCACCGGATGCGGCGGAACGGGGGAGGTTCGCCGGGCAGCACGGAGCATGTTCGGGCAGTTCATTTCGGTGGCGCCGTGTCCCACCTGCAACGGTGAAGGGAGCGTGATAACGGAGCCGTGCGAGGTGTGCCGGGGGGAAGGGCGGGTGCGGGGTGAACGCACCGTGTCGGTTGACATCCCGGCCGGAGTGTCCACCAACAACTACTTGACCTTGCGCGGTCAAGGAGCAACGGGATCACGTGGTGGCGCCAGCGGCGATCTGCTGGTGATGCTGGACATCAAGGACGATGAGCGCTTTGAGCGGCAGGGCGACGACCTGATATACGATCTTTCGCTCTCGTTCTCCCAGGCCGCGCTCGGTGGCGAGCACGCAATCCCGACTCCATACGGGGAGGAACGGGTGGGTGTGCCTGCCGGTACTCAGCCGGAGACGGTTCTCCGCCTCCGGAATAAAGGTCTCCCGGTTCTCGGTCAGGACGGCAAAGGCGATCTGCTGGTCCGGGTGCACGTCTGGACTCCGGAGCATCTGACTGACGAACAGGAGCGCCTCTTCCATGAGCTGGCGCAACTTGAGGGCGAGGCACCCAAGCGCTCGCCGGGGTTCTGGTCCAAGCTGAAGGAAGCGCTCGGCGCATGAGCTGGTGGGCCATCGACGTGCGAACGGCTCCGGAGCAGAGAGACGAGATCACCGCCTGGCTGGTGGCTCGAACGGGGCAGGCGGTGGAAGAGCGGGACGACGGTACCCTGGTAACATTCGCGCCGGACGAGACCGCCGCCGCTCAGCTGGTGGCGCAGTTGCAGCACGAAGTAGACCCCGCGGCACGTACCGAGCGGCGTGCGCTGGACCCGGTCGACTGGTCCACCGGCTGGCGCCACGGGCTGGGCTCACGCCGGTTCGGAAGACTCACCGTAGTCCCCTCCTGGCTGCCCGAAGCGTCCACCCCTGAGCCCCATACGGTTGTGCTCGATCCGGAGACAGCGTTCGGCAGTGGCGAACATGGATCGACTCGGGCTGCGCTGACCCTGCTGGAGCAGCTGCTGGTGCCCGGCGGGCGGGTTCTGGATCTGGGCAGCGGCAGCGGAATCCTTGCCATCGCGGCGGTGAAGCTGGGAGCTTCGCGCGCCATCGGGATCGATACCGATCCCGAGGCAAATCTTGTCGCCAGCCGCAACGCCGCGCGCAACCAGACCAACAACAGAATGGAGTTGCTCGAGGGCGACGCCGGAATTCTGGCTCCGCTCCTCGGTCCCGCCGATTTGATCCTCTCCAACATCCTTCGCACCGCCAACACGGCACTGCTGCCCGCTATCACCCGCGCTCTTGCGCCGGGTGGCATGGTGATCTTCTCCGGCATGGAGCACGCGGAGGCCCCGGAGTTCCGCCACACGCTGGATGACGCGGGCTTCGGCCTGCTTCAGGAAACACTCGATGCCGGCTGGTGGGGTGTCGCCGCCAACCGCCGCGAATGAGAGTTCTCATCCCTCGAGGGAGCGCGGTGGTGGGACAGCGGACCAGTCTGGACGAAAGCGAAACCCACCATCTGCGGGTCCGGCGCGCCCGTGAACATGAAGTGGTCGAGGTGCTGGACGGCGCCGGACTGACCGGCACGGGACGGCTGGCCCGCGCCGGTACCGAATGGCTGGTGGAGATCCAGTCCGCCGAGCGGCGACCGGCGCAGCCGGAGCTGACGCTGGCCGTGGCCGCCGGCGACCGAGACCGATTCACCTGGATGGCGGAGAAAGCCGTGGAGCTCGGCGTTACCCGAATCGTTCCGCTGGAAACCGCACGCAGCGCGGCCGTCGCCACTCGTCTCAAGGCCGCTCGCACCGAGAAGCTCAGGCGCACGATGCTCGAGGCCACCAAGCAGTGCGGCGCCGCGTGGGCTCCCGAGCTGAGTCCGCCGGTTCCACTGCCCGAGTTTACCGCGAAGCCGCTCTCAGGAGTCGGCTGGCTTGCCGACCCCTCCGGCGAGGTGCCCGCCGCAGCGCTGGACCTCACGCCGCTGACGGTATTGGTCGGGCCCGAGGGAGGATTCACCCCGGAAGAGCTCGCCACGATCCTGTCGGCGGGATACCGCTCTGTGCGGCTCGGTGCCCAGACCTTGCGGTTCGAGACCGCCGCTCTGGCCGCGGCGGCGGTGGCGGCTGCGGCGAGAATGCGGGGGAACCATGGCTGACTGTCTCTTTTGCAAGATCGTAGCGGGTGAGATCCCCGCCAGGATCGTAAAGCGCTCGGAAGACGCGCTGGCCTTCAGGGACATCGATGCCAAGGCTCCGGTTCACCTCCTGGTGATTCCGGCCCGACACGTGGCGGCAGTTCGGGATGCCACAGGAGCCGACGGAGAGCGCCTGCTTGGGAGCCTGCTGGCCTTTGCCGCCGCTGCCGCCAGCGAGCAGGGACTAGACGGCGAAGGGTATCGAATCGTGACCAATACCGGGCGCAACGCAGGCCAGAGTGTGGACCATCTGCACCTGCATGTACTCGGCGGCCGGAAAATGACGTGGCCTCCGGGGTGAGCGGCGAAGGGCGGGATCGACGGAAGACGGATGAGGGCTCAGGATGACAGCGAGCGCTTGGGAGACACAGTGTTGCCGACTTCGTTGGACGCCTAACCATTTTCATTCGCGCCTGCCCAAAGACCTCTTCCCTCCTGCTTGCCCACCATCCCTGCCCCAAATAAATTCCGGTGTGTCCCCCGAGTCCCCAGAGTCCAGCCTGACCGCAACACTCCGAGCCGCACTCAACACGGCGCGTAAAGCGCAGGACAAGGAACGCACTCTCGTCCTCGGTACCATCCTCGCCAATTTGAAGAACCGGGAGATCGACCTTCGGCGTCCCG
>JACCRS010000245.1 GCA_013813435.1 Gemmatimonadales bacterium
TGGGCCCCCAAGCCAGGGCATACGGGGCCGCTCGCCAGCAGATCCAGGCTAGCAGGATGCCACCGAGCAGGTCTGCAACGTAGTGCTCGCCCATGTACACCAGAGCGAACCCCATAGCGATTGCGTACAGGATGCCAACGGCCCCGGCCAGGCGCCCAGTTCGTCCGAGTCCAAGTGCAACCAGAAATGCGGTGGCCATGTGCAGGGACGGCATTGCAGCAACCGCGTTTCCTCCCGCGACCATATCCCCAAACCGCAGAAACGACGGAGAAAACGTGTGAAGACCGTCATAGAGCACCCGCGCTACCGGCTCGATGTGTCCCAGTTGCCCGGCCATCCACGGAGGAACCGTTGGGACTGCAAAGTGCACCAGCAGGCCGGCCAGGTAGCTCATGCAGATCGCCAGCACGTATCGCTCGAATACCACCTGATTGAGGTACCAGAACAACATTCCTGCTGCGGGAGGCACCAGGTAGTAGCTGAGGTGCAGCCCGATCGTCGCGGTATCCAGGAAGCCGGGAAGGTCGGCGGAGTACCACAGTCGCTGAAAGTAGGCCGTCGGGAGAACGCCGGCTCCGAGCATGCGATCGATTTCGATCACGTACCGGTGCAGCCAGGGTAGGCCGGTATTGTCCGCCACGCGCCGCAGGACTACGAAGGTCACGAAGCTCAGGACGTACATTGTCCAGAGCAGGAATGCCCGCTCCGCCCCTCTTCGGATCGCCGCCCAAACCAGCGGCACACCGAAGAGCACCGGATACGCCCAGGGCGACACCCGATTTCTCGGTATCAGCACCAGAAGTAGTGCCAACGCGAGAACTGTTACCTTGAGCGTCGTCTGTAGGAATGGCCGCCGGGGCGTGACCGCCGAGGCCGTGCCCGCGACCGTACTAAGAGTCCCGTCACCCTGACTTTGGAGCGCCATAGAGCCTGAAATTTGGGATTAAGTGCAAAAAAGCGGCGTAAGTGCGAAATCAGTGAGCGGGCCCGAAGTGAAACATCTTAGTATAAGTTAGGTAACATTCATCACCGCGGAGTTTGGCGATAGAACACAGCACACATTCAGAAGGAAGAGCATGTTTATATCCGGGGACGCCTCATGGCCCTAGTTGCGGTCCAGTCCGATTATCAGCTTCTCACCAGTGGCCGGTACCAGTCCTTTTCCCAGCGCTGGATCGAGCGCCTTCCCGCGTTGGGACATGAGGCCCGAGAAGTCGATCTATTTCTGCCCGATCCGCTCGATCAGCTTGCCGGCTGTGATGGGCTGATGTGGTGGTTCGCTCACCGCCCATTTCCCCGCAACTTCGCCACCCGGCTGGTAGCCGCCCTCCACCACGCCCAACGTTTTCCTACCTTTCCTAACCACCGAACCTGCTGGCACTTCGATGACAAGGTGGCGCAACACTACCTGCTTCGGGCAGCCGGGTTTCCTATGCCGCGCACCTGGGTCTTCTGGCGCCTGGAGGATGCCCGGGACTTCTGCCGATCGGCGCGTTTTCCGCTGGTGCTCAAGTTGGCGGGAGGAATAACTTCGGAGAATGTGCAGCTGCTGCGTAACCGGGACGATGCGGGGTACTGGACAAAGCGGCTGTTCGGGTCCGGAGTAACGTCGCTGGATCGGCCGTCTCTCCGCCGGCCCCGCGGCTTGCTGGGCAGGGCGCTTACGGCCGCCGAGTCGGTTACCGGAGGGCACCGAAGACGCTCCCGCCGGGGCGACGTCCAGCGGGGGTACTTCCTGGTCCAGGAGTTTCTGGAGGGAAACGACTACGACACCCGAGTGGCGGTGATCGGGAACCGGGCCTATGCGTACCGGCGGTTCAACCGGCCCCATGACTTCAGGGCGAGCGGAAGCGGACTCCGGGATCCTGACCCGTCCAAGGTCGATCTGGAGATCGTTCGCATGGGGTTTGCCGTCGCCCGCTCTCTGGGGACGCAATCGATCGCCATCGATGGGATCTATCGGGGTAAGGAAAAGGTATTGACCGAGATCAGTTACTACTACGAGGGGTGGATTCTACACGAGGAGTGTCCCGGGCACTGGCTGCTGCATGGAACCCCGGAACAAGGCTCGCTGGAATGGGTGGGGGGGCCACTTCGGCCCGAGGACTGCATTCTGGACGACTTTCTGAAAGGATTGACCGACCCGGTCCGGTCACAGAGCTCGAGTGGTCTCAGATCGGGCCAACCGGCGGGTACAGAAGGAACTGTTCCCGCCGCTCTACGAACTGATTCAGGGCAGGCTTCCACGTTTCCAGAATGACCGCCGGGGCCGTGCGGGTCTCAACCGCGATCCGCAACGCACGGGATCCCGCCAAACGATCGAAGTGGGCCGGGATCCAGGCAAAGCGGTCGCCGTACACCGCTCGGACCGCCACCAGTAGATGGATTGCTGTGGCGGTGGGATCGTAGGTCGAGCGATCGGTAACTTCCAGCCGGATTCCCGTCACCAGCGTGTCGGCGAACTTACCCTCACCGGGACGCCGCGGAGTGAACTCGACCCCGCGAAAACGCACCCCGGGAAGCTCTGCCTCCCGCATCGCCGCCAACAGCGCGGTAGTATCGAGGCCGGGCGCTCCCACCTGTTGGAAGGGTGCGTCGGTCCCCCGCCCAACCGAGAGATTTGTGCCTTCAAACAGACAGATACCCGGATAATGAAAGAGGCTCTCGATGGAAGGCAGATTGGGGCTGGGTGGGATGAACGGCAGCCCGGTATCGTCGAGCGCCTGAGATCGCCGCCAGCCCTCCACCGGAATGATGGTGAGCGCCGTACCTAGGCGGAGATCGGCCGCCGCCAGACGGGCCAACTCGCCCAGCGTCATTCCGTGCCGCATGGGGACCTCAAGGCGCCCAACCATAGTGGTGAAAGCCGGCTCGAGCACGTTGCCCTGCACCAGCCCGCCTATCGGATTGGGGCGATCGAGCACTACTACCGGCACACCCACGCGGGCGGCCGCCTTCATGACCTCAACCGTCGTGGCCAGGTAGGTGTAGTAGCGGGCACCGGCGTCCTGCAGGTCCACCAGCATGACGTCGATGCCTTGCAGCATTTCGTCGGTGGGGGCAGAAGTCCGGCCATAAAGACTATAGATTGGAATTCCGGTAGCCGAATCGATCGTCGACGCAATCGCCGCCCCCGGATCGGCGGCCCCCCGGAAGCCGTGCTCGGGGCTGAAGAGTGCCACGATCCGGATACCGGCCCCCTGTAGGCGAGCCACGTCGTTGACACCCTGTGCGTCCACTCCGGCCTGGTTGGTCACCAAGCCGATACTACGGTTGCGGATCAGGCTCACACTGTCGGTGAGCAGGACTTCAATGCCCGGGCGGACTCGTGCCGCGGTAGCTCCGCTTCCCGGTCGGGGCGCGCAGCTCGCGCAGCACACCCATATCGCCAGCAAAACGAGAGATCTGTGCATCTCAAGTACCTCAGCCTTCTGATTGTTGCATTATGGGCCTGCGGTCCCGCAGCCCCAGTTCAGCCGCCTCAACCGGCGCAATTCCCGCCGCGCGAGGAGGCGGCAGTCGACGTCGACGCACTTCTCAGCGGACTCTCGACTCGCGACAAGATCGCTCAGCTGGTGGTGCCCTGGGTCGCCGGCACTTATTCCGCGTTCGACGAGGACGCGTTCACGCGGATGCAGGAATGGGTCGACTCGCTTCATGTCGGCGGGCTGCTTGTGTCCGTAGGCTCGCCTCTCGACGTGGCTGCAAAGCTGAATCGCCTGCAGGAACGCTCCGGGCTTCCGTTGCTGATTGCATCCGATCTGGAAGCCGGCACAGCGATCCGGTTGAACGGTGGCACACCCTTCCCTCCCAATATGGGCGTGGGGGCCACCGGCAGCGACTCGGACGCGTACCAGCTCGGCCGGATCACGGCGCTCGAAGGCCGAGCGGTCGGTATCCATCTGGCCTTCGCTCCCGTGGCTGATGTCAATAACAACCCGGCCAACCCCATCATCAATACCCGCTCCTTTGGCGAGGACCCCCACAACGTTGGCCGCCTGGTTGCGGCCGAGATCCGGGGCCTTCAGGAGCACGGCATGCTTTCGGGCGCCAAGCACTTCCCCGGGCATGGCGACACCGGCACTGACTCGCACATCGCGCTGGCGGTCAGCAACTCGGACTGGGGCCGGCTCGATTCGGTGGAGCTGGTGCCTTTTCGGAGTGCCATCGCGGCTGGCGTCGCCTCGATCATGTCGGCCCACATCGCCCTGCCGCGCATAGACGGCGGGCAGCTGCGTCCCGGGACGGTTGCCCCCAACATTCTGACTGGCATCCTGCGCGACTCTCTGGGATTCAAAGGATTGGTAGTGACTGACGCCCTCAACATGGGTGGTGTCGCCAACGCCTATGGCTCCGAGGCCGGAGTGCGCGCATTTCTCGCCGGCGCCGATATTCTCCTGCAGCCGGCCGACCCCAGGACCGCAATCCAGTCCATGGCGGCCGCAGTGGCGCGGGGAGAAATCTCGCAGGAGCGCCTCGACCGTTCAGTACGCCGAGTCCTGGAAATGAAGCGCCGACTCGGCCTCTTTCAGCGTCGCACCGTGCAGCTGGACAGCATCCCCTCTGTGGTAGGGCGAGCCGAATTTCAGGCCCAGGCCCGTGAGATGGCGGCGCGGTCGATCGTGATGGTAAAGGACGTCGGTGGAACGGTGCACGGACTGCGGCGCGCGCGGCCTTCACTCAGCCTGGTCACCTATGGCGACGACGACAATCGGTCGCTGGGCAATACCATGGCCGCAGAGCTTCGGGCCCGCGGACACCCGGTCTCGGTGTTCAAGCTCTGGCCTGCAAGCGGACCAGCGAGCTACGATTCCGCATCGACAATGATGGCCCGCACCGGAGTCACTCTCTTCGTAACGGTTGACCGGCCGGTTCCCTGGCGGGGCATGGTCGGGCTTCCCGGAGCCATGGTGAGCCTGATCGAGACGACTGCGCGGGCGCGGCCCACCGTTCTCGTTTCCATGGGGAACCCGTATCTGATCACGGCCCTTCCCGAGGTGGGCTCCTACCTGATCGGTTGGCGCGCGAACTCCGTGACGGAGCAGGCCGTCGCTCGAGCGTTGGCCGGGGAGACCGCGATTACCGGCCGGTTGCCGATATCGATCCCTCCCGGCTACCGCCCGGGGTGGGGGGTTCAACGGCGAGTTCCTTGAACCGGGCCTGGATCCCCATCACCGCGACCGTCATCCTTGCCTGCGCTCACCCCGCCCCCTCCTCTGCTCCAGCGGCTATGACCCTGGTAAAGTCCGACTGGCGGACCGTCACCACCTTTCTCGATTCAGCCGTTGC
Organism: Gemmatimonadales bacterium; assembly: GCA_013813435.1. GTDB lineage: Bacteria > Gemmatimonadota > Gemmatimonadetes > Gemmatimonadales > GWC2-71-9 > CAVVWJ01. Next base: position 5,290 of record JACCRS010000245.1, read on the forward strand.
CGCAGGCGCCGCCCCGGGCGCGGTGCTCGGGGTTTCGGTCGCGGGTATCCGGTTCATTCATGCCACGGGTCAGCTCGGGGCTGACGAATCTCAGTCGGTGAGCTCTGCTACGGTGTACGATCTTGCATCGCTCACCAAAGTGGTGGGTCTCACCACGGCCTTGATGCTGGCGGTGGAGGAGGGAACCATGAACCTCGACCTCCCGGTGCAGCGCTACGTGCCGGCATTCATCGGTGCAGGAAAAGACCGCGTGACGTTACGCATGCTCCTCGCCCACGCTGGGGGCTTGCCGCCCTGGCGGCCTCTTTTTCGAGAGACAACAAGCCGGTCCGAAGCGTTCGCGCTGGTCAACGTCACTCCGCTGGGTTGGGCGCCGGGAACCAACGAGGGCTATTCCGATCTCGGGATCATCGTTCTCACCCAGGCGGTTGAAGCTGTGTATCGCGAGCGGCTTGACTCGCTGCTGCATCGGCGCCTCTTTCAGCCGCTCGGCATGGAATCGGTTGGCTACCTTCCCGCGGCAGCCGCGCGCGCGCGGATTGCCCCAACCGAGCTCGACCCCTGGAGGGGAAGGGTACTGAGGGGTGAGGTGCACGACGAGAACACCGCCCGGCTGGACGGGGTGTCGGGGCACGCGGGACTCTTCGGCTCGGCGCCGGACCTATTGACGTTCTCGGAGTGGCTGATCGACGGATGGAGGGGCGGACAGGTGGGCGGACGGACAGACGCTTCACTCGAGCTCTCCGACCGCCCCTCCATCCGTCCTTCCGTCCTCCGTGAATTCACCCGCCGCCAGTCGATAATTCCCCGATCGAGCCGAGCCCTGGGCTGGGACACCCCTACGACCGGAGGCAGCTCGGGTAGCATGCTCTCCTCCAGCAGCTTTGGCCATACCGGCTTCACCGGCACCTCGCTTTGGATCGATCCCGAGCGCCGGCTGGCAATCGTCCTGCTGAGCAATCGGGTAAATCCCACCCGAAACAACCCACGCTGGATGGCGGTGCGAGGCGCGATCGCAGACCTCGTGATGACCACATTGGAGGGCAGCAGATGAAGCTCATACTGTCCGACTGGCTCATCATAGCGCTGTACTTTATCGTCACGGCGGCCATCGGACTGGCCTATACCCGCAAGGCAGGCCGATCGCTGGAGGACTATTTCGTCTCGGGACGTTCGCTGCCGTGGTGGCTGGCGGGCACCTCGATGGTCGCGACCACGTTCGCGGCCGATACGCCTCTGGCAGTATCGGGGTTCGTCGCGAAGTACGGGGTTGCAGGGAACTGGCTCTGGTGGAACGGCGCTTTCTCCAGTGTGCTCACTGTGTTCTTCTTCTCCCGGCTGTGGCGCCGAGCCGGAGTGCTCACCGATGTGGAGTTCGCCGAGCTGCGATATGGTGGGAGGCCCGCCGCCGTGTTGCGCGGGTTTCGCGCGCTGTACCTCGCCATCCCGATCAATCTCATCATCATGGGCTGGGTCACCCGCGCCATGGTCACAATCCTGCAAGTGACGCTGGACGTGAATCCCTGGAGCGCGGCGATCCTGCTCTTTGGCGTGACCGCCATTTACAGCGTCTTCTCCGGGCTGTGGGGTGTAGTCGTGACCGACGTGTTCCAGTTTGTAGTGGCTACGGGTGGGACAATCCTGCTAGCGGTCCTGGCGGTGGACTCCATCGGCGGCATGGAAGTCCTTCGGGCCGGGGCTGCGGCGCACTTTGGCTCGGCCGAGGCGGCGTTTGGAGTGCTGCCGCCGCTCGACCAGGGCTGGCTGCCGCTCTCAACACTTCTGATCTTTCTCGCGGTGCAGTGGTGGGCCGCCTGGTATCCGGGGCAGGAACCTGGCGGAGGCGGATATGTGGTGCAACGAATCCTTTCCGCGAAAGACGAGCGGCACGGCCTGCTGGCCACCCTCTGGTTCGCCATCGCGCACTATGCCTTGCGGCCCTGGCCCTGGATCATCGTTGGATTCGTAGGCCTCATCCGGTATCCGGGACTCGCCAATCCCGAAGAAGGGTACGTACGGGTGATGGTGGACGTGCTGCCGTCTCCGCTCAAGGGACTGCTGCTCGCCGCGTTCGCCGCCGCGTACATGAGCACCATCAGCACTCACCTGAACTGGGGCGCATCGTACCTGGTCAACGATATCTATCTGCGTTTCCTCAGGCCTCAAGCCAGCCGGCGCTCCCAGGTGATTGCTTCGAGGGTGGCAACCGGCGCCCTCATGGTGAGTGCGATCTTCGTAATGGGCTACCTGAAAACCGTAGAGCAGGGCTGGAAGGTGCTGATAGGGTTAGGAGCGGGAACCGGCCTGGTTTTCATCCTGCGGTGGTACTGGTGGCGGGTAAACGCCTGGTCCGAGATCAGCGCCATGGTGGCCTCGTTCGTAACCTCGATGATCCTGGCGCAATTCGGCTTTGATCTGCTTGATCTATCGCGACCGGCCTACGCTCAGACCATGCTGATAACCGTGCTGGTCACCACCGCGGTATGGCTTACCGTAACGTTCGCCACCGGGCCCGAGGCCGACGCAACACTCGACCGCTTCTACCGGCAGGTCAGGCCCGGAGGAGCCGGGTGGCGACCGGTGTCCCGGCGACTCGGTTTCGGCGACGACCGCATCCCCGGCGGCGTCTTGTCGTGGGTCAACTGGATAGCGGGGCTGGCTGCGGTCTACTGCGCGGTGGTATCGCTGGGCGATTTACTGGTCGGTTCGAAGCTGCGGGGACTGTTGTACGGGGG
>JACCRS010000006.1 GCA_013813435.1 Gemmatimonadales bacterium
GATCAGATGGCGAAGCATTCGGTCGATTGGTGGGTCACGGCGGAAGATCTTCCCCACCCGGACAATCGCGTCGTGCTGGGCCGGGACGGAACCATCCATCTGCGGCAGCGCGACCGGTACCACGAACGTTTCGACCGGCTCATGAACCGCTGGAAAAGCGAGTTGAAAGCGGTCGATGCCTCAGGGTGCTTCCTTCCGCTCTCGGTCTACCTGTTCAAGAAGATACCGACGATGGGGGTGGCTCATCAGAACGGCACCTGCCGTTTCGGAGAAGATCCGAAGACCTCGGTACTGAATGTCTGGTGCCAAACTCATGACGTGGACAATCTCTATGTCGTCGACGGCAGTTTCTTCTGTTCCAGCGGCGCGGTGAATCCGTCGCTTACCATCGCGGCGAACGCGCTGCGCGTGGGCGATCATCTCCTGGAACGGCTCGGACCCTAGAGCGTCGATGCGGCCACACGCGCTGTCCCTGTGCGTTCTGGCATCCGCACTGACCGGTCCATCATGCGCCCCTTCGGTCGAGGTGAAAGCGATCGAGGTAACGGTCTCCGATCTTCCGCGTGCGCTGGCATTTTACACCGCTGTCTTGCAGTTCCAGGTGGTCTCACAAGATGAGGGAGCGGGGCTTGTCACCGCCCGGCTGCGCTTGGGTGAAGAGACGCTCATCCTCCGGGATTACGGGGCCAACGGCAGAAGCATTCCGGCAACTCTTCCCAGCAACGACCGCTCGTTTCAACACATCGCGATCGTCGTCGGTGACATCGCCGCGGCCCATGCGCACTTGCTCCGGCACGACACGCGCATCGTTTCCGCTGGCATCCAGCGCCTGCCGGCCTGGAACTTCGACGCGGCCGGCATCCGGGCCCTCTATTTCCGCGATCCGGATGGCCATTTCCTCGAGTTGATCCAGTTCCCGGGCAATAAAGGCGAGCCGCGCTGGCACCGCCGCGGCGCCCGGCTTTTTCGCGGGATCGATCACACCGCGATCGTGGTCGCGAACCTGAAACGCAGCGTGCGTTTTTATCGCGATACGCTTGGTCTCACCATCACTGGCGAGAGCTTCAATTACGGTCGCGAGCAGGAGCGGCTGACTCGCGTCGCCGGTTCCCGCGTCCGCATCACCAGCTTCCGGGGCGCTAAAGGCCCGGGCATCGAGCTGCTGCACTATGAGGCGCCGGGCGTGGCGCGTGTGCTCCCTGGCGACGTCTCGCCTAACGACCTGTCCGCCTGGCGCATCGACCTTCACACCAGCCGCCCCGGTGCCGCCCGAGAAGCTGCCGATCCGGATGGCCACGCGCTCCTCGTTAGGCAGCGGCCAGGGAACGCCGGACGTAGCGAGTATCCGCTGGAAGCGCTGCGGCAGCATTGGCCGCGCTATCTCATGGAAGGAGCGCAGCTCGGCATCTTCATGGCGGTGGCATTGTTTCTCGCGCTCGCGCTGGAACATCCGACGTCGCGCCTTCGCAAGGCGATTGGGATGCCGCTCCTGCGCCGGTTCCTCTTCGGCCTCGGCATCGGCATTACCGTTGTCATTCTCATTTACTCCAGCTGGGGCCGGCAATCCGGCGCGCAGTTCAATCCCGCCGTCACGCTCTCCATGCTGCATCTGCAGCGGATTCAGCCGTGGGACGCGTTCTTCTACATCATCGCGCAGTTCATCGGCGGCTGGCTGGGCGTGGTCCTGGCGGCGGCACCGTTCCGTGAAGCGAGCGCCCACAAGGCGGTCAATTACGTGGTCACCGCGCCCGGAGAGCAGGGGACCGCCGCTGCTTTCGCCGCCGAGTTCCTCATTTCTTTCATCCTCATGGCGACGCTTCGGCTCGTCCATCACAACGACCTCACGAAGCCGTACCTCGGATACGTCGCCGGCTTTCTCCTGCTCGTTTACATCACGTTCGAGGCGCCGTTCTCGGGCATGAGCTTGAACCCTGCGCGGAGCGTGGCCTCCGCCATTCCGGCACGAAGCTGGAAAGCGATCTGGATTTACTTCGCCGCGCCGATTCCAGCAATGCTGCTCGCGGTCGAGCTGTTTCAGTAGAGAGAGCGGCCGGGACGGTTCCGGGGCGACAGCGCCTCCAGCGGCTTTGACACCTCTCGAAGGCGGAATTAGGTTGCCGCATCACTCGGACACCTTCCGGCGGCCTCACGGTACACGCCCCACCATCTATGCACCTCAAGGATTTCCTTAGCCCCGACGCGATCATGCTGGGCCTCCGCGGCGGCTCCAAGGACGAGATCCTGGCCGAAATGGTCGCGCTGCTGGGCACTGATGAGCGGTCCGCCGGAACGCTCCTCCGGATCCTCCAGAGGCGGGAAAATCTGGGCTCGACCGGAGTGGGCCGCGGCATCGCCATCCCGCACGGCCGCTCGCTGGTGGTCAGCCGGCTACGGCTGGCATTCGGATACAAGCCCGGCGGAATCGAGTTTCAGGCGATCGACAGCCGCCCGGTATGCAGCCTCTTCCTCATCGTGGCGCCGCCACTCGAAATCTCCAACCAGTACCTTCCCGTCCTGGGAAGGATCGCACAGTTCGCCAAGGAACCGGATGTCCCCGATCGGCTCTCCGCGCTCAAGTCACCCGACGACTTTTTCCGGCTTCTGGAGGAGAAAGGGGTCTAGCGCCTTACCCCCTCTTGATCCTCGAGGAGCCTCGCTCAAAGCACCGGAGCTCAGCCGCCCGGGTTCCGGTGCCCTTGGCGTTGGCGATGGGACTCGCCTCAGGACAAAAGAACGCAGTCCTTCGGCGAGCCCCCATCGCCGCCGCCACGAAGTTCTTGAAGCATTTAGTGGGCGCTGGATTCTGGGATTGGCTTTCGTTCTCTCGCTCACCACTTACCGCGCGCCGCTCACTGCTCAGGAACCAGCCAGTTTCGAAGACCTGCGCGATTCAATAGCCGCCATTTCCGATACGGCGGTGATCCGCGCTCACCTCGACACTTCTCGCCAGCAGCACAAACAGGATCGAGCGAACCTTTCGGCCGCGCTCTACTCGGGCCTGCTTGCGCTACGACTGGGGGAATTGCGGGCCGACGCGGATTTCAGCCAGGCCCGCTCCATCTTTCGCGATGCGGCAAAGCGCGCCCCGCGACGAGCCGAACCATGGTACGGTCTCGCCCTGGCGGAAGAAGGCCGCTCCGCCTGGGAGATGAGCGTCACCGTGAATCTCGGCAATCGGGTCGGGCTCAAGGCGCTGGAGCGCGCGGCTGGATACCACCAGAGGGCGGTCGAGGCGCTGGCGGCCTATACACCGGCCGCGCTCGCTCTGGCACGGCTGACGATGGAGCTGAGGGATACCTCACTGGTAGCCCGTGCCCGCCCAGCGCTTCTGAAAGCCGCCGCCGACAAGGATGCGAGTCCTGAAGTCGTGCTGGCATGGGGACGGCTGGAGCGCGCCGCGGGCCGCCCGGAGGCGGCACTCCATGCCTTCGAGCGCTATTTGTCGCTGGGCAAGGACCGTGCTCTGGGTCTCCTGGAACTGGCACGAACCCGCCTCGCTATCGGTCACCCGGAGGGCGATCAGACCTACTATGAGGGCGCTGCTCTCGCCGGCGCCGAGGTGGCACCGGAGTTTCTCGCCGACGTGGTCCTCTTGCGAGACTCAGCTGCCACCGGTCTCGATTCACTGACCGGTGTTCCGCTGGCAGAGGCTCTGCGGCGATTCTGGACCGAGCGGGACCGCCTGGAGCTTCGGGCCCAGGGCGAGCGGCTACGGGAGCACTACCGGAGACTTTACTATGCCCGTCTCCACTTCCCTCTAACCATCAGCCGCCGATTCCATGGGCGGCTGGATGCGTATCGTTCCGGAAGCACAGAGCTGGACGACCGCGGAATCATCTATATCCGGCATGGCGAGCCGACCACTCGCTTGCGGCCTTTTGTGTTCGGAACTATGCCGAACGAGTCCTGGCGCTACGGTCGGGCCGAAGGAGACCTTCTGCTGCACTTCAGCGGGGGCTGGGACAACAACGGTGGAGGGGACCTTTACGATTACCGGCTGGTGCAGAGTGTTCTCGATCTTCGTGGCGCCGCCGATGCGCCGCAGGATCAGCTTCTGCTGTCACGCCAGGAATTGTCACCGGACTACAGTCGCATGCTCAACTGGGGCAGATACGGAGCTGCGAACGCGCGGACCCGGGAACGCAGCATCGGCGCCGCGAGTATCGCAGTCGGGACCACGACCGACACCTACGAGCTTCACTTCGGCCGCAGGCTGACTGTCGTCGCCGACCTGGTGGCCATCGGGAGGAATGCCGCCGGCAGTCTAGCGCATTTCGTCTTTGGCGTCGCCGCGCCTGGGATATCACCAGAGGCGGTTCACGGTGAGACGCGCTACCCCGTTCGAGTTCGTCTGGTGGCCCTCGACCGGCATGATCGCCCGGTCAGCAGCCTCGACACCACGATCGTGATCCGGCATCGACGAGTACTCGGATCGGGAGAGTTCGTGGTCGGCCGTGCAGAGCTTTCCCTTCCCCGCGGCCAGTGGAGCTATCGAGCCTCGCTTCAGCAGGGCGACAGCGCCGGCGTGGTTCTCCGCCGGGACTCGGTGACCGTAGCCGATGCCTACAGCGGCACTCTGTCCCTCAGTGACATCGCCCTCGGCACCCCGGGCCGGGCCGTTCCCTGGGTCACGGAGGCCGGCGATACAGTTCTGTTGGCGCCGTCGGGACTGTTCCGGAGCGGGGCTGACGTCGAGCTGTACTACGAGGCGAGTGGTGCAACCCGGGGGCTCAGATACCGCCATGAGATCGCCCTGCTGCGCTCAGACGCACAGGACGGCAAGCGGAGGCAACCGCTGGTGGCGCTGTCGTTCGATGAAGAGGCCGCGGACTCCGTAGTGCGGTCGCACCGCTATATAAGGCTGGAACGGCTGAAGGAGGGGAACTACCTGGTAGAAGTGAAGGTGACAGCGCCGGGCGGGGTCTCACAAGTTCGGCAGCGGTCCATCCGTCTCATCGATCGTTAAGTCCTCGCGGGCGTTGGGTTCGTCCTCGGCGATTCGCGCCTTACCGCTCACGTTTTCCCCGAATTACTCCCACTCGATCGTGGCCGGCGGCTTCGAGCTCACGTCATACACTACCCGATTGACTCCATCCACCTCGTTGGCGATCCGATCGGACACCCGGGCCAGCGTCTCCGGCGGAAAGGGAAACCAGTCGGCCGTCATCCCGTCCCGGCTGGTGACCGCGCGCAGGGCGATGACCTGATCGTAGGTGCGGCCGTCCCCCTGCACACCGACCGAGCGAATCGGCAGCAGCACCGCGAATGCCTGCCAGATATCGTCATAGAGGCCTGCTGCACGGATCTCCTCGGTATAGATGTGATCCGCCCGCCGCAGGATCTCCAGATTTTCGGGGGTGACGTCTCCCAGAATGCGAATCGCGAGACCCGGACCGGGAAAAGGATGCCGGCCTACCATCTCCTCGGGAAGGCCAAGCTCTCGCCCCACCTGGCGCACTTCGTCCTTGAAGAGCTCACGAAGCGGCTCCAGCAGCTTAAAGGGAAGCCGCTCGGGCAAGCCCCCGACGTTGTGATGGGTCTTGATGGTGACGGATGGACCACCCATTGGCGAGAGCGATTCGATGACATCGGGGTAGAGGGTTCCCTGCACCAGGAACCCGACATCGTTCCCCACCTGTTTCGCCTCAGCCTCGAACACATCGATAAAGGTGTGACCGATCCGCCGCCGCTTCTCCTCCGGGTCTGTGATACCGCGCAGCCGGTCCAGAAAGCGGTCCCGGGCGTCCACCACTCTCAGATCGATTCCGAGATGACGCCGGAACGTCTGCTCGACTTGATCCCGTTCGTGCAGACGCAGCAGTCCGTGGTCTACGAAGATGCAGGTCAAGCGTTCGCCCACTGCCCGGTGGACCAGCGCTGCCGCCACCGAAGAGTCTACGCCTCCCGACAGTCCGCAGATCACCCGTTGAGTCGGGCCCACGGACTCGCTGATGCGCCCGGTCTCGGTTTCCACGAAGTGGCCGGCCGTCCAATCGGGCGTGCAGCCGCACACCTCGAAGAGAAAGTTGTTCAGGATCTCGCCACCCCGCGGGGTGTGGGCCACTTCGGGATGGAACTGTACGCCGAAGAGCGGCATCGTCCGGTGCTCGATGGCGGCAATGGGAGAATTGGCGCTTGAGGCCGTCACCTCGTAACCGGGTGGCGGCGAGTCCACGTGATCGCCGTGGCTCATCCAGACCGGCGTCTCTTCTCCTCGCCCGAAGCCGCGGAACAGCCGGCCGCCCTCCACCCGCACATTGGCGCGGCCGTACTCGCGCCGGTCTGCCCGGGTAACCTTGCCCCCCGAGAGATGGGCTAGCAGCTGCATCCCATAGCAGAGACCC
>JACCRS010000051.1 GCA_013813435.1 Gemmatimonadales bacterium
CACCCCGTTTCGGGTAACCGGCCGAACTCAGCAGGAAGTCTGGGCCGGCCTGGGAGACTACGACCTGCGGCCTGTACTGCCCCGCCTGAATATCCCCGTCATAGTTCTTCACGGCGAAAGCGACCCGATACCGATCGAGACCGCGCGCCAAGTGGCTGAGCTGCTCAGGGCCGAGTTCCATCCCCTGCCGGAGTGCGGTCACGTGCCGTATGTGGAGGCCTTCGAGGAGTTCGTGAGGTTGTTGGATGAATTTCTCCGGGCCGATCAGTAACGAGTCATTGCGAGGGCGCTTGTCGCCCGAAGCAATCCCACGGTAGGGAGCGGCGGGATCGCCACGCGGCCTGCGGCCGCTCGCTATGACTGGGTCAGCTACGTCCCCGGATTTCCAGCTAGATTTCCAGAATGCGCCCCACCCCCTTCGATCTCGTCTTTCGTCAGTCCGCCGAGGATGTCTTCCCCCACATCCGCATTGCTCTGGAGCAGGCATCGTACGACCCCCGGGATCGCGACCAGTTTCTCATGCTTCGTGAGGTCGTCACCGTACTGCGCGACCTCCGGCCGGACGAGGGCCTGGGTGAAGGGATCGACCAGCTCGCCGCTCTGCTGCATCATGGGTACCTGTTCTGGGACGCCGGAGAGCCGGTTCTGGAGTTAACCGCCGAGTTGCTGACCGACGTTCTCAGTACTCGAGGCGGCGAAAGTGTAATCGAGGCGCCGGCCGCCTACTATGCGGCCATGCCCCAACATCGGATCTGGGCCCAAGTCATTCCCGGCCATCCGCCCGAGCCTTTGGACGGATGCTTCGTACACGCGGCCCCGAATGGCGTGGCACTGCGGGCACTCGGTGTCTTCGGCCTTCACCCGGAGCGCGAGGGTTTCAGCGTGGTCGAAGCCGTGGGACCGCGGCCGGTGCTGCTGGTGCGAGCCGATGGGTCCGAGCTGTTCTCTCCGACGCTCACCGGTGGAAAGGCCGCCGGCCTCTTCTCGATCACCGGCGAAGAGGAGCTGCTCGACCTCGGTTGGCGCGTCAATGAGCTTAAAGCTGGAAGCTGGGAGCTAAGAGCAGAGGGCTCAGGGCTCGGCGTCACCAGTTCCCGGCTCCCGGCTCCCAGCCCCTAGCTACCATGGAGAGCGTGAAGGATTACATGGACAAGAAGGCGGTGGCACAGGTGCTGGAGCAGATCGCCGCCTTTCTGGAGCTCAAGAGCGAAAATCCGTTTCGCATCCGGGCATTCCGGACGGCGGCCCGGGCCCTGGTGGGCTTTCCCACGGATCTACGCCAGTCGCTGGAAGACGGCACGCTGGCCTCTACCAAGGGAATCGGCCCGGCCACGCTTCAGATCGTGGCCGAGCTGGTTGGTACCGGCCACGCCAGCATGCTGGAGGAGCTGAGGGAACAGATTCCGCCCGGGCTGGTGGAGATGCTGGAAATCTCGGGACTTGGCGTGGCCAAGATCCGCCAGATCCACGAGGTGCTCGGAATCGACACCCTCCCCGAGTTGGAGGCAGCCGCGCGTGATGGCCGGCTGGCAAAGCTGCCCCGCTTCGGGCCTCGCACCGCGGAGAACCTCCTCAAGGCCATTGCCTTCCTGCGCCAGGCAAGCTCATTCCGGCTGCTGCATCATGCCGGCGACGAGGCCGAAGGCCTGCGGGCCGCGCTCGAGCGTCTGCCGGGCGTGAAGAAAGCAGTGATTGCCGGCGACGTGCGCCGCCGCTCCGAGGTGGTGAAGGATCTGATCTTCGTTCTGGTGGCTGAGTCGTCACCGGCGGAGCTGTTCAAAAAGCTGAGCCAGCTTCCTGGCGTGCAGGAGTATGCCGGGCAGGATGAGCGTCGGCTCACACTCCGCTTTGCCGGAGGTTCCAGCGCCCAGATCGTGGCTACTACGCCGGTGAACGCCGGCACGGTATTGGTGCAGGCCACCGGCAGCGAGGAACATCTTCGGGAGCTTGCCGGACACGCCCGGAAGAGGGGCTTTGCCCTGGACGGCGCCGCGCTGTGGCGCGGCAGCGAGTTTGTGCCCACCCCGGACGAGAAGACGTTCTATCAGGCGCTGGGGCTGAGCTTCATTCCACCGGAGCTGCGTGAAGGAACCGGTGAGGTCGCTGCCGCGGGTCAGGAGCAGCTCCCCCGTCTGCTCGAGCCCGGGGACCTCAAGGGATTTCTGCACTGCCACACCCGCTACTCCGATGGCTCCGCCACGGTGGAACAGCTGGCCAACGCCTGCCAGGCCGCGGGATACGAATATCTCGGCGTCACCGACCACAGCCAGGCTGCCGCATACGCCGGAGGCCTTCGGCCCGAAGATCTGGCCCGCCAGGCCGACGAGATTGACGAGGTGAACAGCCGGCTCGATGGTTTCCGCGTGTTGAAGGGGATCGAGGCCGACATCCTTCAGGATGGACGAGTTGACTACGACGAACAGGTGCTGGAGCGCCTGGACTTCGTGATCGCTTCCATCCACAGCCGGTTCAACCTGGGTGAGAAGGAGATGACGGCACGAATGCTGGCAGCGATGGACAACCCCTATCTGACCATCATTGGGCATCCCACTGGCCGGTTGCTGCTCTCGCGTGATCCGTACCCCATCGACCTCGACGCCGTCATCGAAAAGGCCGCCGCCACTGGAGTGGCCCTGGAAATCAATGCCGATCCCCACCGCCTCGATCTCGACTGGCGCGTGCTGCGCCGGGCGCGTACCAGCGGAGCGACCATCTCGATCGGGGCAGATGCCCACAATGTGGCGGGGTTGGGCTATGTGGAGTACGGCGTGGGAATGGCGCGGAAGGGATGGCTGGGCAGTGAGGACATTCTCAACGCCCGGCCGGTGGAAGAGTTTGTGGGCTTTGCGAAGGCAAGGCGGTACGGCGGTACGGCGGTAGGGGGGAATGGATAGGGCGATGGCGCAAGGACGAAGCAGTAAGATGAAGCAGCTCGAGGCCACGAGCAGTGCCGCGAAGAGGTCAGGTCGGCGATCGCGTACCGCCGTACCGCCGTACCGCCGTACCGCCCCCGAAATCATCTCCCTCCTCAAGGCGGCGTACCCCGACGCCCGGTGCGCACTGGAGTACCGGAACGCCTTCGAGCTGCTCTGCGCCACTATTCTCTCGGCGCAGTGCACCGATGCCAGGGTTAACCTGGTCACGCCCACCCTCTTCGCGCGCTATCCTACGCCTTTCGAGCTGGCTCGAGCGGAGCCCGCTGATGTGGAGCAGATCATTAAATCCGCCGGGTTCTTCCGCAACAAGACCAGGAGCCTCATCGGAATGGCGCAGGCAGTGGTGGCCGAGCATGGTGGTGAAGTGCCGCGTACCATGGAAGAGCTACGGAAGCTGCCGGGTGTGGGTCGCAAGACAGCGAATGTCGTGCTCGGCAACGCTTACGGGATCAACGAAGGAGTGACGGTAGACACCCACGTCACCCGGCTCACGGGATTGCTCGGCCTGAGCCGTGGATCCGATGCGGTCAAGATCGAGGAGGAGCTGATGCGGCTGTATTCCCAGGAAGACTGGGGGCTGCTCTCGCACCTGTTCATCTCCCATGGCCGCCAGGTTTGCATCGCGCGACGCCCCAGGTGCGGCGACTGCATGCTGGCCCGAATCTGCCCTTCGGCCAACATCCCGCTTGAATCCTGACTCCCGACTCCCGACTCCCATCCGAGGCCACCCGATGCAGATCCGACTGACTCTGGCGTTGTTCATGGCCGGGTTCTCTTTTGCTGACGCCTTGGCGCAACAGGCCGGCGCAGCCAGCGCGGCGTCCCGGGTGGCCGCGGCGGTGGACTCGAACAGCCTTCGCGCGCACTTCGAGTTTCTGGCCGATGATGCGCTGGAGGGGCGGAGACCCGGGACTCGTGGGGCCGAACTTACCGCCAAATACATCGCCTCCCAGTTCCGCCGTCTCGGACTGGAGCCCGCGGGAGACAGCGGCACGTACTACCACAAAGTTCCGATCATCACGCTGACGCCCACACCTACACTGAAGGTGTTGGGTGCCGATCCGTCTGACCTGGCTTACCGGAGCGATTACGTGCTCTGGTCGATGCGGGACGACTCGGTCACCACCGCCCGGGCCGAGATGGTGTTTGTGGGATATGGTATCGTAGCGCCGGAATACGGCTGGAACGACTATCAGGGAGTCGACGTCAAGAACAAGATTGTGATTACGCTGGTGAATGACCCCGGGCTTCAGGACTCCACGATCTTCCGGGGACCGATCCTGACCTACTACGGCCGCTGGACCTATAAGATCGAAGAGGCTCGGCGGCAGGGTGCGTCCGGCATACTGCTGATCCATACTACCGAGAGCGCCACCTATCCCTGGACCACAGTACAATCGGGGTGGACCGGGCCTCAGGTTCGGATCGAGGAGCCGCCCACGTCGTTGCTGGTGGCGGGCTGGCTCAGCAACGAAACGGCCACTCGGCTATTCCGGCAGGGCCGGCAGGATCTTGCAAAGCTGATAGGCCAAGCCGCTACCAGCCAGTTCCGGGCGGTGCCACTCGGAATTCAACTCGACGCCACCGTGCGGAGTGCCATCAGCCGCTCGGAGACCAGCAACGTGCTGGGCCGCTGGGCCGGCCGTGGACCCCTCGCGAAAGAGGCGGTGCTGATCACCGGCCACTACGATCATTTCGGCATCGGCACACCAGTAGACGGCGACTCGATCTACAACGGAGCCGAAGACAATGCATCCGGCACCGCTGCCGTGCTGTCGGCTGCCGAGGCGTTTGCCAGGAGTGGAGTGCGAACCGGTCGTTCGATCATCTTCGTGGGCTTTACCGCGGAGGAGTCGGGGCTTCTGGGCTCCCAGGCGCTGGTGGCCAAGCCGACCGTGCCACTGAGGCGTACAGCCGCCATTCTAAACCTCGACGTCATGAACCTTTATGGCCGGACCCGGGACGTGTCGGCTCTGGGCCTGGACCAGTCTTCAATGGGTGCCGTTTTCAATAGAGCCGCGGCCGCTGAGGGTCTCCAAGTCAGCGTCAACCGAGACGCGCTACTCCACGGTTCATACTTTCGGTCGGATCACTTTCCCTTCGCCCGGGCCGGTGTCCCGGGTACATCGATTCAGAATGGCGAGAAGTACCTCGGGAAACCGGCAACCTACGGCCAGGAAAGGAAGAGCGAGTATACCGCCAAGCGCTATCACCAGCCGAGCGACGAGATACTTCCCTGGTTCACTTACAACGGCGCTTTGCAACAGCTTCGAGTCATCGTCCGTACAGCGGTTGCCGTAGGCAACGCCTCGAGCCAGCCGGTGTGGAACAAGACATCGGAGTTTCGGGAGGCGGGGGAGAAGCGGGCGGGAAGGCGGTAAGGCGGTATAAGGCACAGGATAGTACAACCCACTAGGATGAGCAGCGGTGCTCTTACCGCCCTACCGCCCTACCGCCTTACCGCCTATCTTCTCCGCCGCCCGGCCATCTCCCACCCTCCTGGAGCAATTCTGGAACTTCCTACAGAGCACCGGATCCCGCTCACCTGGCTGCTCGAGAACGCCGGGCCCTCTATCCGATACCGGACGTATCGCGAGTTGGCCCCCGAAGGCTACGCCTCTCCGGAAGTGATCGAAGCCGCCCACCTGGCTATCACCGAGTCCAAGTCGGCCCTTGCGGTCGTGAAAAAACAGAAGGACAACGGCATCTGGGGCGCAAACCTGCTGGGTCTAGCCACCTCGGTAGCTCAGGGAGTGAAGGACGTGGGGACGATCCCCCAGTACCGGCGCCTGCTACAGCTCGAATGGCCCCGGGTCGGCCGGCCATTCAAGCTGGCCGATCGCGCGCTTTTCCGGCTACTATCGCGGGACGAAGACCCGTCGCTCCTCTTCGAGTTCCAGAAGGCAGTTAAGGCCGACCCCGAAGCCGAGGCGTGGGCCAGAGGAATCATGAGGGAGGCTGCCTCGGCGGCATTGGCGGAGGCGGGATACGCCGAAGACCCCCGCCTCCGCGGCGCGGGCCATAAGATCGCCAGCGCAATCTCCCAGTTCCTCCGCAGCCCGCTGGCGGAAAAGCCCTTCCTCAAATCGGGCCAGCAGATCGTGCTGCACCCCGAGGCGAACGCGCCCAGTTGGTATTCTGTCGCGATGCTGGCGTCTATGCCTAACCTCCAGCGCGAGCGCGCCGGTTTTACCGAGCGTCTGGGCCGCTATCTGGCTGAACCGGCTCCGAAAAAAGCATTCGTTATTCAGGTGGGAAAGAAGACCGTAAAACCACAGCACCTGATACTGGGCGACCCCATCGAGGCGGACGGCAAAGGAGTGCCGAAAGACCTGCCCTTGGCGCTGCACTATATCGAGCTAATGGCGCGTATGGGTGCGCTGGAATGGGCACCGGTGGCAACCCGGGTCCTGGGACGCCTACTCAAGGACCTCGATGACGACGGGGTATGGAGCCCGAAAAATTTGCGTTCGCTGCCCAAGGCGGGCAACAAGATTACCTACCACTATTATCCTCTCCATGGCGACTCCAAGACGACCGCGGGGAGGGAAGTAGATATCACCTTTCGCCTTGCCCTGATCGGCAAAGCTTTGGGCTGGAATGTCTCATATAGCTGATTAAGTTGCGTAGAGTTTGGTAGTATATAATACTACTACATGCCACCCATCGATCTTACCCACTTCGGCTTTACCCCCACCGAAGGTTTGATTTACCAGGTTCTCCTCACCAACGGTCCCGGAACCGGCTACGGCATTGCCCGAGCGGCCGGGCTGGCACGAGCCAACGCCTATAGCGCGCTCGAGGGTCTGGTATCGAAGGGAGCGGCGCGGGTGGAAGGCGGACGGCCACGCAATTACCGGCCGGAGCCTCCGGCCAGTCTGATAGCACGGGTCACGAGCGATCACGGCCTGGCCCTGGAACGGCTGAGCACCGATCTGGAAGCCATCTCGCTTCCTGGCACGCCCACCGTGGTAGAGCTCGAGTCGGGGCGATCCGTGCTCCAGCTTATCACCCACAACGTGGCGCGCGCCGCCCAATCGGTAATTCTGCTGGTCCCAGCCGACGCGTATCCGTTACTGGCACCGGCGCTGCGGCGGCCGGTGTCGGCCGGGCTGCCGGTCGAGCTTTACTCAACCTCCTCGGTCGATCTCGGATTCGCGCCGGTGGAAGCCGTTTCCCCGGGCCATCGGTGGCCGGGAATGCCGATTATCTGCGTAGTGGATGACGCGAGCGCCCTGCTTGCATTCCGGCAGGGAAGCCAGGTGCGGGGTCACTGGAGCTCAGCCCCGGCCTTCGTAGCGGCGGCCCGGCTCGCGCTCGAACGTCTTCGGGTAGCACCGTGACCGACCCGGTCGACCTAGCTTTTCGCGAGCTTCAACTGGAATACCTGGATTCCCTCCCCGCCCGGCTGGGTGAACTGCGCTCAGAGGTAGCAGCATGGCGTGCGGGAAATCCCGGAGCTGGCGACTCGCTGAAAGTCCGGCTCCACCGTCTGGCCGGCTCGGGCGGGTCCTATGGATTCGCGCATCTGAGCGCTATTGCGCGCGAAGCCGAACGCTGGCTCGCCGGCCATACACCGGAAGGAGGCACGGTTGAGTTGGAGGCAATCATTGAACGTCTGGTTAAGGCGGTCGAGGTAATCAGCAAGGCAGCCGGGCAACAAGACGAAAATGTCACCCCGAGCTGAGGAGTCTACCGAGTAGATCCTTCGCTCCGCTCAGGATGACATCTGTCCCCCGCACCGCTTCTGCTTCCCTGCTTACCGCTTACCCGCTTACCCGCTTCCCCGCCTTTTAGTGCCTGAACCCGCTCGACAGGGGAATCACGTCACGGGGGTTCTTCTCGTCGCCAAACAGCAGGCGTCCTTCCCGGAAGGTTGCGCCTCTCAGCGTCAGGGCGAGCACCTCGCCGAGCTCCTGCACGACAAAGACCTCGATCTTGTCGAGCACTTCCTTGGGCAGATCCTCGAGATCCGGCTCATTCTCCTTCGGCAAAATGATCTTGGCGATCCCGGCTCGAACCGCACCCAGGACCTTTTCCTTCACTCCACCGATCGGCATTACGCGCCCGCGGAGGGTTATCTCTCCGGTCATCGCGATATCATGCCGCACCGCCCGGCCCGACAGGGCCGATACCACGGCCGAAGACATCGTTACCCCGGCCGAGGGGCCGTCCTTGGGGATCGCTCCCGCGGGGACGTGGATGTGAATATCCCGGTCGAACATCTCGTCGGGAATCTGGAGCGCTGCCGCGTGAGAGCGGGCATAGGTCCAGGCCGCGCGGGCGGACTCCTTCATCACGTCGCCCAGCTGACCGGTAAGGACCAGCTCACCCTTCCCGCGCATGGTAGAGGCTTCCACGAACATGATGTCGCCCCCGGTGGGCGTGTAGTACATCCCGGTTGCGACTCCGATCTCGTCTTCCCGCGCCATCTTCTCGGGGTGCACCTTGGGCCGGCCGAGGAGGTCGTCAACCATCTCGCGATCGATGGAGATGCTCTCCACCTCGTTGGCGGCGATCTTCCGGGCCACCTTCCGGGCCAGCCGGCCGATCTCGCGCTCCAGCTGACGCACGCCCGACTCACGGGTGTAGCTGGTTATCACCTCGGACAGCGCTCCATCGGTGATGGTTAGCTGCTCCGGGCTCACCCCGTTCTCGGTGAACTGGCGGGGGATAAGGTACTTCCGGGCGATCTCCTGCTTCTCCCGCTCGGTGTAGCCGGCGAACTCGACCACTTCCATCCGGTCCAGCAAGGGGCCTGGAATGTTCTGAATGAAGTTGGCCGTGGCGATGAACAGGACTTCGCTCAGGTCGAACGGCACGCCGAGGTAGTGGTCCACGAAGGTGTCGTTCTGGGCCGGATCGAGCACCTCCAGCAGGGCGCTGGCCGGATCTCCCTGGAACGAGACGCCGAGCTTGTCCACTTCGTCCAGCAGGAAGACCGGGTTCTTCGTGCCTGCCTGTTTCATGCCCTGGATGATGCGGCCGGGCATGGCTCCTACGTAGGTGCGGCGGTGGCCCCGGATGTCCGCCTCATCGCGCGCTCCGCCGAGAGAGATGCGGACGTACTTCCGGCCCATGGCCCGCGCGATCGACTTGGCCACCGAGGTCTTGCCCACGCCCGGCGGTCCCACGAAAAGCAGGATCGGCCCCCTGGCGGTGCGGTCGTCCTCGTTGCCCCGGACCGGAGCGTTGGGCGCCGGAACCGTCGCGGTGGCTTGAGGCACATCAGTGGATTCACCCGCCGCCACCTCCTGGGCCTTCTCTCCTTCGCTGGCGCCGTCGTTCACCCCTTCCCTCCTTCCCTCCTTCCCGCCTTCCATCTGAAGCCGCAGCTGCCGCACGGCCAGGAACTCCAGCACCCGGTCCTTGACGTCGCCCAGGGCGTAGTGATCCTCGTCGAGGATGAACTGAGCCTGGGGAAGCTCCAGGTGCTCCTTGCTTCGCTCGTTCCACGGAAGCTCGGCGATGTTCTCCAGGAAGGTACGGATCACCTGCGATTCCATGGACTCGCGGCCGATTCGGCTCAGGCGGGCAAACTCACGGTCGACTTCTTTCCGCGCCTCGGGCGGCAGATCGAGCGCCGCCAGCGTTTCCTTCAGCTCCTGGAGGTCGTCGCGCTCGTCGCCTTCGCCCAGTTCCCGCTGGATGGTCTTCATCTGCTCCCGCAGGAACATCTCCCGCTGCCGCTCGCCCAGCTCTTCCTGGACCTGCGACTTTATGTCTTCCTGTGCGTCGACCACGCCAATCTGGCGCTGCACGTGCACCAGCACCCGGCGAAGCCGCTCCTCCACGCCCAGGGTCTCCAGCAGCATCTGCCGCTGAGGCGGAGTGATGTCGATGTAGCCGGCAACCAGGTCGGCGAATTTGCCCGGCTCGTTCACACCCGCCAGGACCTGCTGGACCACATCGTCGGGTAGCCCCGACTTCTGGCCCAGCTCCGCCGCGCGAGCGCGCGCCTCACGGTGCAGAGCCACGAAGGCAGGATCTTCCACGTCGAGCGCGAGCATCTCCTCGGCCTCGCGGACGATGGCCTGGAGGTATCCATCTTTTTCGGTGTAGTGGATGGCTATGCCGCGCCGCTCACCGTGGAGCAGCAGCTGCATGCCGGAGAGCCCGCGTTGAAGCTGTCCAATGCGGGCGATGGTCCCGATGGTATAGAGCACGTCGGAGTTTACGCTCTCGACGTTCTGTCGCTGCGAGACCGCGAAGACCAGTCGCTCGGGACCCGCCAGCGCCGCTTCGATGGCGCGCAGCGTGGCAGGCCGGCCGGCGCCGATAGGCGCAGTCACACCGGGAAACAGGACGACCTCCCTCAGGGGAAGGACGGGTAAGGTCAAGCGTTCAGACATTCAGGGTACTCCTTACAAAGCCCCCATACGGGGCGAAATGACAGTCCCACCAAGTTGCAGGGCACTGTTAGCACCGACCGTGCCAGGTCGGCTCTGATCTAATCGAAACCAATATCCGGTTTGATGCTCTACCTGAACCACCCGAGCAGCGTCAGAGTTCCCTCCTGGCATCTGTCAGAGGGTGCAGAGTTTTTTTGTCGCGGCGGCCAACCCAGTCCCCTGCCAAATTGGCCCGAACCTTCCCTCGCCCCCTCGTTGCCTACAGATTGTTGCCATGCCCGACAGGCCTCTCGCCGCCCGCCTTGCCGATGCCCTTGGAGACGCCTACACGATCGAGGGCGAGGTCGGCCGCGGGGGTATGGGTGTGGTGTACCGGGCCCGCGACGAGCGGCTCCAGCGTCGCGTGGCCATAAAGGTTCTTCCTCCCGAGCTCGCCTTTCAGCAGGACATCCGCGAGCGGTTTTCCCGCGAGGCGCAGACCGCGGCGCGCCTTTCGCACCCTCACATCGTTCCAATACACAGCGTCGGCGAGGGACAGGGTCTGGTCTACTTCGTCATGGGTTACGTGGATGGCGAATCGGTGGCGGCCCGTATTCGCCGGCGGGGCCACCTGCCGGTAGAGGAAGCTCGGCGGATAATGATGGAAACGGCCGACGCGCTCAGCGCCGCCCACGCGCTTTCCGTCATCCACCGCGACATCAAGCCCGACAACATCCTTCTTGAGGGCACTCGCGGCCGGGTAATGGTCACGGACTTCGGCATCGCCAAGGCTTTGTCGGCCACCTCGGGGGCCACGCTCACCGGCATCGGAGTGGCCATCGGAACGCCAGCCTTCATGAGCCCGGAGCAGGCCGCCGGTGAGCGCGACATCGACGGACGATCCGATCTCTACAGCCTGGGAGTGGTCACCTACCAGATGCTCACCGGAGCGCTGCCGTTCAACGCCCCGTCGGTGGCGGGGATCCTGATGAAGCAGATCACTGAGCCCGCGCCGGATCTGCGCACGAAAAGACCGGAAACACCGGACGACCTTGCCGCCGCGGTAACTCGATGCCTGGAGAAGGATCCCGAAAACCGCTGGGCCAGCGCCGACGCATTGCGCCGAGCACTCGAGAGCCGGTCGACGGTGGGGCAGCGGGGCCGCGGGGCAGCGGGGCAGCGGGGCAGAACTGACTTCCGAACCTCGCGGAATGTTCACGGCAACGACGAGCCGCTGCGAGTACAGCGAGCACCTCGTGCACAGGTTCCTGCCCCGCGGCCCCGCGGCCCCGCGGCCCGCCCAGCCCCGCTGCCCCGCGGTCCC
>JACCRS010000061.1 GCA_013813435.1 Gemmatimonadales bacterium
TCGCTCGCGATTCTCACCGATCGCGATCCCGAAGCGCTCGAGCTCCTGCGCCATTCCTCGGCCCACATTCTCGCCACCGCCGTGCGCGAGCTGTTCCCCAGCGCCGGGATCGGCTTCGGTCCCCCGATCGAGGACGGGTTCTACTACGATTTTCAGGTGGATCGCCCGTTCACTCCTGACGACCTGGAGCGACTGGAAGCCAAGATGGCAGAAGTGGCCAGCCGGGATTTCCCCTTTGTGCGCGAAGTCGTTGACCGGGCAGAGGCACGAAGGAGGTTCGCCGACGATCCGCTGAAGCTGGAGCGGATCGAGGAACTCAGCGAGCACGAAACCATCACGGTCTACACCGACGGCCCGTTCGTCGATCTCTGCCGGGGGCCCCACATCCCCCGGACCGGCCGGCTCAAGCACTTCAAGCTGCTGCATGCGGCCGGAGCCTACTGGAGGGGCGATGAAAAGCGCCAGATGCTTCAGCGGATCTATGGGACAGCCTGGTTCAAGAAGGAAGACCTCGACGCTTACCTCCACCGCCTGGAGGAGGCGCGCAAGCGTGATCATCGCGTCCTGGGCAAACAGCTCGACCTGTTCTCGATCCAGGAACTGGTCGGCCCCGGGCTGGTGTTCTGGCACCCCAAGGGGGCGATGGTCAAATGGCTGCTGACGCGCGCCGTCGAGGACGACAACATCCGCAGCGGCTATGACCTGGTGTATACGCCCAACATCACCCGCGAGGAGCTGTTCAAGATCTCCGGCCATCTGCCGCTGTACGAGGCCAACCAATACCCTCCGATGGCGGCGGGCCACGAGGAAGCGGAGGACATTCGGTATCGGGTCAAGCCGATGAACTGTCCGATGCACGCGCTGATTTACAAGAGCCAGCAGCGGAGCTACCGCGATCTTCCGGTCCGGCTCTCGGAAGTGGCGAATGTGTATCGCAACGAGCGCTCCGGCGTACTGCATGGGTTGCTGCGCGTGCGCGGACTCTCGATGGATGACGCACACATCTTCTGCACCCCGGATCAGGTCGAGGATGAGATCTTCCTCTGTCTCGATCAGGTTGACCGGCTGGTGCGCGAGACGTTCGGGTTCGAGCTCGACTTCGAAGTCTCCACCCGGCCGACCGAGCGTCTGGGCGACGACGAGATCTGGGACCGGGCCGAGAGCACACTCATGCGAGCGCTGGATCGGAAGGGAATCAAGTATCGCGTCGACGAGGGCGGTGGCGCGTTCTACGGCCCCAAGATCGACATCAAGTTTCGGGATTCCATCGGCCGCCTGTGGCAGGGTCCCACGATTCAGCTCGACTTCAATCTTCCGGATCGGTTGGAGCTCGAATACACCGGCCCTGACAACAAGCCCCACCGGCCGGCCATGATTCACCGGGCAATCTACGGTACGCTGGAGCGGTTCACCGGCAACCTCATCGAGCATTTCGCCGGTGCGTTCCCGGTTTGGCTTGCACCCGAGCAAGTCAGGGTGATTCCAATCTCGGATGCGCAGGCCGATGCTGCCCGCAAGGTGGCCGCACGGCTGAAGCAGTCTGGCTTCCGGGTTCAGGTGGACGACAGCAGCGAAACCCTGAATTACCGGATTCGCGAGGGCGAAGTGCAGAAGGTGCCCTATATGGCGGTTATCGGGCAGCGCGAAGCCGATTCGGACAGCCTGGCGCTCAGGGTCCGTGGGGCGGGGAAGAAGCAAGAGGTGATGACTGCTAGCGCGTTTCTGGAGCGGTTGGGCGACGAGGTCCGCACCCGAAAGATGATTCCTTAGCTGGATTCCGATGTCTGCCGCGTGTCCGGTGGTTCTGCTCCGGCACAAAAGAACGCAGTGCCTACGCAGAACCAACCGGTCTCGAATCAAAGCATAACTAAAGCGGTGCGGAGACCTCGCCGAAGGACTGCGTTCTTTTGTCCGAAGGCGAGGCTCGCACCGCGCCACACTGCCTCGAAGCTACGCTGTAAGAATCTCAACCTTGACACCCAGCTCGACTTGTTTCCGATCGATGAGCGCTGGCCAATAGGCCACGACCTCCTCCACCGCCGGCCGCCCTCCGGCGAAGCCCGTGACGCTCGGCGGCCCGGTCAACACCAGCGGGGCTATCTCCCGGCTGAACCGCTCCACCGGCGCCCGGTCGCGCGCCCGAACCCCCACCCGAAGCTGCACCTCCGGCACATCCGGATCCGGCGGCCCGCTGAGCGCCCCATGCGTGGCATTGACACCCACAAACTCCGTGAGGATCTGCTCGAACTCGAGTCCCAGATCTTTCAGACGCTCACGCAGTATGCGGTCGGCGGCTTGCGCTTTCTCGAACGCGTCGGGCCAGGAGTAGACCAGCGTACCCACGGCCTTGTAGCCATAGAAATAGGCCACCGACACCTTCAGCATCGGGGTCCGCGGGCCGCCGCGGATGCCGGCTACGCGGACCCGGTTTGGTCCCGCCTGTTCCAGCTGAATTGTGGTGAAGTCGGCCACTCCGTCGGGTGTGATATATTCGCGGGGGTCGCCCATTTCATAGACCAGCTGTTCACTCACCGAGGCGACCGACACCACGCCTCCGGTGCCCGGATGCTTGGTCACCACGAAGCTGCCGTCGGGCGCGGCCTCGACAATGGGAAAGCCGGGATTGCCCATTCCCTTCACCGAGCGCCAATCCTTCAGCATGTTGCCGCCGGAGCACTGGGCCCCGCACTCGATGATGTGTCCCGCCACCGTACCCGCCGCCACCTTGTCCCAGTCGTCGGTCGGCCAGCCGAACTCGTGAAAGATCGGGCCCAGCGTGAGCCCGGTGTCGGTCACTCGGCCGGTGACCACCACGTTGGCCCCGCCGCGGAGCGCCTCGACAATGGGCCCCATGCCCAGGTACGCGTTGGCGGAGAGCACCTGGCTCCGTATTTCCGCCAGCGGGCGGCCGGTCTCCATGTTACTGAGCGGGTGTCCGGCTGCGATCAGCTGATCCAGCCGGTCGAGCAGATCGTCGCCCGTGACCAGGCCCACGTGCACCTTGCCTGATAGCCCCAGCCGCCGGGCGACATCCAGCACCGCTTCGGAGCAGCCGCGGGGGTTAACCCCACCTGCGTTCGATGTGACTTTGATTCCTTTCTCCACGATGTCGGGCAGAATCCGCTCCATCAGCGGAATGAAGTCGCGAGCATATCCCGCCCTCGGATCGCGCGATTTCTGTTTCTGCATGATGGACATAGTGACCTCGGCGAGGTAGTCCATCATCAGGTAGTCGATGGGCCCGCCGCGCACCTGGCGAACCGGGGCCTCCAGCCAGTCGCCCCAGAAACCTTGTCCCGCGGCCACCCGCACCTTGTTTCGAGTCATCGCATGATCGCCGGATTCGGCAGCGGAAGGCCGCCTTCTCGGGTCCAGCTACGGTCGGCGACTCGCGCCACCAGAACACCGAATGGAAAGAACCCGTCTCCCAGCGGCCAGGGACTATCTGGAAGCGGAAAGCTCCGGGAAAGCTCGCGGCCAGGCGCAATGGTGACTGGTGCCGGTGCGGAGGAGGCGGGCGCCAGGGAAACTGCGGAATCGGGGTAGAGCCGGATGGATGCGCGGAGAGTCCAGGGCTCATCGCTCACCCGGTCGGCGAACCCCGGGAACAGCGCCAGTTCGACCGGCATGCTTTTATGTCCTTCGGGAAGAGCGGCCTGAAGCCGTCCGAAGGCGTAGTTAAGGGGCTGCTTCTCGATCTGCCGGCCGGCCGAGTCGAACAGGGTCACACCGAAATCGGTGAACCGGCCCCACTGCCCTCGATCCATCGTGATGTCCACCACGACGGTTCTGGCCCACGCCGGGGCGACGAACGGAATCCGGCGGACGGCAGAGCCCCGGGCAACCACCGTCTCCACCCGCTCTCCCCCGGCCAGGAGCATGGTCACTTCGGCCGTGGCAGGACCGCTCGTCACATTGGCCAGCGTGCCTACCGCTTCGTTTCCCTTGCGGCTCAGTTGCAGGCGAAAGGGTGAGTGGGTGAGCCGTACATCGGCGTTCAGCGCTGCCGGGGTGGGCGCCACTGCCGTTGCCACCACCTCATAGGTTCCCGCCACCGCGTCTCGTCCGTCCACCCGATAGACGGCAGCACCCTGCCGGCCTCCCAGCGGCCGCGGACTCTCATCCCGAAAGGGCATGCCGTCGGGCTCGTGCAGGAATGCGAGTCCTTTCTGGGCCGCACCACCCGACACTCGCACCTCGAACGGCCGGGCGCTGTCGGAACGGAAGAACGTGCGCAACGTTGTGCCGGGCAGCACCGAAACACCGGATCTCAGATCTCGCGTGCCCGTTGCGATTGAAGCTGGGACCACAACGGTGTGTACCATCCTGAACGCTGGGCCGGCCAGCGAGTCAGATCCCCACCCGGTGACCGTCCCGATATATGCCCCGGGTGGCTTCAAAGCGGCGATGTTGTAACGCAGCGGCACGGCTGTCCGGGTCCCGGTAAGCGTCACCCGCGGGGGAGCGGTCAGCCAGGGTGAATCGCTTCGCAGGCTATAGACTGCCTGAGCCGCCGAC
Organism: Gemmatimonadales bacterium; assembly: GCA_013813435.1. Taxonomy (GTDB): domain Bacteria; phylum Gemmatimonadota; class Gemmatimonadetes; order Gemmatimonadales; family GWC2-71-9; genus CAVVWJ01. Next base: position 4,519 of record JACCRS010000061.1, read on the forward strand.
GCCGGCCGCAGCAGCTCGAACTGCTGAACCGCTTCGCTGCTGGCGCCGGACACGACCTCAGTGAAGCCCGCGGTGACGCCTTCCCGATCTCCCACGGCGCGCACCATGATCTCCGGCACCGAGCGATCCCCAACGAGCCACCGGTACGCCCGTTCCACGTCGGGAAGTCCGGTACCCTGGTCCACGAAAGTGCCACCTTCGAGCGGGCGGGCTGTCACCATCAATGCCTGTTTGATCGCCCGCGCCATGATGGGCCGCTTCTCCTGGCTGGAACCGGACACCAGGAGCGCCGCGAGTCCCGCCGCATGTGGCGCCGCCATGCTGGTGCCCTGAGCTATCTCCTGTCCGGTGTACCAGCGGGGTACTGCGGAGTAGGCTAAGCCGGGCGTGACGATCTCCGGCTTGGCCAGCTCGCCGCCTCTCGAGCTGAAGTACGCCAGCTGATCGTCCCGCCGGGCCCCGGTTTGATCCGGCGGCATAAATGTGCCCGGAATAGTTGCACCGACACTGATGGCGCGTTCGGCCGAGCCGGGAAATCCGACGGTGGAGAGCCCGGGTCCGTCGTTGCCGGCGGCTATGACGAAGACGAGGCCGGGATGCGCCGCGAGCACAGAGTCGATCGCCCCGTCGATGCGAGCTTGACCCTCCATCTCATTGCCGACGCCGAAGCTCATGTTCAGTACCAGTGGAAGCTGCCGGGCAGCGGCGAATCGGATGGCGTAGTCCACTGCGCGGATCATGCTGCCGGTGGTGGTGACGCTGCCCTGGGCGCTGTTGGCGATCTTGAGACCGAGCAGCTGCGCTCCCGGCGCCACACCGTCGAACCCCGCCACGCCGTACAGATCGTTCCCCGCCGCGATACCAGCCACATGTGAGCCGTGGCCGGAGGTATCGAACAGCAGATCCAGCTCCGGCTCACCTGCTCCGGCCGCGAAGTTGGCCGCCAACGTTATCCTCGGCTTCCGTCCCCGCCTGGCCCACGCGAAGGTCTCCCGGGCCACCAGGTAGTCGTGCACCGGACGCTCGCCTGCCAGGGAGCGATCTCCATCGGTATCGGCAAAGAGCACCCAGCCATCGCTGGCGCGGGTGACCACTACGAGCAGGGTGTCCCCGACGGTTCCGTTGCCGTTCAGATCTGCCGCGGGCGGTGGGCCCAGGGGGAGCTCCGCGATCATGCCACCGTAGTAGGGCCCTCCGGTGTTGAGCGCGGCCACCCGGCCGAAGCCGCCCAACTTCCTTCCAGCGATTTCCACCGTGTCTCTCGCGGGCGTGACCCGCTGCAATGGAACTGCTCCCTCTTCCGAGAAATCCCGCAGATCGAGCAGCTTGGGCGTGTTGGTAGAGGTGACACTGAGCCCGGAAACACCGGGATCGATGCCGGTGTCTAGAATGGCGATTATGACCCCGCGGCCATCGTAGGTAGGATGCAGCCGCAGAAAATCGTTTACACCGGTACTCGCGAGCGGCATCCAGCCATGACCAAAGGCCGCTTCCGGCGGCAGCACCGGCTGAATGGAATCGTAGGGATCCGGCTCCGGCGGGAGCCGGCCGGGATCGATGTTGGGTCTGGGTAACGCGGCCTGGGGACCGGGCTGTGCCGGTTCCGGCTGCTTGGGAGCGCAAGCCAGCGCGACCGCCAGCGCAGCGAGAGCCAGACGCGGCGAAGCCATGCGGCTCCTAACGGGTGATTGCCGCGTCGAGCGGCGGCAGTACGAACGGCCCCAGATGCGGCCCGGGGTAGTTGGCCGAGATCCTGAGGGTAAAGGCGAGCTGGTCTCTGGTCTCCTCCGGGGTGACGATTGCGTCCACGAAGCCGCGGGCCCCGGCGTATTTCGCGTCGAGCTGCTCCTCGTAACCCGAGCGCATGGCGCTCATGGACGACTTCACCTCGGCCGACGGCTCACGGCCTTCCCGGTTTGCCTTCTCCAGCTCGGCGCCGTGGACCGCCATGACGGCCGACTCGCCTTCCATCACGCCCATGCGGCCGGTAGGCCAGGAGAGAATGAAATCGGGATCGAAGCCCTGCCCCGCCATGGCGTAGTAACCCGCCCCCGATGCGTGGTTGACCGTCAGCACGATCTTGGGCACCACCGCCGTCGCCATCGCTTCGACAAAGCGGGCGCCGGCCCGGATGATTCCCGACTGCTCCGCCTCGGGTCCAACCATGAAACCACTCACATCCTGTATGAAAAGAATGGGCAGCCGCTCCCGGTTTGCCGTCTCGATGAAGAATGCGACTTTCTCGGCACTCCCGGTGTACACGATGCCGCCGAAGCGGGGACGCTCGCCGGACTGGCCCTTGATCACGCCCCGCTGATTGGCGATAAGCGCAACCGGCCGTCCCTCGATATGCGCGTGCCCGCACAGCATCTCCCGGGCGACGTCCGGCTGGAACTCGTCCAACGCGCCGGCGTCGAGGATACAGGCGAGCACCTGTCGCATGTCGTATGAGAGGCGGTGATCCTGCGGAAGAAGGTCGTAGAGGTCAGCGGGCGGACGGGCGGACGGGCGGACGGGCTGAACCCGATGGGTCAAACCCTGAGTGAGAGGAAGCCGGCCTATGTACTCACGGATACGGGCGAGACACTCCTTGTCATTGGCGGCGCGGTAGTGTGCCACCGCGCTCCGCTCGGTGTGGGTCCGGGCCCCGCCCAGTGTCTCGGAGTCGATCGTCTGCCCGGTGGCGCCTTTGACCAGGTTGGGACCGCCCAGTCCCATGAAGCTGGTCCCCTCCACCATGAAGATCACATCCGAGAGCGCGGGGAGATATGCCCCGCCCGCGATGCAGCTCCCCATCACCGCGCTGATCTGAGGCACGTGCAGATAGCGCCGCATGATCGAGTTGTAGTAGAAGATGCGGGCCGCGCCATACTGCCCCGGAAACACGCCGCCCTGATAGGGCAGATTGACCCCGGCACTGTCGACCAGATAGACGATCGGGATTCTCTGGCGCATGGCCACTTCCTGGGCCCTAAGAATCTTGCGTATCGTCTCCGGCCACCAGGAGCCTGCCTTGACCGTGGCGTCGTTGGCGACGACCACTACCTCGCGCCCTTCCACCACGCCGAGCCCGGTGATCACGCCGGCGCCCGGTGCCTGACCGTCGTACTGGTCGTAGGCCACCAGCAGGCCCAGCTCCAACCAGGAGGTGCCCGGATCGAGCAGCTGCTGTACCCGCTCGCGCGGTGACAGCTTGCCCTGCTCGTGCATCTTGGCGACGCGCGCAGCCCCTCCGCCCTGCCGCAGTTTAGCGGCAAGCTGCTGGTACTCGTCGGTGAGCGCCCGGAGGCGGCTACCTGATGGGCTCATGACTCCAGGTGCGAGGCGGCCCACTGCTCGATGTATTCGATGAGGTCGGAGGTAGGGGTTCCGGGGCCGAAGAGCTTGCCGACTCCCTGCTGCTGAAGCGCCGTCATATCCTCCGGCGGGATGATTCCGCCGCCGGTGACCAGCGTGTCCGGACGGCCCATCTGCTCCAGCAGTTGGCGGACCCTCGGGAATAAGGTCATGTGTGCGCCTGAAAGTATTGACAAGCCAACCACATCCACGTCCTCCTGGACCGCGGCCGTTGCGATCATCTCGGGGGTTTGGTGCAGGCCGGTATAGACCACCTCCATGCCGGCATCTCGCAGGGCGGCCGCCACCACCTTGGCGCCGCGGTCGTGCCCGTCCAGACCGGGCTTGGCCACCAGCACGCGGATGGGCCGCGGGTTCCGGGACGGACTGCCGGCTGGTGTCATCCGGTTTTTCCTGGCAAGAGGTCGTTCACCAATTCGTGGATCGATGGCGCGGTGCGGCACCCTCGGCCGGTGTCGGAGCCCGCCGGAGCTAGCAGTACTGCTTCGATGCCTGCGGCCCGGGCCCCGACAACGTCCACTTCGTAGAGGTCGCCGACGTAGAGCGCTTCCTCCGGGGCAACACCGAGGGCATCGAGCGCCGCCCGGAAGATCGCGGGATCGGGTTTTTCCATCCCGACCAGGCTCGAATCGATAACCACGTCGAAATACTGGCGCAGTCCGGCGGCGGAGAGTGCCTGCTCCACCCGGCCGTCGCTGTTCGACACGATGCCGAGCCGAAGTCCTGCCGCCTTGAGCCGGCCCAGCGATGCGTGAGTGCCATCCTGCACCAAGCACCAGAGGTGGCGTTCGCTGTGCATCCGGCGCAGGCAGTCGCGCACTTCACCCATACGCTCCGCCGGTACCCCACCGAGCCGGAACAGCGCTTCCATGTAAGCGGTCGCGCGCTCCTGGTCGCTCGAGGCCGAGCGCTCCATGGCGACGGCGGCCTCGGCAGCACCGGCGGCGAGTCGCTGGCCGGTCAGCGGAAGAGCCAGTGCGCTGCCTACTCCTTCAGCCATTCGGTAGTAGTCCAGGAAAACCAGCGTGTTCCCGGCATCGAAGAGGACGGCTCGGAGGGCATGTCCTGAGCTCAAGCGAAGGATCAACGAAAGCGCAGCAGCGCGCTCAGGCCCTCGATGGCGTCGCGAGCCTCCGGCTCGTAAACCACGTTCACGTCTACGCCCTGCCGCAGCGCCTCCTCGATGGCATCGTCTACGATGTTGAGCACCGGAACCGGATCGCCCTCGCCCCGACATTCCCGCTCGGTAAGAGCCAGCCGGCTGGAATCACCACAGCGGAAGCCGGGCTGGTCCGCGTCCGAGTTCACCAGCAGCGAGCGCACCTGTCCCCGCGCCAGTGCTTTCAGCGTAGGAGCCAAACCATTGATCCCCCAGCCGGTCCCGATTCCTTCCAGCATCTCGTGCACCATTGCCCGCTCCGAGGCCCGCTCATAACCCTCGCGCACCGCCAAGGTAGCGGAGTGGACCGAGGCCGGGGTGGCTTCCTTGGGGTTGAGTCGTGCGGTGCCGATCAGGCGCTCCGTGAGATAGGAGTGCAGGAACGGCTCGACCGCGCCCGCATCAGCTCCTGCCAGCACGATTCCGTGGGCCGGGTGGCGCCGGTCCATACCGAACAGCTCCCGGGCTATTGCTTCGTAGTGCCGCTGCTTCTCCTGCCGGATCCGGTTGTTGTAGGTGTGCTCCCCCCAGCCGCTGCTCCCGTCATGATCGGCGTGGAACCGCTTTCCCCGGGTGGTCTCCGAACGCAGCCCCGCCAGCTCGTGAGTCTCGTATGCCGTGACCTCGAAGAACCGGGCCCGGCTGCGGTCGAGCACCACAGTCAACAGGCGGCCGAACTCCTCCTCCACCGACGCCAGCTCGCGCACCAGAGGACTGGCATCCACCGACAGCCGGGAGCGATGCACCACCGGGAGGGGCACGGTCTCGAACAGACCGATGCCTTCGCAGGCAAAGATCGCCAGACCCTGGGTGTGAGGCAGGTTGCCCGGGTTGCGCAGAAACTCCTGAACCCGGTTCAGGTCGCGGGCCACGGCGTCGGCAGTCTCCCTGGCGAGTCCCAGCCGCGGTAGAGCCTGGAGCACGGACTTGACCCGGTTCTTGACCTTGATCAGGTATTTACCTCGAGACCGGTCGCGCGGCTCCAGCTTCAGGTAGCAGGTAACTACCCGGTGCTTCCCCGGCCGAACCTCGGTAAGCCGTTCCTGTATGTCGGCCAGCGGCGAACGCCCATTCAAGGCTCCCCGCGTTTGCCGCCCCTTTGCATCGCTCAAGGCAGCCCCTTTCCGTCCTTCCCGCCCTTCCCGTCCTCTAGAAGAAGACCGGCTCGCGATAACTCCCATAAATTTCCTCGAGCACATGCCGGATCTCGAACAGCGTGCAGTAGGCACGCGCGCAGTCCAGCATGGCAGGTATGATGTTCACATTGTTTGCAGCGGCACGGCCGAGTGCCTCCAGCCTTTCGGTCACGAGAGCATCGTCGCGCCGAGCCCGGAGGTTGGCCATGCGCTGGCGCTGAGTGCGCTCAGCCGCATCGCCGACTTTCAAGATGTTTACCGGGCCTTCCGCCTCTTCCACGAAGTCGTTCACTCCCACGATGGTGCGCCGCCCCTGCTCCATCTCCGCCTGAAAGCGCATCGAGGAATGGGCGATCTGCCGCTGGAACCAGCCGGATTCGATCGCCTGCACCACGCCGCCCTGGGCCTCGATCTCGGCGAACAGCCCTTCGGCTTCACGCTCCATCCCGTCGGTCAGCGCCTCCAGGTAGTACGATCCGCCCAGGGGATCGGCCACGTTGGGCACGCCGGTCTCGTAGGCCAGAATCTGCTGAGTGCGGAGCGCGATGCGGACCGATTCCTCGGTGGGCAGGGCCAGTGTCTCATCGAGGGCGTTGGTGTGCAGCGACTGGGTACCCCCCAGCACCGCGGCCAGCGCCTGATAGGCCACCCGCACCACGTTGTTGTGCGGCTGCTGCGCGGTGAGAGTGACACCCGCGGTCTGGCAGTGGAAGCGCATCTTCCAGCTGCGGGGATCCCGGGCGCCGTAGCGCTCGCGCAGATGGCGGGCCCAGATGCGCCGCGCCGCGCGCAGTTTGGCAATCTCCTCGAAGAAGTCGTTATGAATATCCCAGAAAAAGGAGAGCCGGGGGCCGAAGCTGTCGACCGGAAGCCCCCGGGCCACTCCATGTTCCACGTAGCAGAAGCCGTTGGCCAGGGTAAAGGCCAGCTCCTGAGCCGCGGTGGCCCCCGCCTCGCGGATGTGATACCCCGAGATGGAAATGGTATTCCACTTGGGGGTGTGCTCGGCGGCCCACTCGAACAGGTCCACGATGACCTTGAGCGCAGGCTCCGCCGGGAAGATCCAGGCGTGCTGCGCCATGTACTCTTTCAGGATGTCGTTCTGGATGGTGCCCTGCAGCTCGGCGATGTCCACCCCCTGGCGCTCTGCCGCCGCAACATAGAAGCAGAACAGCATCGCAGCAGGACCGTTGATAGTCATCGAGGTGGAGACTTTGTCCAGCGGGATACCGTCGAACAACGTCTCCATGTCGGCCAGGCTGGAGATGGCGACGCCGCACTTGCCCACCTCGCCCTCGGAGCGGGGATGGTCGGAGTCGTAGCCCATGAGGGTGGGAAAGTCGAAGGCCACGGAGAGGCCGGTCTGGCCCCGCTCCAGCAGGAACTTGTAGCGCTGGTTGGTGTCGTCGGCGGTTCCGAAGCCGGCGAACTGCCGCATGGTCCAGAGCCGCCCCCGGTACATCGTGGGGTGGATGCCGCGGGTATAGGGAAACTGTCCCGGCAGCCCGGTTGCCCCTATCACGTCGGGCGAGAGGTCGAGCGGGGTGTAAGCCGGCTCGACTCCGCCACCGGAAACCGAAGTGATGTTGGCATCGGGCCGGAGCGGCAGCGCCGCCGCCTTGGCCCGCCACGCTGTGACCTCGGCTCGGAGCTGGGCCAGCTCGCGTTCCTGCTCGGTAAGCTTGGCCGAGTCGGCGTTTCTGTCGGTACGGCGTGCCGTCATATGCGTGCACCTTGTCTTAGGCCGTCGAGAACTTCCGCCGCCACTTCGTACGGGCTCAGCGCCCCCGCAACCACCTGGTCCAGGCGATCGCCGATAAGCTGCTCGGCGCGGGTCTCCTCCCAGATCCACTTCCGCGTGGCGCGGTCCACCACTTCGCGGGTGCGGTCGGATAGCCGGCGGCGGCGCCGCAGCTCCAGCTCGCCCGAGCTGGTGAGATGCTCGTGATGCCGGTCGAGGGCCGCCACCAGATCCGGGATTCCCTCACCCTTGGCAGCAGTGGTAAGCAGCACTGGATTCTCCCAGGCGGGCGGTACGGCGGTAGGGCGGTACGGCGGTATAG
>JACCRS010000063.1 GCA_013813435.1 Gemmatimonadales bacterium
CGGCTCGGGCGGCCGGCCGCCTTCTCCCACCGCACGGTGGCTGTGAGTAGGTAATCAGCCCCAAGCTCACGGGCGATCACCTGGCTCGCCTTGGTGGTCCTGCGGTACTCGTTGGAGCTGGCCCGTGCAATCACCGCGAGGCCCGACACCTGCGAGAGCTTGCCTCGGACTTCGTCCGTGATCCCGTCGGCGAAGTAGGCGTCCGCCGAGTCGCCCAGGTTCTCGAATGGGAGCACCGCCAGCCGCTTGGGCCCGGTGCCTTCCTCCGCCGGGCTGTGCGAACGTCGCCAGGCGAACAACACCCCCAGGCCCACGAGAAAACCGAGCGCGAGGGTAAACGCGGCGAGCGGCACGCGTCGCGGCGCCAACCGGGTGGGTTGGAGTATCGTCCGCTGTTCGGGCTCGGAGGCTGCGGATCTGGAACTCGACACGAATGCCGGCGCAACCGAACCACTCGTCACCGTGACGGAGGTTAGCGCCCGTGCGAACTCCTCCGCCGAACTGAATCGGTCCGCAACCACTGGTGCGAGCGCGCGGGATACCGCTGCCTCTAGCTGCTCCGACACGCTCGGCCGCGCCTGCCGCACCCGCGGCACCTCGCCGCTGAAGCGCTTAGCGATGATCGCCTGCGCCGTGGGACCCGTGAACGGCGGCTCACCCGCCAGCATCTCGTACAGCACGGCGCCAAGCGAGTAGATGTCGGTGCGGGCGTCGAGTGCCTTGTCGCCCGCCGCTTGCTCGGGGCTCATGTAGGCCGGCGTGCCTACCGCCAGGCCAGTCTCGGTCAGGCGATCATCGGCACCCGCAAGGGCTCGCGCGATGCCGAAATCCGCCACCAGGGTGGAGCCGTCGGTGGTGAGCAGCAGGTTCTCGGGTTTGATATCGCGGTGAATTACGCCGTGACGATGGGCGTACTCGAGTGCTCGGGCCGCCTCGGTGGCGATCCGGAGCGCCGCATCGACGGGCAGCTGCCGCTCTCGCCGCAACCGGTCCCGCAGCGACTCGCCCTCGACGAACGGCATGGTGAACCAAAGTTGGCCGGCGGCCTCGCCTGAGTCGTGGACGGTAAGGATGTGCGGATGCTGGAGGCGGGCCGCGAGCTTGATTTCGCGCTGGAAGCGTTCGGGGCCAAGCGCGCGAGCGAGATCGGGGTGCAGCACCTTGAGCGCGACAGGTCGGTCGTGCCGCAGGTCCTGAGCGAGGAAAACGGTAGCCATGCCGCCGCGCCCGAGCTCGCGCTCGAGGGTGTACGATGGGGCGAGGGCCGTCTGCAGCTGCGTGCGAAGGTCCGTCAAACAGCTCGGCTTGTGAGAAGTAGGCCTTAATGTATCTCTGCTTCGGCGAGCGGACCAGCAGCGGCGGGCTGAGCAAGTTTGGGAAGGCCGAGCCATAAAAACTTCGCGCAGCGGCTCAGTGGGTCCGCGCCGGCTCACGTACCCTTCGCGGATACCGAGCGGTGGGCGCAACTCTCGACCGGCGGCTCGCTGATCCAGGCGGCCAAGGAGGGCAAGAGCTACTTCGCCTGGGTGACGCCAGAGAACCGGATGGATCGGGCGAATCTCGCCGAGGAGGCCGCGAACATCACCTACGGCCACGCCGTACCGAAGGCGGTCGAGCGCATCTTCCGTTGGCTCGATATGCCGCTGAAGTCGAGAAGTACATGGGCGGAGAAGCAATGCGGGTCCATCTCATGAAGGAGATGCGGGAGCGGATCTTGAACGCCGGCATCCCGGCACTCGGGCTCGTGGGGGCGGCGGCCTTCCAAGCGAAAATGAGAGACTAGGTACGCGAAAGTGGTCCGACAGCACAACGGCGCTCGGGATCTCCGAACGCCGTAAGTGCTTCAGGTACTTCAGTTGCCCCTCCTGGGCTCGAACCAGGACTCTCCTGATCCAGAGGAGCCACTGGAACCACCCGAATTCCAGCAACTTGCAGCCATTTACGCGAGTTCGTGTCACCCGATGCTGGAGTTTGATGGCTTTCATGCCGGACTTTGCTGTACTTCACTCACTCAAATGTCAGAGTTTGCTACCCCTTTCCGCGCGAGCGTTTGGCTACCAGTCGAGAAGACAATCCCAATTCACGAGAATGTTGGGTTGGACCAGGCCCTTGGATCCAGGGCTAGCGATTGCTCGCCTCCGGTGGACACTCCGGAGACAACCATAGGCAACAAAAAGGCCGCGCGTATGGCGTGGCCCCTTTTGTAATCGTGGCAGGAAGTCAGGTGAAAATGCGCCGCGTAGGAATCGAACCTACAATCCGGAAGTTCGGGAATGTAACCCGCATACTATGTCGAGGAATACCGGGGCTGGCACCATCTGTGGGCTGCCCGACTGAGATCCTCGCCTTGACGATGGACCGATTGAGCCATAGGATAGCCCGATCTCCGAACTCTTCACGACCAAGGCACACCCAGTGCAGCCGGGGTCGCAAGGCACGGTTCCCCGACCTCCTCCGCGACGCCGGACTCAAGGCGCCATGAGGGGCCCTAGGATCGCCGAGTAGCCGAAGGTGTCTCGGCGTTTCGTTGTCCGCCGCTGTTCCGCTCGGCCTTTCTCCAACGGAGGTGCCATATGCCTAACCTCAGAACCCTACGCTGGACTACCCGGGTGGCCTTCACGGCGGCCGCCGTGGCCGCGCTCGCCGGCTGCGGCGACAAGGTCACCGAGGTCTCGGAGATCCCCACCTTCACCCCGGACCCGATCGTGACGGCCGCCCAGCTGCAGACCGCCCTCAACACCGGGGTGTCCAGCACCAACGGCGGCCTGGACTTTCCTATGTGGGCCACCGTGGTCGACCGCGCCGGCGTCGTCGTCGCCGTGGTCCACAGCGGCACCGGCGTATCCGATGCGTGGCTCGGCAGCCGGGCCATCTCGGCCCAGAAGGCCAACACCGCGAACGACTTCAGCCGCGACGTCTTCGCGCTCTCGACCGCCAATCTGTTCAGCGCGGTGCAGCCGGGCGGCAGCCTCTTCGGCCTGCAGGAGAGCAATCCGGTCAATACCGACGTCGTGTACGGCGGCGACCACGCCCAGTACGGCACCGTGAATGATTTCATGGTCGGCAAGAAGCCGGGCGGCGTCAACGTGTTCGGCGGCGGGCTCGCGCTCTTCGACGCGACCGGCGTAGTGGTCGGCGCGGTCGGGTTGAGCGGCGACACTTCCTGCGCCGACCACAACATCGCGTGGCGGGTGCGCGACGCGCTTAACATGGACAAGGTGAGCGCCGGCGTCGCTGGTGTAGTAGGCACCAACCCCGCAGGCAAGGACAACATCATCTTCGACATCACCAACGGCGTGAGCGCCGGCGGCTTCGGCCACCCGACCTGCCTGGGCGGCGCCGCGGACTCGACGATGGGCACCAACCTTCCGACCACCTACTCCCTCACGCCCTGACCGTGAACGGACCCTCCGACCAAGCGGACTCCCGACATAGTGGGTAGGCGCACCCGTGGCGCACATTCTAACAAGACCGGCCCTCTTCGTGAGGGCCGGTCTGTTGCAACTTGTTGATTTAACAATGCGCCGCGTAGGATCGAACCTACAACCTAGTGAAAAAGAGTCCGGAACAGCGAGTTAGGCGGATCTTCCTGGCAACCAATCTTGATGAAGTAATTCGGACGGCTCGTGGGCCGGTCGTCCTAGCCCTATCTCTCACCCCCCCCAACGCCTGAAGTAACCCATGCCGAGTTTTATTCCACGCCCCTCCGTAATACCGATTGAGCCTGCGCTTTGTAGCTTGAGCATCCCTGTGTGAACAATAAAGTCGCGCTGCTCGGCCAAACGACCTCCGGCTCAACGCACGGGTCAAGCGCTTCACCGCCCAACCGGCGGCGCTAGCGACGATCCAGTCGGAGTTCCAGACGACCGGCCGGCTCCAGATCCCGGTGGTCACCGATCACACCCTGCTGGATCCGATCGTGAGGGTGAGGCAGGAGGTCCTTTACGCGGCCAAGGTGGCGCTCGCCGGGGAGAGCGACCAGCTCAGCCAATTCACCGTCCCGCGGTACGGCCACTGCGCCTTTACGGTGGACGAGCTGCAGCTGGCGTTCGGCCGGCTGGTCCCGGTGACGGCGGGGCCAGGCGCTGGCGATCGCCGGAGCGACGGTCGAGCACCCGGCCTTGCGGTTGGGCGCGTTTGCCCCTTTGGGAAGGCCGGTGGCGAAATGATGCCTGGTCTCCGGGGGCAGCTCCCAAAGGATAGAAGCGTTGCCTCCGAAAACCGTGCTCGGCCTTCATCGGCGTAACGACTCGCTCTCCAGCGCGTACGCCGTGCGGTCAGGCGAGTTCAACCACAGACTCCCCCCTCGCGACAGCCTGCTCCTGAAGGCCGAGCACAAAAGAAAACGGCCGGTGCTCTTGCACCGGCCATTGCCCCTCCTGGGCTCGAACCAGGACTCTCCTGATCCAGAGGGGGCACCGGAAACCCCTGAATTCCAGCAACTTGCCACCATTTACGCGAGTTCGTGTCACCCGATGCTGGACTTTGAGGGCTTTCATGCCGTACTTTGCCGTCCTTTACTCGCTCAAATGTCGGAGCTTGCCGTCGTCCATTCAACGAGTGCCGGAGCTTGACTAGCTAGTCGGTCGCAGCCCGGCCGGGATTTTCACGTACTCTTGTCCAGTCCTGCCGACGACATCCTCGGGCTTGCCTCGCGTGAGCCCGCATTGCGGCGGCAAGCGGCCTTTGCCCTCTTTCACCGGTCCGGGCAACTGCAGGCGGCCGAGCCATCCTATGCTGCACGTGACTCACACACCCTGTAGATAGGAGAAGCCCGGCAATAGCTAAGTCGTTGCCGGGCTTCATTGCCCCTCTTGGGCTCGAACCAGAACTCCTGATCCAGAGGGGCCATCGAAAACCTCTAAATTCCAGCAACTTGCAACCATTTACGCGAGTCGTGTCACCCGATGCTGGAGTTCGACAGCCAAGATGCCGGACTTTGCCGTACTTTACTCGCTCAAATGTCGCAGTTGGTCCGGCGCCCCTCTCG
>JACCRS010000078.1 GCA_013813435.1 Gemmatimonadales bacterium
CATCTCCCAAAGCACCGTGCGTCAGCGGGACGGCACCACACTGGTGGTGGTGACGCACGACGAGCGGCTCGCCGCCCAGGCTGGGCGCATCGTTCACATGCTGGACGGCCGTATTCAGAAAGCGGAAGAGCCGTCTCAGGCTGCCGTCTCGCCGCCCCGCCGCCCCGCTGCCCCGCTGTGATCGCCACACTAGCCTTTCGGCACCTCCTGGTCCGGAAGCTCCGATCTCTGTTTCTGCTTCTCGGATTCTCGCTGGGTGTCGGCGTGATGATCGTGCTGCTCTCCGTGGGAGAGGCGATGCTGGATCAATCTCGTGATGTCTCACTTATCGGTGGTGGAGAGCTAACCGTGCTGCCGCAGGGTATCGACATCGAGGCGATGCGCACCGGCGGCGTGGGCGGGATGTTCTTCGGCATTGATCGCGCGCGCTTTCTCACCCGACAGGTTTTAGGCGGAGCCCGTCACCAGGGTCGTGTGCAGGTCGTCTCGCCCGCAATCGAAGGGAAGCTTCTCTACTTGCGGCACGGCGGGCGAACACTGCCGGTTCGAGCCGGTGGCGAAATTCCCAGCCGGGCCCGCGCACTGGGTTCCGGGCTGGCTGTGCGCTCGGGCCGGTGGCAGGATTCTCAAGCCGATTCAGCCTACATCAACCCCGTGCCTCAACGGTTCTACGACGAGCTCGATCACTTCCACCTCCCCTCCCGGCCGGATTCGACCTGGGGGGAGTGGCACTATTTCAACCTCGTGCTGAGCCCGGATGAGTGGTGGTATATCACCTATCTGATTGGCGGCGAGGTGCCGGGAGGAGATTGGGGCGGTCAGCTTCTTATAACCCGCCGTCGGCGAGATGGACGATACGAGCGGTTCACCACTCGCGCTCCCTCCGACCGAGTTGAGTTCGACACCGCTCGAGCCGACCTGACCATCTCCCAAAGCACCGTGCGTCAGCGGGACGGCACCTACCGGCTGCACGCTGAGGCCGAGGGTAAGGGGAGAACGGTGCAAATCGACTTGACTCTGGTTCCAGCGCCAAATCGCTACTTCCCTCCGGTCGAGCTGAGCGATGACCCTTTCCGTTCGGGCTACGTAGTTCCTGCCCTCAGCGCCAAGGCATCCGGGAGAATCTGCCTGGCAGGCAAGTGTCGGGGCTTCACTAACGTGGCTGCCTACCACGACCACAATTGGGGTGTATGGCAGGATGTTACCTGGGAATGGGGCACGGGAGGAGGCAGCCGGTTCAACATCTTATACGGCGGAGTCTACCGGTCCGAGGCTGGAGCGGCCAGCGAGAGCTCCTCCCTCGGCTCACCTTTCTTCCTGACGCTGGTGGACTCCTTGGGAGTAAAGCAGGTGCTTCGGTTTGCCCGGATCCGCTACCAGGGCAGGCAGCCGGCGTCGGGGTCGACTGGTGCAACGGCGCCGACGGAGTTCAGCCTGATAGGCACCCGGGAGTCAGATTCGGTGCAGCTCGCCGTAGAAGTGCTCGATGCGCTGGCAACCGAGATGAGAGCGAGCGAGTTTCGCCGTGTTTTTCTTCAAATGCGCGGACGGTTTACGTTGAGCGGCAAAGTGGCGGGACAGGCGGTCGCGGATTCGGGGATGGGCTTCTTCGAGACCTACGTTACAGAGTGAGATTGCGAAGGATTTTTCTAAAGGCCTAGCCTTAACGTCAGCCCGGCGGATCGGTAGCGAAAAGCTCCACTGGTCGAGCTGACCGCGCTGTTGGTGATCAGCCCGAACAGCTCTATCCGGTTGCCGATTCCCCAGCGCCGGCCGACCCGCCCCTCCAGGTGCCACTCGGTTTGAGCTGCTCCTCCTTTACCCACCTGTTGACCTCCCAGGCCCCCCCCTAGACTCCCGCCCCAGGTGCGCGTGTCGACATGGTAGCTCGCGGTTGCCTCCAGCACAGAGAAACGATCCGGAGAGAAATATCCCGTTCCCCGGCGCTCGAAGCTCAAGGTCCTGCCGAACAGGCCCACCGAGAGGCGGCGGCCCAGCTTCTGGGTTATCCCGGCCAGCACGCCGGTGCGGTTATTTCCGTCGCTCAGCCAGAGCTCACTGCCCGCCGCGTAGATGCTGGAGCCGGTGAATGGCCGAGCGTCGAAGCCGGCCTCGAGCAGCTCCAGATCCAAGGCGCGTTCCATCAGTGCCGCTATCTCGTCGAACGGCGAGCGCGAGTATCCGGCGTTGAATCCTAGAGCAGAAACCGGGCGGTAACCCAGGCGCGCACGGTACGTGGCTGAGGTTCTGGGGTCGGCCACTTCAGGCACGATGCGGCGAGCACCGGCTGCACCTGAGAGGGTAACTCTTCCCAGCGCCAGGGAGAGGCCGGCTTCGGCCCCAACTCGCGTCGCATCGCGCGACGGGTCGCTGGTCTCCAGCGCATTGACGGACCCAAATGCGCTCAGACCTTTTGCGATTACCGCTGAAGATCCGAGAGTCTGCCAGAAGCTGGTGTTCCGGTCGGAGTCGTTGCTCCAGGCGGCAGTGGCTTCGACCGCCGGGCGGTTCGCCTCCGTAAGGGTGTGTCGGAGCTCGCGCGCTCCTCGATGCAGGGAATCTACCGCCAGCGCCGTCTCTGCCTCCCGGCGGGCCTGTGCCAGATCGCCCTGCCAGTAGTACACGTAGGCGAGTCCCGCGCTGGCATCGGCATCCTGAGGATTCCGCTCCAGTATCGCCCGATACGCTTGCTCTGCCGCCTCTAGCTTGCCGCGCCAGGCGCGCACTTGTGCCTGGCCCAGGCGGGCATCACGATCCGCGGGATCCTTCTCGATCAGTACTCGATATGTGGAATCCGCCTCCTCCAGCCTTCCGGCCCAGGAAAGCGTCTGCGACCGCGCCAGTTCGGCATCGCGATGACCGGGCTGTTCCGTCAGCATGCTATCGTAGAGCGCCAGCGCAACGTCATACTGCTTGTTCCATGAGTGCACCCGTGCATGCGCCAGCCGCATTTCGCTGTCATGAGGATCAGCAATCCTGGCCCGGCCAATCAGCACCAGCGAAGAATCGAGCTTGCCCTTCCAGGACAGAAGAATGCCGAGCCGCAGATTTGCTCGGGCCGCATTCGGGTCCTCTTGCAATACCCGCTCATACCCAATGCGCGCCGTCTCGTAGCGTCCCTCAGTCCACGCTTTGTCGGCCTCATGCTGCTGTCCCGAAAGAGACGTCGCTCCGAGCAGCATCAGCATCGTCAGAGGGCCGCGGTACCGAAAGTTACGGCGCGTTTTGCCCGGACTTCGCCGCGAGGACCTGCCGGCGACCCCGAAGGCGCAGGGCAATGTCTTGAGAATCACGATTTGCCTGTCCGCCTGACACGGCTGATGTGGGGAACTGAAGTTGCCTTGCAAATTTGGAGCCCACTCGCCTCCCCCGGCGCTGGTTCGGCGAAACGCATTCCAATCCGAAGGCAGTCACCGGATGACACCAGCAGTCGCATTGGAGCCACTTAGGAACCACGAACGTGACGTGCTCAACGGTCTGCGCGGTGGGGCTGTTGATTACGTGGTGAAGCCGTTCAGTTTGAAGGAGCTCGCGGCGCGAGTCGAGTTGGCGCTCGAGAAGGAGGTGCCGCCCACAACGCTTTGAGGCTGTCGAACACGGGCTTGAGGCGGCTGTGATAACGAGGCTCGGTCCATCCACTCCAGCGCCAGCCCACAAAGCCGGAAGCAGCCCACGCTCCCTGCCTCAGCTCGGGCAGCGCAGCCTCGACAGCCGGCTTTTTTCCTTTCCGATAGATCACAACACCAGCGTGAAACTCCCCCGCCGCCGCTGTCCCGAAATCACCATTCGTCCGTTGGTCGAACAACAGGGTGCGGGTCGACGGATCGGTCACGTTGAGCAGGTCCCACGGAATGCGCAGTTGGAGCATCCCTTCCCGGTCGTCCAGATACCAGTCCGCGGTCGTAGAAGCGGCCTCGGTACCGTGGACCAACCTTCCACGATCGTATCTCCCGGCGGGAAAGAAGCTGCCGTCACGGCCGAAGCGTGCGCGGTTGGTGATAACGAACAACGAGTCGAAGCGGCCATCGTCCCGGTTTCGCGTGACTACCGGACGGCGGGAGAAGCGGCCGAAATCATCCCCAGTGCGCGGGTCGATGCGGGAGTCGTGGCGGTTGTACTCCGGAGTCACGAAAACTCTGGCGCTATCCGGCCTTACCAGATCGATGAGGAACTCGAAGCCAATCTCGCTCCTGACGCCACTTCTCGGCAGCCGGTGCTGGCCCACCCGGGGGAGGTAAGTGTCGATAGCGAGCTGAATGCCCAACGAATCCCAGGGGAAACGGCTTGGAGGCAGTTCAACGCCAATGTAGTAGAATGACTCGTCCCATCCCATTTGGATGTGCCGGGGTCCGCTGGTACACGAGTCGCGAGCGCGCTGTACGGAAGGCAGCCGCCGCCATCGGCGGATGTCTCCTCCCAGTTTCGGCGTAGTCCGCTCGTCTCCTGCGTACATGCCCATGATGCCGTAGTTCTGCTCGGCGTCCATCAAGTTGTGCCATAACCGAGTGTTGTCGAGCGGTATCTCGTAGTCGATCACTATCCAATTCTTCTTGAACCACTCATCCATCCAGGCGAAGAGGACCGCACCGGCAGCGCCGGCCTCGCGAATATCACGGGTGAGACGTGCGTCGACCGCGGCCATGGCACGTTCGTCGTGCCCGCCGTGGCTCCATCCCTGGGGGTGCAGGTGGGCAGTCCCCCGGCTGGAGGGAACACCATATTCCGCGATCAATACCGGTATCGCCTTGTGATGTTGCACCAGCTCTCCCAGATAACCGAAATAGCTCGACTGCCCTTCGGAAGAATGAGCCTTGGCGTAACCGGGGTCGTGCATCATGAAATCCGGGTAGTAGGGATACGCGTGATAGCTGGCAAACCACCCGGCAGGATTCGCTGTTGTGGGCTGAATGAGGTTCGGGTCCAGCCCGATGACGTCGTTCTCATACTCGACTTTTTTCGACTCCGACCCCCTCCCGGAACGCCGCCGCCAGCGTGACTCCTCGACAGTCGTGGCCTCGGTGGGGTGGGTCAGCGGGTCCAAGGTCGGCCAGTTCGTATAGGCGATCGGCCGAAGCGCGTTGTAGGTGGCGGCCTCGTAGGAAAGCATGAAGTCGCACTGCCGCGCCATCCAGAGGTCCATTGCGGGGCCGGCGCTGAGAGTCAGAAAGCGTCCCCGATATGTCCCCCGGGGCTTCCCGGCATCAAATGCCTTTACCGCAAACGGTTCCCACTCTCTGCCGATGATGTACCCCAACGTCCACGGCGATACATCCGCGTCGAAACGGCCTGCAGCGTGACCGGTAGCCGGCGGTATAGTGGCTGCTCCGTGAACCAGATCCACAACCCGCCTCATCTCCACCTGGAATGCGTCCTTCCAGGCCGGATGTTCAAAGTCATGGCCCGGGGGGAGCTCGGTCCACACACCGTGGAGTAGCCAGATCGCTCGTTCAGGATGAGTGGTATTCCATCCGCGAAGTGCCCGGTAGAAGGCCGGCGGCAGAATCGTATAGACACGCACGGTATTGGCATTCATGGCCGCGAGCGTATCAAGCCAGCCGGCGTAGCGCGCCGAGTCAGTGGGAAACTCCGAGGGATACCGACCCGGCAGTGCCACACCCAAATTGACGCCTTGGGGATAGAACGGCTTCCAGCCGCTGGCGGTCACGATCTCGAATCGCTGCCCCCGGGTACGCGACACCAGCTGGAGAGAGGTTGGACGCCGGGGGGCTGGAGCGACCGGCCGATCCCACTCCGGGGAAAGGCGGTCCAGCAGCTGCCGAAGTTCGGCATTGCCTGGCGCCAGGGTAACGGCCCTGCGGCCTGCATCGATCGCAGCAGCTGAATCGCCCAACCGAAGCGCCGTACGAGCACGTCCCTCCCAAGCATCGGAGTTGGTGGCGTTGCGGGCCAGCAGGGAGAGGAATACGGAATCGGCGGGGCCAACTTGGTCGGAACGCAGCAGCGCAAACCCAAGCCCTACTCCGGTATCGAGGTTGTCAGGGCAAAGGCGGTTTGCCAGTCGGAACTGTCTCAGGGCTTGGGAAACGGAGTCGGACCGGTAGGCGCGCCATCCGCCTTCCAGCGCAGCAGCTGCAGGTGGAGGGCAGGGGGTCTGAGACGGAAGCAGGGCCGGGTGCACCAACAGGATGGCGATGACCCAGGCCGCCCGGGGCGGCCTCACCTCATATATGTTGAATTCCATGGAGACCCGAGCACTGGCTCGATCGCTCATCGACACCTTCGGCAAGGGATGGGAAAAGGGCGACCTGGACCTGTTGATGTCAGTTTACGCGCCGGATATAGTGTTCGTGGAGACTCCGTTCTCGGAGCCGCTCAAAGGCAACGACGCAGTCCGCCGCTTCTGGGCCGAAGCTCCGTACAGCCATTCCGAGGTGACATTCAGCTCGGGTGAGATCTACGCTGCCGGTCCCTGGTTCTCGACCGAGTTCAAGTGCCTCTTCCGGCGGCGCCGCACCGGGGAGTGGGTAGAGGCTCGTGGTGCCATCTTCTGTGAGACATCAGGCGACCGTATAAGCGAGATGAGGATGTACTGGCACCGCTGGAATGGCGGACGGGAGACCTCGAAGCCCTGACCGGCACCACCATCGTGCGGGCACCGCAGTGCGGGACAAAGAGTTAACAATGTCCGCCCTTAGGAGTCAAACTGCTTAATAGGGGACATTCGTAGTGGGGTCGCTTTTCTAAGTAGTTAGATTTGAACGCCATATGCAGTGGCACGCGCTTCGCAGATTGCTCTGACTGCCCAATCGGGCTCCACGTCCCTGTCACGTTGTGCTTTCCACGTCTAACCGAGGTTGTTGGGAGGTGCCATGATTTCCGCACTGCTCCTTCCGCTGCTCATCTCTGGGGCTCCCGCGCAGCCGGCGGCCGTAACCCAGGACGATCCGCCCATCCGTCTCTGGGTCAGCAATGACCGCCGTTTCCTACCGGGCGATCGCGCCAAGATCCAGGTTCGGGCCGAATACGATGGCTATCTCATCGTCCTGCATGTCGACCCCGAGGGTCGCCTGCGGGTCCTGTTCCCGCTGGATCCCGACAAAGACAACTTCGCACGCAGCGACAAGAAATACGAGGTACGCGGCCGCGGCGGACGTGAAGCTTTCGAGGTAGATGCCACCGGACGGGGGGCGGTCTATGCTGCGGTCTCTCGCGATCCGTTCCGCTTCGACGGCTTCACCGTGGCGGATCACTGGGATTACCGTGCAATGGCGCCGGCGCGGCTTCGGGAGGATCCGGAACCCGAGATCAATGACCTGGTACATCGAATGGCGCAGGGCAGCTACGACTACGACCTGATTACCTACGATGTGATCAGCAGGTCGGCGTACGTATCCTCCTCCTCCTCCCGGTACTACGACTCGTACTACGACGACGACTGGTGCAGCTTCTCATGTGGGCGCCCCTACTTTGGACGCTCACCGTTCAGTTTATCGATCGGGCTCTTCCACGGCCGGCCCTACCGTCGCTATTACTATGATCCGTACTATTACGCCTACGATCCCTACTACAATCCGTTTTTTCACGACTCTTACTACTACGCCCCGGCGTACTATCCAAGTTATGTCTATCCACGCCGCTACTACGGATATAGCCGACCGTACTACTACGATCGATATCGAGCCAACGATCGGCCGTATACACCCTATCGCTTTCGGGGCTCGGACGGCTTTGCCGCGGGGTATCGCGACCGCCGTCACGATCTGCGCCGGTCAGTGAACACTGTGTACAACCCCCCGGTGTCGCCCATCCGCGAACCGGCAGCATCGAGCCCTGTCCGCCGGCTGTCTGGAGACGCGGACGAGCTTCCGAGCGGCCTGGCTCCCCGACGGGCGGTCGGCTACGAGAGCCGCAGCCCCAACAAGCCGATCGAGGGGCGGCGGGCCCGGGAGCCTGAAGCTCCGCGCCGTACAGAACCGGGGGACGGCCGAAGAACCAGTACACCATCAGCCCAAGCCGCCCCTGACCGCAGAGCGGCGGAGCCCCGCAGTGCTGAGCCTCGCAGTGCCGAGCCCAGAGAGCAACCTCGCGCGGACCGCGCCCGGGAGGAGCCACGGCGGACGGAGCGGGCACCGGCTGCCGAGGCCAGACCTCCACGGCGGGAAGTAGAGAGGGGTAGCTCTCCGCCGCCGCAGGTGCGCAGCTCGGGACGGGCGGAGAGCAGAGGATCCGGAGGTGGATCCCGTCCGGCTCCAGCATCGAGACCTTCCAACAGCGGCGGAGGTCGCCGGCGCTAGTTACCAGATCTGCGCCCTGTGGCTCTCGGGGCGTACCATCGGGCCGACCGTCTTGCAGCCGAATGCTTGGGCGAACGCCGGAATGTTCGAGAGCGGTCCGTTAGTTCTCAGTTTCGGAGGCGCGTGCGGATCCACGTTCACCATTAGCCGGGTGAACTCCGGACGCGCCTTTGCACGCCAGATCTGCGCCCAGGCGAGGAAGAATCGCTGGTTGCCGGTCAGCCCGTCGATCGGGCGTGGCTCAGGCTTACCCGCTAGCGACCGGCGATAGGCCCCGTGAGCGATCAGCAACCCGCCCAGGTCGGCTATGTTCTCCCCCAGCGTCAATTTGCCATTCACGTGCAGTGAGTCTATCGCCACGTAGTCATCGAACTGCTTCTGCACTACTTCGGCCCGGCGGTTGAACTCCTCCGTGTCGGACTCGGTCCACCATCCGCTCAGATTTCCCAGGGCGTCGAACTGCCGGCCCTCGTCGTCGAAGCCGTGCGTTATTTCGTGACCGATGGCTCCCCCCATGCCCCCGTAGTTCACAGCGTCGTCGGCCTGGGGGTTGAAGAACGGTGGCTGCATGATACCGGCCGGGAAGGTGATCTCGTTGGTCGAGGCGTTGTAGTAAGCGTTGACGGTGGGAGGCGTCATGCCCCACTCGGTCCGGTCGGTGGGGCGTCCGATCTTCCTCCAGATCCGGGCGGTCTCGAACTGGTTAGCGAGGAGCAGGTTGGCTACGAAGGGCCCCGGCCGTGCCTCGAGTTTGGAGTAGTCGCGCCACGCGTCAGGGTAGCCGACCTTGTTGATGATCGAATCGAGTTTGGCGTAGGCCCGTTTCTTCGTTTCCGGCGTCATCCAGGAGAGCTGGCCGAGCCGGCTTCTGAACTCCGCCCGAATGTTGCGCACCATCTCCAGGGCCCGGGTCTTGGCCTCCGGCGTAAAGTTCTTCCTGACGTACGCCTCTCCCAATACCTCCCCGAGAGCCTGATCGGTCAACGCCAGGCATCGCTTCCAACGCGGGCGCATCTCGGACACCCCCCGCAGTATCGTTGAATTGAACTCAAAGCTTTCCTTCACAAATGGTGAGCTCAAGGCCGGCGCTGTGTTCGAGATAACGGTCCAGCGGAGATACGCTTTCCAGTCGTTCAGTGGTGCCGCCGTAAGCAATGAATCCACCGCGGCCATAAACCCCGGCTGTGCGACGTTGATCTCGTCGATCCCATCGAGTCCCTGCCGGCTCAGGTACTGCTGCCAGGCGAACCGCGGGGTAATCTTGGGGAGGTCTGACGAGCGGGTGAGATGATAGAGGCTCTGGGGGTCGCGCTGGGCTTCCCGCGTCATTGACGCATGCGCCAGAGCAGTTTCCAGCCGCATGATGCCTTGCGCTGAGCGCGCTGTCGTGGCGCTCTCCTGTCCGGACAGCCGGAGCATGTTGGCCACGTGGTGAAGGTACTTGCCTCGAATCGCCTCCGAGGCAGAATCCGGCTTGGTGTAATAATCCCTGTCTGGAAGGCCCAGGCCCGATTGATACACTTCGGCGATAGTGCGGGTGCTCTTTTTGGCGTCAGGGGTGGACCGAAACGTGAATGCTGCCGGGATACCTGACTGGTGCAGTCGTGCGATAGCCGATTCGACTCCTCCCCGGTCTTTGATGGTTGTGATTTGGTTCAACAAGCTCGCGAGCGGTGTTATGCCGGCAGCTTCGACTGACATCGAATCCATGCAGGTGCCGTAGAAGGTCCCGAGCTTCCGGGTATTGGGGTCACGCGTCGAACGAACGTTCCGGCTTGCCTCCGTGAGCACGTTTTCCAGCGCGGCGTAGTTCTGCTCTTGCAGTTCATTGAAGCTACCCCACCGTGGCAGATCTCCAGGGATCTCACTGCGCTTGAGCCACCCGCCATTGGCGTACTGAAAGAAGTCTTGGCAGGGATGGCAGGTGCTGTCGATGTTCGCTGGGTCTATCGGCTTGGTTTGAGTCTGACCCGCGAGGGAGCTGGTGGGAGCGGCGCAGAACAGGGTGATAGCAAGTAGACGAAAGGGGGGATGCATCTGGGCTCCAAGAGATAGTTACAGCGTGGGGATTGGGGTGAGGCTGGCACTACGAACGCCGCGGACTCTGGTTTCGGCGGGCATAGTCCAGACCCCACTCCATGTATTCCGCGCTGCGGAGCCCCACTCGCATTGCCTGGTCTACCGCGTCCTGCTCTTCCAGCCCTTGATCCAGAATGAAGTAGGGTATCAGCGCACCTCCCACCCGGCTTCCGCTCCCGCAATGAAAAAAGACCGTACGATCTCCTGTGCGGCGCAGTACGGCGAGGATCTGCTCCAGGGTGGTATCGTCCAGTGATCCGGCACGCACCGGAATGTTGACGTATTCCATACCCAGGTCCTGCACCAGGGCGGGCTCATCCACCGGCCTGGGTTCCATGGGGTCACGCAGGTCCAGGACGATCTCACCGCCGGCGGTCTTCAGTGCTTTGAGTTGGTCGGCCGTCGGCTGTCCGCCGCTGACTACGTTGGGAAGTATCTGGCATGCGTTGGCGACGCCGCTGAGCGCTTGAAATGCTGTGGCCATTTTTCTCTCGGAACCCTCAGGAGAAGTTCACTGAAGTAGTAAGAAGTAGCCGGTGAAAGGCCAAGGGAGCCCTAATGCACCCCGTCTCCCCGCTCTCACCTCTTACTCTCACTTCTGACTCTCCCTTCTCGCCCCTCTCACTTCTCACCTCTCACCTCTTACTTTTCAGACGTGCTCCGCCTTGCCATAGCCCAAATACGCCCCAACAAGGGGGCGTACCAGGAAAACCTCTCCCGGCTCGGCACCCTCTTTCGGGAGGTCGGAGGCTGGCCGGAGCCGCCGGAGCTTGTCGTGGCGCCCGAGACCGCGCTTACCGGTTACTTCCTCGAGGGCGGCGTACGGGATCTGGCAATTACGTCCGACCAGCTATTCGACGATCTGAACCGCCAGCACCGCGAGGCCGGCACCCCTCCGCTCGATGTAGCACTAGGGTTCTATGAGGTCCATGGCAACCGGTACTACAACTCCGGCATGTATGCCACCCTGGGTGGGCCGGACGCCGGTATCCGCCACATCCACCGCAAGATCTTTCTCCCAACGTATGGCGTCTTCGATGAGGAACGCTTCGTAGAAGCGGGCCGCAACGTCCAGGCGTTCGATACCCGCTGGGGGAGGGCAGCGCTCCTCATCTGTGAAGATGCGTGGCACTCGTTCACTCCGATGTTGGCGGCGCTCGATGGTGCTCAGCTCATAATTGTGCCGAGCGCCAGCCCCGCACGCGGGGTGGTTACCGGCGATGATACCGCGGGACGTCCAGTGAGCCTGGTGCGCTGGGACCGGTTGGCCCAGAACATCGCCGGCGAGCACGGAGTCTACCTTGCGCTGGCTCAGCTCGTCGGCTTCGAAGGTGGCAAGGCGTTCCCAGGGGGTTCGGTCCTGGCCGGTCCCCGGGGGGATCTGCTTGCCCAGGCGCCGGTTTTTCGGGAAGCGGTGATTCCTGCGGTGATTGATTTCGAGGAGATCACCCGAGCCCGTGCTGATCTGCCCTTGCTGGCGGACCTGGAAATGCGGCTGCCCCATCTGCTCGGATCACTACATGCGGCTCGGCGGGGACGCGGGGAAGCGGGGAAGCGGGGCAGCAAGCAGGACAGCGGGGCAGCGGGGCAGCGGGTCAGCAAGAGCACACC
>JACCRS010000083.1 GCA_013813435.1 Gemmatimonadales bacterium
CGGACTCCGGCCATCCGGGCACCCCGATGGCGCTCGCGCCGCTCGCCTACCTGCTCTTCACCCAGCATCTCCGCCACAACCCGGCCAACCCCCTGTGGATGGACCGCGACCGGTTCGTGCTCTCGGCCGGGCATGCTTCGATGCTGCTTTACAGCGTGCTCCACCTCTCCGGGTACGACCTGTCACTCGACGATATCAAACAGTTCCGCCAGTGGGACAGCCGGACGCCGGGACATCCCGAGCACGGCATCACCCCGGGGGTCGAGACCACCACCGGTCCGCTGGGCCAGGGGATGGGCAACGCCGTCGGATTCGCCGTGGCCGAGGCGCATCTGGGGGCGGTCTTCAACGGCGGCGACCACCGGCCGGTGGATCACCACACGTTCTTCATTGCCAGCGACGGCGACATGATGGAAGGGGTCTCCCACGAGGTGGCGTCGCTGGCGGGTCATCTCCGGCTGGGCAAGCTCATCGGCTTCTACGACGACAACCATATCACCATCGAGGGCAGCACCGATCTCGCCTTCGGCGAGGATGTGGGGGCGCGCTATGAGGCCTACGGTTGGCAGGTGCAGCGGGTGGAGGACGGGAACGATCTCGAGGCGCTCGATGCGGCCATCCGGGCGGCCAAGGCTGCCACCGAACGACCGTCGCTCATCGTTATGCGAACCCACATCGCCTTCGGCAGTCCCAACAAGGTGAATACCGCCGGCGCGCATGGCTCCCCACTCGGCAAGGACGAGATCCGGCTCACCAAGCAGGCGCTCGGCTGGCCCTCCACCGAGCCCTTCTTCGTTCCCGAGGATGCCCTCGCCGAATGGCGGAAGTGCCGCGACCGGGGCGCCGCGCTGGAGTCGGAGTGGAAGCAGCGCTACGACGGGTTCAAGGCCGCCCAGCCGGACCGCGCCAGGGAGCTGGAGCGGCGCAACCGGGGCGAGCTACCGGCCGGATGGGACGCCGGCATCCCGAGCTTTCCCCCCGGTAAGCCGATGGCCACCCGGAACGCGTCGGAAAAGGTGCTCAACGCCATCGCGCCGAGACTGCCCGAGCTGATGGGTGGCGCGGCCGACCTCGCTCCTTCCACCAAGACGTTGATGAAGGATGGCGGCGATTTCGAGGCGGGTAACTACGCCGGCCGCAACATGCATTTCGGTATACGGGAGCACGGGATGGGGACGGTGATGAATGGGATGGCGCTGCACGGCGGGATCCTCCCGTACGGCGCAACCTTTCTGATCTTCTCCGACTACATGCGGCCCCCGATCCGGCTGGCCTCCCTGATGGAACGTCAGGTGATCTACGTCTTTACCCACGACTCCATCGGACTGGGCGAGGACGGCCCCACCCATCAGCCGATCGAGATGCTGGCACTTCTGCGCGCCATTCCCCACCTCACCGTTCTCCGTCCGGCGGACGCGAACGAGACCGCGGAAGCCTGGCGGGTGGCGATCGCTCACCGGCACGGACCGGTGGCGCTCGCGTTGAGCCGGCAAGATCTTCCCATCCTCGACCGCTCCAAGCTCGGCGCCGCGTCCGGCGTGGCCCGGGGAGCGTACATCCTGTCGGAGCCAAGGGAGGGCAAAGCCGAGGTGATCCTCCTTGCGAGCGGCTCCGAAGTCGAGATCGTGCTCGCGGCACAGGATAAGCTGGCGGCACGCGAAGTACCGGCGCGGGTGGTCAGCGTACCCAGCCTCGAGCTGTTCGCCAATCAGCCGGAGAGCTACCGCAACGAGGTGCTGCCGGCCGAGATCCGGCGTCGGGTGGCGGTCGAGGCGGCGCATCCGATGCCATGGTTCAGGTGGGTCGGGGATCAGGGTGAGGTCATTGGCCTCACCCGCTTCGGCGCCTCCGCACCTTATGAACGTATCTATCGGGAGTTGGGCTTTACCCCGGACGCCGTGGTGGCGCGGGTCGAGCGGCTCCTCGGAAGGGAGACATAAATGACGGCAACATCCACCACGACCGGCTCCCGCATGCCCGCGCTGCTCGAGCTGGGGCAGAGCATCTGGCTCGACGATCTCCATCGCGGGATGCTCGCCTCCGGTGACCTCGCCCGACTGATCGCCGGCGGGCTCCGGGGCATGACGTCGAATCCCACCATTTTCCAGCAGGCCATCGGCGGCAGCACCGAATATGACGACGGTCTCGAGCGAGTGGCCCGCTCGGCGGCTTCAGACATCGACGTCTTCGAGGCTATTGCGGTCGAGGACGTGGGGGCCGCGGCCGACCTCTTTCGCCCGGTCTACGACCAGTCCGACGGCGGCGACGGCTTCGTCTCGCTGGAGGTCTCGCCCGGACTGGCCCGCGACACCCGGGGAACCATCGCCGAGGCGGAGCGGCTCTGGCGGGCCCTGGACCGACCCAACGTCATGATCAAGATCCCCGGCACCCGGGAAGGGTGGCCCGCGATCGAGCGGTGCCTCACCGATGGCATCAATATCAACGTCACCCTGCTCTTTTCGGTGGAGCACTACCGGAAGGTGGCCGACGCCTATCTCGCGGCGCTGGAGGCGCGGGTGTCCAAAGCCCAGCCGATCGACCGGATCGCCTCGGTTGCCTCGTTCTTCGTGAGCCGGGTGGACAGCGAGGTAGACGCACGGCTCGCCCGGATCGACAAACCCGCAGCGAAAGAGCTGGCCGGAACCATCGGTGTCGCCAACGCCCGCCTGGCATACGCGGCGTTCGAGGAGATCACCGCGAGCGATCGGTGGCGGCGGCTGGCGGCGAAGGGCGCGAAGGTGCAACGGCCGCTCTGGGCCAGCACCGGCACCAAGAATCCGGCCTACTCTGACGTGCTCTACCTGGACCAGCTGATCGGCCGCGACACCGTCAACACGGTTCCGCCCGATACTCTCCGGAAATTCGACGACCATGGCACCGTCGCCTTGACGCTCGCCGGCCAGGAGGATGCGGCGCGGAAGAGCCTGGAGCAACTGGCCCGGGTGGGGGTGGACTTCGAGGACGTTACCCGCGTGCTCGAGAAGGAGGGCATCGAGAAGTTCACCACATCGTACACGGCACTGCTCGGCACCATAGCCAACAAGCGAAAGACGCTGAGAAAGAGTGCTGCGTCCGCCGGATGAGCATCACCCATCTCTTCTTCGATATCGGCGGGGTGTTGGGCAGCAACGGATGGAGCACCCCGCAGCGCGGGCGGGCGATCGAGAGATTCGGGTTGGACACCGCCGAGTTCGAGCAGCAGCATCGGGACGCGGTGGGCACCTTCGAGCAGGGGCGGATGACGCTCGACGAGTACCTCGACTGCACCGTGTTCTACCGGGACCGGGATTTCAGCCGGGCGGATTTTGTGGACTTCATGCTGGCGGAGAGCCGGCCCGACCAGGCGACCATCGCGCTGGCCCGGCAGCTCGCGGACAGCGGGAAGTTTCGGATGATGACGCTCAACAACGAATCGCGGGAGCTCAACCTCCACCGCATCGAGCGGTTCGGCCTCCACGACATCTTCGCGGCATTCTTCACTTCTTGCTGGGTCGGCGTCACCAAACCGTCGCGCCGGATTTACGAGATGGCGCTTGCCATCTCGCAGGCACCGCCGGAGCGCGCCGTCTTCATCGACGATCGCAACCCCAATCTCGTCCCGGCCAAGGCGCTCGGCATGCACACCATTCACTTCACCACCGGCGACCGGCTCGCCGGCCAACTGGCGGCGCTCGGCGTGGCCTAGTCGTGGCGCTCGAGGTATTGCACCGCCCGTTCGTGTTTCTCCGCGGCCGCGCGCGTCTTGAAGGTGCCGAGGTTCCGCCGCGGCCAGTCAGTTTCAGGCCCAAGTTAGCCGGTGCCGCGAGGGGGAACCGGGAGAGTCCGAAATGCGAAGGAGTCTGGGCGAGCGTAATGGCCCGCGACATCCAGGGTCATGGATTCCTCCCGGATCCGGCCGAGGTCCAGGTCGGCAGTCAGGATGCTGGCAGCATCGAAGACTGGCTCGATCACATAGGAGCCATCCGGACCGATGATGGAGCTTCCGCCGCGAAGAATCCAATGACTTGGATTCTGAGCAGCCGGGCCCGCGGCTGGGGTTAATTCGGATGGGAGGGCGGACGCCCGCATGAGCGCCCCAGCCGCGAGCACGAAGCAGCGACCTTCGAACGCGTAATGGCGACTCGCGACTTGATGCATTTCATGAACCGTCGGCCAGACGGCGACATGAATGTCCTCACCGGACTCATGCAAGGCTTGCCGAGCCAGGGGCATCCAGTGCTCCCAGCAGACCAGGCCTCCCACCCGCGCCGCAGGTATCGAGACGGCGCGTAAGCCGGCCGTGTCTCCAGGCCCCCACACCAGTCGCTCGGTGTAGGTTGGGATCAGCTTCCGGTGATGGTTGAGCAGGGCCCCGTCCGGCCCGTAGGTCAGCAGGGCGTTAAACAGGGTGCCGCGACCCGGCCCCGCCTCCACCCGTTCGGTGACGCCGAGCACCAACGTCACGGCCAACTCGGCTGCGATCCGTGACAACGCGCCTCCGGAGTCACCCTGGACGTCGACGCTCTCTGCTGCCATCCGCCGAAAGACGGTCTTGGTCGGCGGGTGATTCCACAATGCGGCGTCGCGGCACCAGTCGAGCCAGGCCGGGTATCCAGGGAGCCAGGTCTCCGGGAAGACGACCAAGCTGGCCCCGCTCGCCTTGGCCTCCTCCGCCAAGGCGCGAGTGCGCTCGAGACCGAGTTTCAGAGAAGTGGCTACCTCGGCTTGAACGATGGCCACACAAAGGGTCGATGCCATGCTGAGAAGGGTCTGGGGAGAGTACGTCGGACAACTAGCTGGAGGTTCGGGGCACGGCGCAAAGATGATTCATCGTTGTGGGCGACCCACTGCCAGCCCCCGTGAAGTTGGTAGAATAGCCGTCGAGAAGCAGGAGATCATTCTCCTGCGGATCCTGCCGCACGGGACCCAGCCCGTCGCGCCGGTACTCCTCACTCCGGCGGCGCAGCTCGTCCGCGAGCTCCTGAGTAAGCGGAACGGCGGAGGGCTCCAGGCTATCCCAAAGCTCCTCAGCGAGCTGGATGCGCTCTTCCGGCGTAAGATGCGAGAAATCGAAAATGGGTGAGCCCACATCGAAATCTGCATCCGCCAAGTCTTACCGGCAAGCGATGTTTGACTGAGGCCTATCGGGCGCGTCGCTCCTCCGCGGTCCGGATATCGTACCCGCATCGGGCAAATGACGCGAAGGAATGCACGGCCCCGCCCGAGGCTCAATCCCGGATGGGTGATCTGCCGAACTGCGGTCGTAACTATCTTAGTGGTAGCAGACCATTCACTTACGACCGGCGACCGGCGACCGGCTCGCCGGCCAGCTGGCGGCGCTCGGTGTCGCCGCCTTACGACGGGAGAGGACCACGATGAAACTGGCGATGGTGGGTCTCGGCAGGATGGGTGGCAACATGGTCCGCCGCCTGCTCCGGGACGATCACGAGATCGTGGCGTGGGACCGCAGCCCCGATTCGGTCAGCGAGCTCGCGGGCGAAGGCGCGGAGGGCGCGAAAGACCTCACCGATCTGGTGAAGCGCCTCGAGACCCCGCGCATCATCTGGCTCATGGTGCCGGCCGGAGCGCCGGTGGATCAGACGATCGAGCAGCTGCTGCCGAGCCTGAGCAAGGGCGACATCGTCATCGATGGCG
>JACCRS010000092.1 GCA_013813435.1 Gemmatimonadales bacterium
AGCGCCCAGGGCGAGGAGATCATGGAGCTGTTCACCCGCCTGAACCGGCAGGGCACCACGATCGTCCAGGTTACCCACTCCGAGCGGAACGCCGGCTATGGCAATCGCATCATTAACCTGCGCGACGGCTGGATCGTGGACCGGTCGTAGCGAGCAGCGGTGGCGGACCTCCAGCGGACGCTCCGGCCTCGAAGGACATCCCCAGTCATTTCAACCCTACAATCTCTGGCGCGGGTCCATTGGGCTAAGCCAGCCATGAACCTTCAGTGACAGCGGGTTACTCCCGGCAAGCCCTGACCGAAAAGCGGGACAGCGAGCCCGGCGCCAGCGGCTTCAAGCCAGGCTAGAGTGGCCGATACCCCGCGGATCCTCGTGGCTGACGATCAGCGCGACGTGCTGGAAGCGCTTCGCCTGCTGCTCAAGGGAGAAGGGTACGCGACTGAGACGGTCAACTCACCCGGCGCCGTCCTGGCCGCGGTGCAGGGCACCGACTTCGATGCCGTGCTGCTCGACCTCAACTATGCACGAGATACGACCACCGGACGAGAAGGACTCGAGCTCGTATCTCAGCTCCGCGCCCACGATGCCAGTCTCCCGACCATAGTCATGACAGCGTGGGGAAGTATTGACAAGGTGGTCGAAGCGATGCGCCGTGGAGCGCGAGACTTCATCGAGAAGCCTTGGGACAACGCCAGGCTGCTGGCCACTCTTCGGAGCCAGGTCGAGCTGGGCCGGGCGCTGCGCCGCAGCCAGCGTTTGGAGGGTGAGAACCGCCTTCTCCGTCCGGAGGGCTCACCCGAGCTGATCGCTGAGTCGCCCACCATGCGACCGGTCCTCCAGCTCATGGGGCAGGTGGCTCCATCCGACGCAAACATTCTTATTACCGGCGAGCATGGCACCGGTAAGGAAGTAGTGGCGGGGTGGATACACGCCGCTTCGGCACGAGCTGCACGTCCGCTGGTGACGGTTAATCTCGGTGGCCTCTCGGAGGGCGTGTTCGAGAGTGAGATGTTCGGGCACGTGAAGGGCGCCTATACCGATGCCCGTACCGACCGCATCGGCCGGTTCGAGTTAGCCGAAGGTAGCACGCTGCTGCTGGACGAAATCGGAACGCTGTCGCTGCGTCAGCAGGCCAAGCTGCTCCGCGTCCTGGAGAGCGGAGAGCTCGAGCGCGTAGGGTCGTCTCGTACTCGGCGAGTAGATGCCCGGGTGCTATCCGCCACCAACGCCGATCTGCGCCTGGAGGTGGCCGCCGGCCGCTTTCGCGAGGACCTGCTGTTTCGGTTGAACACCATCGAGATCCATGTGCCCCCCCTCCGGGAACGTCGGGAGGACATCGGCGCGCTGGCTCATCATTTTCTTCGGCGTTACACCGTGAGGTATCGCAAGCCGCTGGTGGGCTTCGAGCCGGAAGCGTTCCGCGCACTCGAGTCCCATCCGTGGCCGGGTAACGTGAGGGAGCTGGACCACACCATCGAGCGGGCGGCCCTGCTCGCCTCCGGTACCCACATCAATGCGACGAACCTCGGCCTCCAGCCGGCAGGTCCATCCGCTGCGTTGCAAGACATGCCGCTGGAAGCGGTGGAGAAGGTGCTGATCAGGAGGGCGTTGGACCGCCACGGCGGGAATGTCAGCCAGGCCGCCAAGGCGCTGGGACTCAGTCGCAGCGCCCTCTACCGACGGCTCCAGCAGCATGGCTTCTAACCGCAAGGCAAGCTCAAACCACGAGTCGCGGGTGTTCTACGGGGTGCTCGGCAGCGGCCTTCCTGCCGTGGCGCTCGGTTGCTGGCTGCTCTGGACCACGGAGCATCCTCTGCGAGTCAAGGTGACGGGAACCATGGTGGTGGCCATTGCCTGGATTGGAGGAGCGGCATTGCTGCGCGACAAAGTGGCCCGCCCGCTCCAGACCATCTCGAATCTGCTCGCGGCACTGCGGGAAGGCGATTACTCGATCCGTGCCCGCGGCGCGACACCCGACCACGCGCTGGGGCTGGCGCTTCTGGAGGTCAATGCGCTGCGAGAGACGCTTCGGAGCCAGCGTCTCCGGGCGCTCGAGGCAACGGCACTCCTTCGGCGGGTAATGGAAGAGATCGATGTGGCGGTCTTTGCGTTTGATGGCCAGCACCGGCTGCGTCTGGTCAACCGGGGCGGCGAGCGGCTGCTGGGGCAACCATCCGAACGACTCCTGGGTCGCACCGCCACGGAACTGGAGTTGGGTGAGTGCTTGATCGGAGACTCTCCGCGAACGCTCGACGCGGTGTTTCCAGGTGGCTCGGGGCGTTGGGAGGTGCGTTGCAGCACTTTCCGACAAGACGGGCTGCCTCACCGCCTGCTGGTGCTGGCGGACCTGAGCCGTGTCCTGCGGGCCGAAGAACGCTCCGCCTGGCAGCGACTTGTGCGCGTGCTGGGACACGAGATCAACAACTCGCTCGCACCCATCAAGTCGCTCGCTGGCAGCCTCCGGAGTCTCACGGAGCGTCCCATCCGGCCCACCGATTGGGAACAGGATCTACAGTCTGGCCTTGGGGTCATCGAAGGACGGTCCGAGGCGCTCGCCCGCTTCATGGGAGCGTACGCGCGCCTGGCTCGGCTTCCTTCGCCGACGATGGGGACCGTCAATGTCAGGCAGTGGATATATCAGGTTATCGCGCTGGAGGACCGTGCCGAGATCGTCGTGGTGGATGGGCCCGAGATCCAGATCGCCGCCGATGGCGATCAGCTCGACCAGCTGCTGATCAATCTGCTGCGCAACGCCACCGACGCGGCAATGGAGACCAACGGACGGGTGAGCGTCGGCTGGAGGGCGAGCAACGGAGCTGTGGAAGTGTGCGTCGAGGATGAGGGCCCCGGGTTGCCCGACCCTGGCAACCTCTTCGTGCCTTTCTTTACCACAAAGGAGAATGGCTCCGGAATCGGTCTGGTGCTGAGCCGGCAAATCGCCGAGGCACATGGCGGCAGTTTGACTCTGGATCGGAGGGAGGACCGAAGCGGAGCCCGGGCCAGGCTGCGGTTGCCGCTGGGAAAGGGCCGGGAGCTAGGAGTCGGGAGCTAGGAGTCAGGAGCTAGGAGCTAGGCGTCGGGAGCTAGGAGCTAGAAGATAGGAGATATATGCTTTGAGGCACGCGCTGCTGGAGCTTCTGACTCCGACTCCATACCCCAGACTATGTTCCTAAAACGCCTCTACGACCCCAAGCTTGCCCAAGCCAGCTATCTCCTCGGCTGCACCCGCAGCGGCGAGGCGCTCGTGGTCGATCCCAACCGGAACATCGATCTGTACCTTCAGGCAGCTGCAGCCGAGGGGCTCAGGATCGCGCATGTTACCGAAACACACATTCACGCGGACTTCGTTTCAGGATCCCGGGAGCTGGCTCAAGAGGCAGGCGCCCGGCTCTATCTATCGGACGCCGGGGGCAGCGACTGGAGCTATGACTACGCCGCCGAGGCGGGGGCAACGCCGCTGAGGGATGGCTCGTTTCTCAGTGTGGGGACTGTTCAGCTTCGGATCGCTCACGTCCCGGGGCACACTCCCGAGCACTTGAGTCTGCTCGTTACCGACACAGCGGCTTCGGAGCCGATGGGTGCCTTCACCGGTGACTTCATCTTTGCGGGAGACGTGGGGCGCCCCGACCTTCTGGAGCGCGCTGCGCAGGTCCGCGGTACCATGGAACAGAGCGCCCGCGACCTCTTCCGGTCGCTCCAGCAGTTCCGCGTTTATCCTGATTATCTCCAGATCTGGCCCGGCCACGGGGCCGGCTCCGTTTGCGGCAAATCTCTCGGCGCTGTTCCTCAGACGACCCTGGGGTACGAAAAGCGTTTCAACTGGGCGTTCAGTGTCAGAGATGAGGAGGAGTTCGTGGGCGCAGTGTTGGCCGGTCAGCCCGATCCTCCGCGCTACTTTGCGAAGATGAAGCGGATCAACCAGTCCGGTCCCAGGCTGCTCGACGGTATCCGGAGGCCGCCGCGTCTCCCGCCCGCGAGGCTAGCAGCGGTACTGGCGCAAGGCTCGCCCGTGGTGGATACTCGGCCGGCGCCGGAGTTCCGCCTCGGTGCCGTTGCCGGAACCATCAACATCCCGAAAAATCGGGCATTCACTACCTGGGCCGGCTCACTCCTGCCTTACGACCAGGATTTCTACCTCGTTACGGATGACGGAACAAAAAACGTGGATGAGCTCGCACGAGACCTGGCGGGGATCGGACTGGATCGGGTCGCAGGATACTTTGAAGCCGAAACCGTGGAGGCAACGTCGAGGGCTCACCTCCAGACGATCCCTTCGGTCACGCTGTCTCAGGTGAGGGTCCGCACTGAAGCTGGCGGCGCTACGCTGCTCGACGTCCGCAGCGAAGCTGAGTGGAACTCGGGTCATGCACCCGGCTCGCTCAATATTCCACTTGGGCACCTCGATCATCGGGTGAATGACATTCCCCGAGACCGATCGATAATCGTGCACTGCCAGAGCGGCGGCCGGGCGGCTATCGCCGCCAGCTTGCTCAAGGCCCGAGGCTTCAGAGACGTGCAGCTGTTTCCCGGCGGATTTGCCGAATGGCGGGCGGCGGAAGAGCCGCAGGAGCAAGCGGAGAATTAGCCTGGAAGTCGTTCGTGGTACCGTGCCCTTGGGGCCGCTCGTTGTGGCTGCCTGGGACCAACGATCCAACCTGAAGGGGAATACCCATGCTCAAGGAGTTCAAGGCTTTCGTCATGCGTGGCAACGTGCTCGACCTGGCGGTCGGCATCATAATCGGAGCCGCGTTCGGGACCCTCGTGAAATCGTTGGTGGACGACGTGATCATGCCTCCCGTCGGGCTTGCGCTTGGCGACGTGGACTTCTCGAACCTCGTTGTGCTTCTCAAGGAGGGGGCCAAGGCGGCCCCGCCCTACGCTTCCGTGGCCGATGCCCGTGCAGCTGGAGCCGTTACCATCAATTACGGAATGTTCATCAACAGCATGGTGACGTTTCTCATCGTGGCCTTCGCCGTCTTCCTGATAGTCCGGGCAGCCAATCGTTTACGACCACCCGAAGCTGCTGCTGCTCCGAATACGAAGGATTGCCCCTACTGCCGTATGCCGATTCCGGCCGGCGCCTCCCGCTGTCCGCAGTGCACTTCCGATCTGAAATTTCAGCCATGAAACGCTATCTCGTCCTGCTCATGCTCCTCGCCTGCTGGTCCAGCGGGACGGGCTCGACCAGTAACCTGGAGCTCGATGCCTACCTGTCAGACTACGGCAGGGAGTTCCAGCAGCTGATTTACGAGAGCACCCTCGCGGAGTGGGAGTCCAACACCCGCATCGTGGAGGGCGACTCATCCAACGCGATTCGCACGCGAAGGGCGAACGAGGCATTGGCTCGCTTTGTGGGAAGCAACGACAACATTGCCAGGATCCGGGGGTACCTGAAGGATCGTGACGGGCTGAGTCCGCTCCAGGCGCGTCAACTGGAGGTGATGCTGTACCTGGCCGCAGAGAAACCCGAGCCGGCAGCTGACATCGTAGCCCAGCGCATTGCTGCCGAGGCGGCCCAGACCGAGAAGCTCTATGGATTCCAGTTCAAATTGAACGGTCAGCCAGTCACCCCCAACGCCATCGACGAATCGCTACGGGTCAGCAGCAAGCTGTCGGCTCGTCTCGCTGCCTGGCAGCAGTCCAAGGAGGTGGGACCGGTGCTGAAACCCGGCATCCTCCGCCTCAGAGACCTGCGAAACAAAGTGGTAGGATCATTGGGCTATCCGGACTACTTCAGCTACCAGGTCTCTGATTACGGCATGACAGCGGATGAGATGCTGCGGCTCAACGACGATCTCATCGGCGAGCTGCGCCCGTTGTACCGTGAGCTCCATACCTGGGCCCGGCACGAGCTGGCCAAACGGTACGGAGTGCCGGTACCGGATCAGCTGCCGGCTCACTGGTTGCCCAATCGTTGGGGGCAGGACTGGGGTGCACTCGTCGAGGTGGAGGGACTGGATTTAAACGGTGCGTTGGCTCGGCACTCGGCGGAGTGGGTGATGCGCCAAGGCGAGGAGTTTTATCGCAGCCTGGGCTTCGACTCATTGCCGGCGAGCTTCTGGAAGAAGTCCTCGCTCTACCCGCTGGCTGCAAACGCGCCGTACAAGAAGAACACCCATGCTTCGGCCTGGCACCTCGACCTCAATGGCGATCTCCGCTCGCTTATGAGCGTGGAGCCGAACCGCGAGTGGTACGAGACGGTGCACCACGAGCTGGGTCACGTCTACTACTATATGAGCTACAGCAACCCTGACATACCTCTGGTACTGCGGCAGGGGGCCAATCGGGCCTATCACGAGGGCATTGGGTCCATGATCGGGCTGGCCGCGCTGCAGCGTCGTTTCCTCGCCGGCCGCGGCCTGGTTCCCCCCGGCGCAGCTGGTGACAGCATGGCACAGCTCCTCCAGGAGGCGCTCTCATATGTGGTATTCGTTCCCTTCGCCGCGGGAACGATGACCCGCTTCGAGCACGCCCTGTACGCCGAGCAGTTGCCGTCTGATCGCTTCAACCAGAAGTGGTGGGAGCTCACCTTGAAGTACCAGGGCATCGTTCCGCCGGCTGCACGAGACGAGCGTTGGGCGGACGGGCTCACCAAGACCCACATCAACGATGACCCGGCTCAATACTACGATTACGCCCTGTCATACGCGGTGCTGTTCCAGCTGCACGACCACATCTCCCGCAAGATTCTGAAGCAGGATCCGCACGATACGGACTATTATGGTAACCGCGAGGTCGGCACCTTCCTGAAACGGGTGATGGCTCCGGGGGCCACGCGGCCATGGCGAGAGGTACTCCGGGAAACGACCGGACGTGAGCTGAATGGCAAGGCAATGGCCGAGTATTTCCAGCCGCTTTACTCCTGGCTGCAGCAGCAGAACCGCGGCCGCAAGGCAACTCTTCCTGACCTCTGAGAACTCGCTGCAGCACTCAACGGGGGTTGGTAGTCACCAGAAACCCGCCGGATGTCCCTGCCGAACGGTTACCGGCCAGCTTCCGGGGTGAGAATAACCCGCAGGCGCTTTCTTGCCGGGGTCGGCGCATCCGGGTTGGTGGTCGCTGCCGATGCATTCGGCTTCGAGGCTCACCGGGTTTTGTTGACCCGTCACGACGTTCGAATCGAGGGGCTCGCGTCGGGACTGGACGGGCTTCGCATCGCGCAGATATCGGATGTGCACTTTCCCGGCAACCGAATAGCGGCCCAGGCCGCGCTCGATCTCTTGTACCAGGAGCGTCCCGACATAGTTCTGCTGACTGGAGACATGACGGAGTCGAGGGAGGCAATGAAACACGTGCGGAGCTTTGTCGGAGAAGGCCGCGGCCTGCTGGCCACTGTAGCAGTACTCGGCAACTGGGAACATCGCGCGGGCGTCGGGGGTCAGGTGGCGCTCGAGACCTATCGATCGGCAGGTGCCGAACTTCTGGTGAACCGCGCCATGACCATCGATATCGGTGGGGTACCGCTGACGCTGGTGGGTCTCGATGATCCGGTCATTGGCAGCCCTGACCTCACCAAAGCGCGTGAGTCGGTTGTTCCCGGCTCTACCGAGATCTGGCTGGTGCACGCCCCCGGCTACCTGGACCAGCCACCCGCTAACACCCCAGCCCGGCCAGTCCTGCTGCTGGCGGGTCATACGCACGGCGGCCAGATCCGCTTTCCCATGGTCCCCCCGGTAAAGCCCACCGGCGCCGGCCGTTTTCTGGAAGGTTGGTACTACGATACCTTCGCTCCCCTTTACGTCTCGCGTGGGGTGCGAACCACCGGAATACCCGCCCGCTTTCTCTGTCCCGCTGAGCTACCGGTTTATACCCTCCGCACCGCCTGATCCCTCCCGCCAGTCCGAGCTAAGTCCGTAGAGTTATCTGGAAACCAAGGGGAGGGTGCATCGTTCTGGCAACTTCGGTATCGGCTCGGCCTGGTCAAGCGGGAGTCAGGCGACATGGGTTGGATCGGCGAGCTGGAGGGTCAATAATTGGCGATCGGTGTTCACAAACCCCATCCGACGATAAACCGTCTGGGCCGCTGAGCTGTCTCTTCCGACTTCGAGATGCATCGCCCGGACTCCATTATGTCCGCAAAAGGCCCGCACCTTAGCCAATGCCGTGCTCCCGAGTCTGCGAAGCCTTCTTCATTCACCAGTCTCCACAATCACGGCGGTGCCACTCGCGCTGACCATAAGCATCCCGCCACCGGAGCCAACCTGAATCGTCTCATAGTCCAGATCGACTCCTACGATGGCGCTGGCGCCGAGCTCTCTAGCCTGCTCGGTCATTTCCTGAAGAGCGATGGCCTTGGCATTCCGGAGCTCTTTCTCGTATGCCGCTGAGCGGCCTCCGACGATGTCGCGAATGCCGGCGAAGAAATCGCGAAATATGTTGGCGCCGAGGATCGCGTCACCACCGACGATACCGAGATGTCTGACAATCCGATGGCCGGAAAGTGTCGGTGTTGTTACCACAAGCATGAAAACCTCCTATTGTCCGTTTTCCGAGCACATCGCAAACGCGAATAATTCTCATGACGTCGGCGGGTCATGTATTCCGCGGACGATAAGGTTGGAGATCGGGGCCATCACGGCCCCTGGTCTGCCCCGCTGTTCCACATGTCCAGGTGTATCCGCCAACCCTGTGGCAGCTCCTTGCGCCAGACCACTACGTACTTCCCGCGGAACGGTCCCCACGCGACGCCATTGCGCTCACCCGACACCTTGTACGTCCCATGATCGTAGGCGTGCCTGCCGTCCACTTCGATGCGGGCAGGTGTTACCTCATGGAGGGTAACCCGCTGTCTCGGTTCCAGGGTCCAGTATCGCTTGATTGCCTGGCGGTGATTGCAGCGGAGCGCTCCGGAAAGATCACCGCATCCGGAGTGTAAGGGCGGCCATGGCCGCTGTATCGCCCAGCAGGTACGCAGCAGAAAACTGGCCGCTCAGCTGATGGATAACGGCGCTGTCGGGCGCGGCCTGGGCCAAGACCCGATCACCAAGAACCAGCCCGGCGCCGGCGATTACGAGAAGACGACCCAGCCGCACCGAGCGCAATGTGACTGGTGATCTAGGCATGCTGGCCTGCGGAAACTGCTCCGGCAGCCGAGCCCACTAGATAGCGGCTCCGCAGGACCTTCAGGTGATGAGACGTGTGCCCCAGGATGATATAAGCCAGTGCGCGGGCGCTGATCGCGTTGCCGCTTGCCTGCCCGCGCGCCAACCAGGCTGCTGCCGGTATCCCCGCGGCCAGTGCTAACAAGCTCAACCGTACCACGCGAAACTCCGCCACCAGGGTGGTGAGAGGGCGTTCATCGAACCTTCCCGCCGCCACGTAACTGTTTTCGTCGAAGCCGGGGAGGGGGGTAATGTCGCCCCGGGCAATCCGGAGGAGGCGATACGAGAAAATCCGCTCGGCATCTGTCAGGTGACCCAGGATTTCCTTGATGCTCCACTTGCCCGGAGCGTAGCAGGCGAGTGCCGCACGGTCGTCCAGGCTGGAGTAGAGCCGCTCGACCTCGGCGAGCTGGTCGAGCAGCTGCTCTCCGATATTCTCACCGGCCACTTCGGCGATGTAGCCATGATAGAAAGCAGCGGCCTCGTCAGGGCCGGGACGGGGAAGGGTGAGCTCACTCATGACATGCACCTCACCTCCAGCTTAGGTCAGTCGAGCGGCTTGGGACAACACCCCTTAGCCTGTCCTGCACTCCAAACTGCCGAAAATGGCGATCGAAATGAAGGTATACCATTCGCCCCATTCCCAGTTCGGCAAGGTCCCGGGCATGGTGGTGCTCATCCCCTCAAGTGCTTCTTTGGCCCACGGCTCGGCTGAGTGAAAAGCCAAGCCCACCAGATCAACAATGCCTGCAACGGCAGCCGAAGCCAGAGAACCGCTTCGACCCAGGCGGGTCCCCCACGGCCTCGAGCCAGGCGCAGCATTTCCACGTTGGCGGGAAAGACCGCGACGAGCAGCAGCACCAGCCCTATAGCTGCCACCCTCTGTGTGCGGGGAATCATCACCCCAACGCCGCCGGCGATCTCGGCGACACCGCTCAGGGCAACCAGCACCCCTGGAGCCGGCAGATACGAGGGCACGATTGTTATCAAATAGGCCGGCGCGACGAAGTGGAGCGTGCCGGTGCAGATGAAGAGGGTGCCAAAGGCGATGCGGGCCGCATCGGTACGAGTCACGCTCACCCCTTCCGCAGCCGCTGTTCGGTGCGGCGCCGCTGCCCCTGGTTCATTCACACACCCTCATCACTTGGTCTCCTTCGCGGGCAGCCGGACCGCCGGCAGCTCCAACCTCCACAGAATAGCCGCCAGGCGCAGACCCGCCGTTCCCCCCAATGCCGGCCAGGGCCGCTGCGTCGGGTGCGGTGCCCCAGCCGACTAGAAGGACGTAGACTGCGGCCCCGACGATGGCAGCCGTGGCGTACAACTGCCGACAGCACATCCCGGCATACCCCGCCTGCAACCCCTGTGATCGCTCCCATGAGTATCGCGATCAGGTCCACACCCCGGCCTGCTGAGCGATCTGTACTCCCGCTATCGTGAAGAATGCCAGGCCGAGGGCATCGGCAACTAGCAGTGCGCGGCGGGTGGCGATCCATAGGCGTACATAGCCGATCGTAACCACAGTTGCCGCGAGAATCACCCACAGGTATGTAGTGTCGGCGATCCAGAATATCGGCTGTCTACCGAGGAGGAGGTCGCGCAGCGTCCCACCGCCGATGGCCGTTACGATCGCGATGACCGCGACACCGAGAGCATCCAGGCCCTTTCGTCCCGCGCCAGCACGCCACTGACGGCAAACACCGCAACGCCAAGCGACTAAGCGCGTAACGCACAGGAACCTCGTTCAGCGAAGGTCAGACGCTAACGCAGGAGCACTGGGACAGCCAGCACCTCCGTGTGCCTCATGGCATCTGCGCGGCCGCCAAGCCTGCCGCGCGTCCGGTAGCCCAGGCCCAGAGGAAGTTGTATCCGCCTATCGGGCCAAACGCATCCAGCACTTCGCCACAAAGGAACAGGCCGGGATGGCGGCGGCTTTCCAGAGTTTTC
Source organism: Gemmatimonadales bacterium (assembly GCA_013813435.1). Lineage (GTDB taxonomy): Bacteria > Gemmatimonadota > Gemmatimonadetes > Gemmatimonadales > GWC2-71-9 > CAVVWJ01. Next base: position 11,046 of record JACCRS010000092.1, read on the forward strand.
GGTTCTATTTCTGCCAGACTCACTCCACCCCCGGTGACTTCAGCCTTCTTGTAGCCCTCATCGCCGGTCCAGGAGAGATCGCCCCGCACCAGCACCTCGATCAGCCGCAGGCGTTCCTCCCGGCTCATCTGCGCCAGCGGGCGAGATGGAGGAACTCCGGCTGCACCGGCCAGGGCGTCAGCCAACCTGTCGGGAAGTTCGCGCCGAAGAGCTCCCACCACCGTCCGGGCCCCCTCTGGCCTTAGGGCGGCTTCCCAACCGGCTTCATCCAGCCTGGTCCAGCGTACCGACAGCCTAGCTCTCACCCCTCCCTCCAGCCGCGAGCGGGTTGCCACGTGAGAGACGTCCAGGACGCACGGTCCGCTGTAACCCCGGTGGGTGAACAGGAACCCACCCGTTGCGCTGGAGGCTCGCGTCGTGTCACGTGCAGTTATGGTAACCGGCAGAGAAACCCCGGCCAGTGATCCGAAGGCCGGAGGATCCGCGACTATGGGGGTCAGGGCCGGGTAGGTGGGGTTAACGGTGTGTCCCAGAAACGAGAGCATGGCAAGGCCGCTGCCGTCACTCCCAGTGCTCGGGACGGAGAGTCCGCCGCTGGCGATGATCACCCGGTCGACTGCGAGCAACGGCGCCCCTTCGCTCTCGACAGCCCACCCCTGGACTTGCGGGGTAATCCGCGTGACCAGCGTCTGCGGCAGAAGCCGCGCCCCCCGCCGGGTTGCCAACGCCAGCAGACCATCGCGCACATCACGGGCTCGATTCGATGCCGGAAACAGCTTGGCGGACTCCGCTTCTTCCACCAAAGGCAGGCTCAGCTCGCGCTCAAAAAAAGCGATCTGCTCCGTCAACGGCCATGAGCGAAGAAGCTTGCGTAGAGTATTAGTG
>JACCRS010000113.1 GCA_013813435.1 Gemmatimonadales bacterium
CATTCGAGCCGCCGACGAACTGCGTCGCGGGTCAGCCGTGCGACTTCTTTGGTGAGAGTGATGACAACGACGGGATCATCGCGAGCCGGTCCTGGACTTTCCAGGACGGCAACCCGCCAACCTCTACGGAGATAAGACCGCGAGTCACCTTCTCCAGCGCGGGCTCCAAGACGGTCACGCTAACCGTCACCGACGATGATGGCGCCACCGACAGCGAAACCAAGCAGGTAACCGTTGCCCCCGCCTCGAACCAGCCCCCGACGGCGGCATTCGACCCGCCGACGAACTGCGTCGCGGGTCAGCCGTGCGAGTTCTTTGGTGAAAGTAGTGACAGCGACGGGTCGAGCCTGACCCGGGTCTGGGAGTTTCAAGACGGCAATCCGCCAACTTCCCAGGAGGTGAGGCCGTCGGTCACCTTCTCGAGCGCGGGCCCCAAGCAGGTCACGCTGACTGTCACCGATGATGATGGCGCTACGGATGCGGTCACCCACACCGTCGAGGTAGCCCCCTAACACCGCGCGGTAGCGAACCACGCTCCAACGCTGTCGGCGGTCAGGTTTCGGCGGTCCGGGAACGCCGCACACCTCGTAAACCTCTCGGTCACGTTGTCGTACCAACTCATGGGCGCGGATCGTAGCCATGGGAGCTTTAGCAACGCTTGGCTCTGGTTCAGCCGGGTAAGCTCTTACCCGAAGCTATTTCGTAGTCTCCCACCAATTTTCGCTCCTCGTTGACTTCGCGCTAAAGCTCGAAGCCCCCAATCCGATACTTGACAATTGTGACGGGGGTCACCATGGTTCCGGCGCGAGCATCTTGACAACGAGATGACACCAGCCGGTAGTCATTCCATCGTGCAGTATTAGGCCCCCCGTTTAGCAGCACCTCGTCTAAAACCATAGGGCAGAAGCGCATAGCTTCGCCCATCGCGTCAGTCACAGATGCGACGAGCCGCCACCCGGCCTTGCCGGTGTCGACCCCTCGCCCTGCCGCGACCACTGGCCAGCTCCGATCCTCGATGGTTGGAGAAAAGGATAAGACCGCCATGCCACCCGCTTCCATGCTCGCCCGAGCGCGAGCGTGCCTGCTCGCCAGCTTCATCCTCGCTATCGGCGCCTGCGACGGCGCTGACCCGCTCACCGATCCGTCCGACAATGCGGGCGACGTCGCCGCTGCCGGTCCCGTCATGTTCGATACCGACGGGGGCAGCTCCCGCGGCGGTACTCCCATCGGGATCTTCGCCCTGCCGACCACCGAGTTCGGCAGCCGGTACACCGGCGGGCTCCGGAACATCTACTCCAAGTACCTGCTCAAGGAGCTGGCCGGCATCAAGGCGCGCGGCGGCCGGGTGGTCCTCATGTTCGCCGGCAACGAGCGCCACTACAAGGACGCGGATGGCCACTTCGACCTGGGCAAGTGGAAGGCCCGGGTGGACAACTTTAAGAGCACCAACTTTACCTCCTACGTCAGCGACGGCACCGTCCTCGCCCACTTCCTGATGGACGAGCCAAACGATCCGGCCAACTGGAACGGCAAGCAGGTGACTGCAGCCCAGCTGGAGGAGATGGCCGAGTACAGCAAGCGGCTCTGGCCCAGCATGCCAACCGTGGTCAGAACCGAGCCGGCCTATCTCGGCGCCAAGCCCCGGTACATCGATGCCGCCTGGGCTCAGTATGTTCAGCGGAAAGGCACGCCCACCGAGTACCTGCGTCGGCACGTGGCCGATGCCGAGCAGAGGGGGCTGGCGCTGATCGTGGGCATGAACATCCTGAAGGGCACCCTCGGCAAGACTTCGTTCAGCGCCGGGCAGCTGAGGGAGTGGGGCTCCGCCATGCTGAACAGCTCCTATCCCTGCGCCTTCATCAGCTGGACGTACGACGCCAATTATTTGGGACGGTCCGACGTCAAAGAGGCTATGGACGTCCTGGCAAACAAGGCGCGGACTCATCAGGCGAAGTCATGCCGGGGTGGGAACGGCCAGACGTCCGGCAGCGTGCCCCAGCCCGTAGAGCCTCCTGCGCCACCAGTTCTTCCCGATCCTTCGGAAGCACCGGCACCTGCGGCCGAGATACGCCTGACGATAACCCAGTGGACCGCGAGCGGCCGCAACTACATGAGGCTGACTTGGGCGGGAGCAACCGGTTCATTGGTTGACATCTATCGCAACGGCGAGATGAGAGGCAGCACTGCCAACGACGGGCGGCACACCAACAGCCCCTGGTCGCGGGCGGGCTCCACCTATGCCTTCAAGGTGTGTGAGACGGGCACGTCGAAGTGCTCCAAGACTGTGACTGCAACCTTCGGGTCGCAGTCCAGATGACGATGGGATATACGGGAGTGCCCCGGCCTTTTCCGCCGGGGCCTCTTGACAAATGTGACCCACGTCACGATGCTGTAGGCGCAGCGCGAGCTCTGGACAACGAGATGATGTCACCCCGGCATTCATTCCATCGCGCTTCGTATCAATCCTGCAAGCTCTGCGTTACCTCGTAGCACAATAGGCTGAGGCCCTGCCTCGCCTCACGTCAGGACTTTACCGACGAGCCGTCGTTCGGCCCAGCCGTCGCCGGCCCCTCGCCTGCCGTGAACTGTGTGTCCAACTTCTTACGAGAGGGAACTTTTGCATGGCGCACATTTCTAAGTTGGGCCGGGGCTCCGGACGATATCGAGCCTCGCTCCTCGCAACACTTCTGGTTCTTCCCTTTGCCGGCTGCAACACGGACGAGCTCACGGAAGCCACGGCTGAGGATATATCCACCCCGGCTGAGGTCGTCGAGCCGGTTACCACCGTCCAGGTCGAGACACCCTCGTTCTCCAGCACCTTCAAGGGCGGCATTCCGATTGGAACCTTCGGCCAGCCGATCACCGCATTCGGCGAGCGGTTCAACGGCGGGAAGTTGACTGTTTCCCCCAACGATCTCATACCGTACTTGACCGCGGTCAAGGCACGAGGTGGCAAGGCGATTCTCATGTTCGCCGGCCACGAGCGCTACTACAGGACCGGCGGCCGCTTCGACATCCGCAAATGGAAAGCCCGGGTTGCCCGGTTCAACAACATCAAATTCTCCGGATTCATCAACGACGGTACCATCATCGGCCACTACTTGATCGACGAGCCGAACGACGCGCACAATTGGGGCAAGCCGGTTCCGGCCTCGGTTCTCGAGGAAATGGCCAAGTACAGCAAGGATCACTGGCCGACTATGCCCACCATGGTGAGGGCTGAGCCGGGTTACCTCGCCACCAATCACCGGTATCTGGATGCCGCCTGGGCGCAGTACGTTCAGCGCAAAGGCACGCCGGCCGAGTACCTTCGCCGGAACGTGGCCGATGCCCAGAAGCGGGGACTGGGTTTGGTCCTGGGCATGAACATCACGAAAGGCGCCCTCAACAAGCGTCCGATGAGCGCCAACCAGCTGCGGGACTGGGGCTCCATCATGCTGGGCGGCTCCTACGCCTGTGCCTTCATCAGCTGGACTTACGACAAGAAGTACATCTCGCGCTCTGATGTGGCGAGCGCCATGTCGTATCTGGCCGGGAAGGCCCGTTCCAAGAGCGGCCGGTCCTGCAGCGGTGGTAAAGCGGTTGGTGGCGCCCCGGGTGGTGGCGGCGGTGGTGGTGGCGGTGGTGAGATTGACCGCGATCGCGACAAGGGCAAGAACGATCGCGGCGGCAAGGCCGGCGGCAACGCCGGTAAGAACGATCGCGGCGGCAAGGCCGGCGGCAACGCCGGTAAAAACGATCACGGCGGCAACAAGGGTAAAGGTGGCAAGAGCCGCGGCGGGTCGGCCGGCTCGGGCTCCGGCGGAAAGTCGTCACATCTTACCCTGAGAGCGCGGGGCCATTCGGAAGGCCGGCGGCACTTCACTACGCTCACATGGTCGGGAGCGAAGGGCGACAAGATCGTGTATCTCTTCCGGAATGGTTTCCGGATTGCCCGCACCCGGAACGATGGGCGCTACGAGGATAGCCGCAGAGCCCGCGGCCGGGGCTCCTACGTCTACAAGGTTTGCAAGACCAAAACTGGCGGCTGTTCCAACCGGGTTCACGTCGTCATACGCTAGGCGCACATCAAGGCAGGAAGTCAGAAGCCCCGCGCCTTGGTGCGGGGCTTCTACTTGCCCGGAACCACCGTGCGGGCTTAGTATCCCGCTCCCGAGTACGGGCGATTAGCTCAGTTGGTTAGAGCGCGCGCCTCACATGCGCGAGGTCGGGGGTTCGAGCCCCTCATCGCCCATGAACATGAAGTTAGCCCCGCCAAGAGACGGACTCTCGGCGGGGTTTCTGGTCTACGAAAATCCGGGGGCGGCATTAACCTAGAGGTTTCATGCTGAGCGACACAGGTAACACCGATTCCCTGTGGATGGTTACGAGCCCACCCGGCGTTATGCCAACGCTCGTGAGCGATCTACGCACCGACGTATGCATCATCGGAGCGGGTATAGCTGGAATAACCACAGCGTACTTCTCGCACAGGCTGGCCGGCGAGTGGTGGTCCTAGAAGACGGTGCGGTTGGGGGAGGGGAGACCGGGCGCACAACCGCGCATCTCTCGAACGCGTTGGATGATCGCTACCATGTGCTGGAACGCCTGCACGGTAGGGAAGGGGCCCGGCTTGCAGCCGCGAGCCACGGAGCTGCCATCGATACCATCGAGGCGATCGTACGTCAGGAGGGGATTAGCTGTGATTTCGAGAGGCTGGACGGCTATCTCTTCCTTTCTCCCGGTGACTCATCCAGCATCCTGGACGCAGAGCTCGAAGCCGCTCACAGAGCCGGGCTCACCGGTGTCGAGCGTCTGGGCGGGGTCTCCGTGGCCAACTGGGATACCGGACCCTGCCTGCGCTTCCCTCGACAAGGCCAGTTTCACCCACTCTCCTATTTGAATGCGCTGGTTGACGCGATCAGGCGGATGGGAGGAGAGGTGTTCGGAAAGACCCATTGCCGGCATGCTGATCAGGGACCTGATCCTCGGTCGAGCCAACGAGTGGGAGCGCTTGTACGATCCCAGCCGCAAGTCACCTCGCTCTGCTGCCGAATATGTTCGCGAGAACCTCAACGTGGCCAAGCAATACATTGACTTCGTGACGCCGGGAGAAGCTCGCTCAGAAGATCAGATTCAACCGGGTCAAGGGGCTGTGGTCCGGCATGGCCTCAAGAAGTTGGCGGTATATCGGGACGAGACCGGGAGACTGCACCGTGCATCGGCTGTGTGCCCTCACCTGGGGTGTATCGTTCATTGAAACTCGCTCGAGAAAACGTGGGACTGCCCCTGTCACGGTTCACGCTTCGGCACAGATGGCTCGGTGCTAAACGGACCTGGTGCAAGCGGCCTGGAGATGGACGTCTAGAGCCGGTTGTCATCCGTGTCCCAATACCCTCGACCATCCGGGCCGGCAGCTACCC
>JACCRS010000166.1 GCA_013813435.1 Gemmatimonadales bacterium
GGCCACGAGTGATGCGGATCGCCATTGCGGGGAAGGGCGGCACCGGAAAGACCACCATCGCCGGCACTCTTGCGAGAATACTCGCGCAGCGAGGCCGGAATGTGCTCGCGGTGGATGCCGACACCAATCCGAACCTCGCGGTCACGCTGGGTGTCTCGGGGGCCCAGGCGCAAGAAATCCTGGGATTGCCGCGGGATCTGATGACCCGTCAAGCTCAACCTGACGGAAGCACCAAGGTCGTGTTCACCGCAGATCCGGAGCAGGTACTGCAGGAATACGGGGTAGTCGGACCCGATGGGGTCCGACTGGTCGTCATGGGAAAGGTGCACCACGGCGGCGCCGGCTGAATGTGCAGCGCCCACGCCACGGTTCGTGGCCTCCTCGGAGAAATCGTCGCGCGGACCGGGAACGGCCGCGACATCATCGTGGACATGGAAGCCGGCCTTGAGCACCTGAGCCGGGGTACGGGCAAGCACGTCTCGCGCATTGTCGCGGTGGTCGAGCCCTATTTCCGATCGCTCGAGACCGGGCGCAGGGTCAAGGAACTGGCCACGGAGCTGGGGATCGGGGACGTCGTGGGAATCGCAAATAAGGTGCGGGACGAAGCAGACCGCCAGGCAATTCAAGATTTCTGCGCCGCCCACGGGCTGCCGCTCCTGGGCGAGATCCCTTACGATCCTACGCTGGTGGAGTCGGAGAGGGTGGGCCGGCCACCGATCGACCACCTGCCACCGGGCCCTGCCGTTGCGGCGATCCGGGGGTTGGCCGAACAGCTGATCAAAGAGGGAGGGAAGGGATAGTGCGCTCTCCAGGGTGGACCATATACCGACTGGCGGTGCTCGCGGCCGGGGCGAGTCTGGCCGTGTACATACCATTTAAATATGCGACGCAGCTTCACGCGATCAGCGGACTGTATGCGTTCCTCTTTCCTCTGTCGGCTGTTCTGGCCGTGGCCGGGGTGGTCGCCGGGCTGAGGCCAGATCTCATTTTTCAGGGTCCCTTGTGGGCTCGAGCGGTGCTCGGCGTCATTGGCGCCGGTTGGCTGGCCACCGGAATGCTCTGCGTACCGTCACTTGCCTCGATGACGCTGAAAACACCAGTAGCGGGCCTGGTGGCGGTCGCTCACATGCTGCTCCAGCACGTGGTCCTCTCGCTCGGCGTGGTGGCTCTGGCTTTGGCGCCTGAGGCCACATACCGACTCTTCGGTGTCCCGGTGCCGCGACAGGCCGAGGATATGGCCCGGGCATGGACCTCGACGGACGCACAGAGGCCCGTATGACGAACGATCCTGCTTCGACCCGAGCCGCCCTCGGCGGCACTGCCATCCTTATGGCCTGCGCCTGCGGTGCAGCGGCCAATTCAGCCAAGTTGGTTGCCCTGGGCGGTGTCGCGGCCTCGACCAGGCTTCTGCATCCGGTCTTCATCGGCGTTGCGGCCGCCCTCGTCGTCTACGGGTTGTGGCGTACCTTTCGGCCCTCCGGATATCTCGCTGCCGGCGCCTTCGCCACACTCGCGGCTGGCGCGGTGCTCACCCCGCCCTCGGTAATGTCCGTGAAGGCGCTTCCCTGGGACGCGGTTCAGGTCGCGGGGGCGGGACTCTACATCGTTGCTGCAGGGATTCTGGGGTACGCCTTCTGGCGAGCCTTCCCCTCACCCCGGCCAGCCGCTTCCGCAACGGCAATCGGCGGCGCAGCCCTGGCCACAGGCTGTAGCTGCTGTCTGATGACCGGTGCCGTTGCCGGTCTTGCAGTCACGGCTGGCGCGAGCGCTCCGCTGGTCGAGTCAACGCCGCTGCTCTTCTGGAGCGGCCTGGCGGCCGTGTCGGCCGGTCTCTTCCGGCTGGGCGGGTTGCGCGCCGCGCTGTGGGTGCCGGCCGGCGGGCTGATCGTCAAGTACGGTCCGGAGGTGCTTAAACTCAGCGGCGACTGGGTGATCTCGGGAGTAAACCTGCGGTTCCTGCCGAGCTATCTCGTGACCATAGCGGGGACCGGCGCAATCATGTATGGGTTCGCGGTCGCCCATCAGGTAGCCGGCTCCAGGATTGCCGAAGCCAGTTGGGCACCTCTCGGCCGGGAGCCGGCTTTGGGCTGATGCGGCTCGCGCTGGTCGGTAAAGGTGGCAGCGGCAAGTCGGTCATCGCGGGCACAGTCGCACGTATCCTCGCCCGCGAAAATCAGCGAGTGCTGGCGCTCGACGTTGATACCCTGCCAGGACTCGCCTTCTCCCTCGGGCTCGGCCGAATCACTGACGCCGGCATGCCGGAAGAGCTCGGCGAACGCCAGGAAGGGAAGGGGTGGGTGCTGCGGGAGGAGATCAGCGCCGAGGCTCTGGTGGACCGATACGCCTTGGACGCGCCTGATGGCATCCGTTTTCTGCAATTGGGAAAACTTCCCGGGCAGGTCCGCCCCGGTTCGGTCGTTGCCTTCCGTCACGTCGTCGATTCGTTCCGCAGACCTGGATGGTCCATGGTTGGCGACCTGGCGGCGGGGACCCGGCAAGGGTTCGCCGGCTGGGCCGGGTTTGCCGAGCTCATCGGCATCGTG
>JACCRS010000126.1 GCA_013813435.1 Gemmatimonadales bacterium
CCTTCTCGGCTTTGAATTGCTTGCCCGCCGCTCGGAAAATGGCGTACATGAATACCGTCTGCTCAAAAAGGTGGTCGAACGATAGCCGGTAAACTTAGGCAGGGACATTGGTTGGGACAAGGGGCGGACAGGCGGTCAGCGGGTCAGCGGGGAAGGCGAATCACGCGGTCATCCTGAGCGGACCCGAAGGATCGGACGGGCCTGCCATTTCCACTCCGATGCGGAAACGTAACTCGGGTCGATCCCTCGCGGAGCTTGCCTGAGCGCAGTCGAAGGGCTCGGGATGACTTACTTTCCGCCGTCCCGCCGTCCCGCCGTCCCGCTGTCCCCCTGTCCCGCCTCTACGCCACCGCGTAGATCTCCGTCACGTCCCGCCCGGCTGGCCGGCTCATCAGGCGAAACTCGTCGAGCCGCATCATGGGGTCGTCCCGCAGCTCGATGTCCACCCCGGTCAGCTTGGTGATGGTCTGCAGCAGCTTAGGCTCTTCTTCAAGCAGATAAAGCGCCACCTCGGGGTGCAGCCGCACGGTGAGCTGACGCTCCCGCCGATCGTGGCCCGCACGTTTTAGCGCGCGCTCCAGCCGCCGGGCCACAACTTCGGGTGTGAACACCCGCCCTGTGGCCGCGCAGGTGGGGCAGTCCGTGGTCATCGAGTGCCACAGAGAAGGGCGCACCCGCTGCCGCGTCATCTCGACCAGACCGAGCTCGGAAACGGCGAGAGCCTTGGTGCGCGCGCGGTCTCGACCCAGGTGAGTGCGCAGCTCCTGCAGCACCTTGTCCCGGTTGAGCCTCGTCTCCATGTCGATGAAGTCGCAAACGATAATTCCACCGATGTCGCGAAGACGGATCTGTCGGGCGATCTCCCGGGCGGCCTCGATGTTGGTTCGGAGGATGGTCTTCTCCGGATCCTTCTTGCCGGTATATCGCCCGGTGTTGACGTCGATGCTGATCAGCGCCTCGGTAGGCTGGATAACCAGGGATCCGCCGGTGGGAAGCTCCACCCGCGGCTTGAACAGGTCGCGGATCTCCGATTCGATGTCGAATTTGTCGAATAGCGGAGTGGGGTCGGTGTAGAGATGAACCCGGCCCATGAGCTCAGGATCGATCTGCTGAAGGTACTGCTCGATCTCGTTGTACAGCTCTCTCATGTCGACGTGCAGCGCATCGACCTTGGCGCTGAACAGGTCGCGGATGATGCCGCGGGTGAGGCTGGTCTCGCGCTGAAGCAGAGCCGGAGCGCGCCTGACGAAGGTTTTCTTTCGGTTGATCTTCTTCCAGAGCCCGAGCAACGAATCGATTTCCCGGCGGAAGTGATCTTCGGTGACCCCTTCGGCCACCGTCCGCACGATGACCCCGCCCGAGTGCTCGGGCAGCAGCTTGGTCACCATCTCCCGCAGCTTGGCCCGCTGCTCCCGGCTCTCGATCTTCCGGCTCACCCCCACCTTTGATGCGTAGGGCATGTAGACCAGGAACCGGCCCGGCAGGGAGATCTGGGCGGTGACCCGGCATCCTTTGGTGCTGATCGGTTCCTTGGTTACCTGGACCGGCAGGCTCTGACCCTTCTTCAGGATGTCCTGGATGTTGGGCAGGGCACGGCGGGGGGAGATCTCGCGCTGGCGACCCTCGTTGGAGGCCGGCTTTTCGGTGGCGGCGGCACCGTTCCCGCGGCGGCGGCGGCTACGGCTGCGCCACCCACCTTTGCGCTCGGGTACAGCTTCCGCCGCAGGGGGCTCGGTGACTTCAGGCTGTTCGGCCGGATCCTCCTCCGCGGCGGGGTCTTCTTCCTCCGGCTCCTCGTCCTCGTCCGGCTCCAGGAGATCGGAAGCGTGCAGAAACGCGCTTTTTTCCTGACCTATGTCCACGAACGCGGCCTGAATGCCCGGGAGCACCGCCTCCACCCGGCCGAGGTAGATGTCGCCGACCGTGCGGCGGTGGTCGGGGCGATCGACCAGCAGCTCAACCAGTCTGTCGTCTTCCAGGATAGCCACGCGGGTTTCGCGCTGGCTTCCGTTGATCAGGATCTCGCGCTTCAAGTATGACCTCGTGGAGACCACCGGTTACCACCCGGTGATTCACTCACCCAGAGAAAACGCGCTCCCCGGTGGCTGCCCACGACCAATAAGGAGGAGCATGCCGCGAGATAGCGCGTCGCTGCTGGCGCTAATTATATGAAGTGGAGGGATTTAGAGCAATGATGGATGGGAGCTGGGAGCTAGGAGCTGGGAGCTAGCGTAGTCATTGCGAGGACGCGTAGCGCCCGAAGCAATCCAGTGGGCTGGGAGAGCGGCTGGATCGCCACGCGGCCTCCGGCCGCTCGCGATGACTATCCCCTACTCCAACCCGCTCAATCCACCATCCCCCCGAGAATATGCCTCGCAATCACGATCCGCTGAATCTCGCTGGTGCCCTCACCGATCTCGCACACCTTGGCGTCGCGCATCATACGCTCGACCGGGTACTCGGTCATGTAGCCGTAGCCGCCGAAGATCTGCACCGCCTTGGTGGTTGCCCGCATGGCCAGCTCGGAGCAATAGAGCTTGGCCATGGCAGCTTCCTTCTTGAACGGGCGGCCGTTCTGCTTGAGCCAGGCCGCATGGTACAGAAGATGGGTACCGGCTTCGATCTCCGTGGCCATGTCGGCCAGCTGGAAGCTCACACCCTGGAAGCTTCCGATGGGCCGGCCGAACTGCTTACGCACGCCGGCGTATCGCAGCGCCTCTTCGTAGGCCCCCTCGGCAATACCGAGTGACAGGGCGGCAATACCGATGCGACCGGCATCGAGGGTCTTGAGAAAGTTGATGAAGCCATACCCGGGCTTGCCTAGAATATTTTCCTTGGGCACCACAGCGTCCTCGAAGATCAGCTCCCGGGTGTCACTCGCCCGCCACCCCATCTTGTCCTGCTTCTTCCCGGCCCTGACTCCCTTGGTCTTTGCCAGATCGGGCGCGTGGCCGATGCCGAGCTTGCGGCACTGATCGAGATCGACGGTGTCCTTGGTGACGATAAAACTGGTGATCCCCTTGTTCCCGTTGCCGGCTTCGGTTCGGGCGGTGATGACGAAGATCTCGCCTACGCCGGCGTGGGTGATGAAGATCTTGGAGCCGTTGACCAGGTAGTGGTCACCCTTGTCCACGGCAGTGGTGGCCGTGCCCCCCGCGTCGCTTCCCGCCCCCGGCTCGGTCAGCCCGAACCCGCCGAGCACCCGGCCCGATGCCAGCAGGGGGACGTGACGCCGCTTCTGCTCATCGGTTCCGAATTCCACGATGGGTGAGGTGCCGAGGTTGGTGTGCGCGCTGATGGTGAGAGCGTGACTGGCATCCACCTTGGCCATCTCGTGGATGGTGATGTAGTACGAGAGCTGATCCATGCCGGCGCCGCCCAGCTCATCGCCCCAGGGTACGCCCAGCAGCCCGAGCTCGCCCATGGCCTTGATGTTGTCCCAGGGAAAGGTGGAGGTCCGGTCCAGCTCCGGGGCCACCGGCAGGATATGGGTGCGCGAGAAATCACGCACCATCTCGCGAACCTGGTGGTGCTGTTCGGTAAAGTAGAGTGAGTCGTCCATCGGTCTCGAATGGTTGCGTGGGGAGCGCCCAACCCGCCACCAACCTAACCGGTCGGAACGCCATGGTCCAACGGCCGTTGGCGCCGCGAGAATCGGGGTGACAGATTGGTCCTCATGAGTTTCGTTTGGCTGGCTCGAGGTACAATCGCTCTGGGGACGGTCCTTGCAGGCCCGCCTGCGGCAGCCCCCAGAGAGCCCCTGCGACCACTGCCGCGCCGGAAACCTCCTCCGGATACTCGCCCCTTCCGGCCATGCCTCGCGGCGACATCAGACCTCATCTGCTCGCCGCATGGCGGCGCACCGATGCAGAGTGGGCCCGCTGGACCGACCCATCACCCCACCGCGTGCTCTTCATTCCCGTAGCCGGACGGTCACTCGGCGATGCACCAAGCCGGTACGACTCGAGGTGCTCGACTGGGGCGGCACGGGTCCCGCGGTCGTCCTGCTCGCGGGCATGGGAGGCACGGCGCACATCTACGACGATCTGGCCCCGCAGCTGGTCGACAAGTTCCGCATTATCGGCATCACCCGCCGCGGGCACGGTGCCTCGTCGCGCGCGGCAGATACCACGACGTACACGCTCAATCCCCTGGCCGATGACATCCGGACGATCCTTGATAGCCTGGGAATCGGCCGCGCTTCACTGGTGGGGCACTCGATAGCAGGAGCCGAGATCACGCGTTTCGCCGCCCTGTGGCCCGATCGGGTCGAGAAGCTGGTTTACCTCGACTCGGCCCACGACTTCGACGGCTACGACCAACTCGTGGCGGCGAACCCGAGCTGGCCGCCGCCTGTCACGATGCGGCAGGGGTCCCACAACGACAGTCTCAACTCATGGCGAGATTGGGGCAAACGGGATCTCTGGGGGTTCTGGTCCAACGCCCTGGAGGTGGACCGCGTCCGGACCCAGGACGCAGACTCGTTTGCGACCCGGGTGCTAGGCCGAGA
>JACCRS010000128.1 GCA_013813435.1 Gemmatimonadales bacterium
CAGCCAGGCCAGCAGGTTGGCCTCTCCCAGCTCCGCGCTGAGCTCGGCCATGAGGGGCTCGAGCGCGGCTAGCTGCTCGCCGTGAAAGCCCGGGGCTTGCACCATAGTTCGGGGACGAAATACCGTAACATTGGGATGAGGGGTACTACGCTCCCAGCGGGCCGGTCCCTCCGCATCGTATTGGGGCTCTTCCACGAAGAATACCGGGTGGGTTGCCGCAAGACGAGAGAGCAGGTGCTGGGGGCGTTGATAAACGAAATTCCAGCGCAGATGCGAAAATGCGACAATCGTATACGGAAGGTGCATGAAGAGCTCGTGCGTTTGCGAGTAGAACTGGGTAGCGTACATCTTCTTGACGCAAATTCGTCAGGCAGGCCCTCCTCTTCCAGAGCAGCTATGCGGCTCCGGCAGGCTCGCGTGCTTGTTGGCCGCAGTTGAATCTCTCAGCGCCGCCAATCTGGTACTTTGCATGCTTCTTTTCGGGGTCGCGCACCTCTTAAACCATGTGAGTGCCGTCACAGAAGAGTGAGCGCGAACCGTGACTTCTTTATTTATGTAAATCAAGTCGGGAAGTGAAGGCGCTCTCGGCCTTTCTGGAGGCACAATGACCACGAAGACAATACTCGGCGGGCTGACCGTCGGTGCCGGCTTGGTATATCTGCTTCATCCCCAGCAGGGGCGAATCCGAAGGGAACGGCTCAGTGAACGGCTCAAGCCTCTTATCGACGGAGCGAGCCGCATGCTCGAGCGGGGGGCTGGATCGGTGGTGCCGCCGACCTCGAGCTACGGCTCGCGCATCGGCGACCTCGAAGGTCTGGGCGACGCGACGCTTCGTTCAAAAGACCGTGGAACCACGGATTCGGGGAGCAGCGGAACCGTTCTGCAACTGGTGGGCGCGCTGCTTGCGCTTTACGCGCTCACGCGCCAGGGCAGCGCAGCGGCCCTGATGCGCACAGTAGGCACCGGGCTGCTGGTTGGCACGGCGGGACGTGTAAAGGTGCCGCTGGGAGCTGTTCCTCCACTGGACCGAAGGCGAGCGGTCGACATTCAGAAAACACTCTACGTCGACGCTCAGGTTGACCAGGTTTACGCCTTCTGGCGTAACTACGAAAACTTCCCGCTCTTCGTGTCCCATGTTCGCGATGTCGAAGATCTGGGTGGAGGAAGATCACATTGGAGAGTGAGCGGCCCGGGTGGGCTGCCCATCGAGTGGACAGCGGTACTGACCCAGCAGACGCCCGACGAAGTAATCGCATGGCGTAGCGAGTCGGGTTCTATGCTGGAGAACGCTGGTGTAATCCGATTCATCCCCGCAGGCACCGGGACGCGGGTCAATCTGCGCTTCTGCTATCTCCCCCCGGCGGGGGGTGCCGCCGAGGCGGTAGCCCAGCTGCTCGGCTCCGACCCGCGGGCCACGTTGAACGAAGCCCTAGGGCGCATGAAGGCGCTGCTCGAGACCAACACGAGGAGTGAGATGCATGGCAAGGAATCTCAGCCGTAAATTCGCAACGATGTCGGAGGAGGAACGACTCCGCTTCACGCAGGAGGAGAGCGAGGGGACCGGTGACCGGCCGACTGAACTGGATTTCGAGGAGCCCCGAGATGGCGACCATATGGGGCAGCAGTTCGCGAGCCTGAAGCAGGAGGTTGCTGACCCTGAGCACCGTGACGGCCTGGCAGCTCAACTGGACGACGATGCCCATCAACGCGCCGTACGAGAGCAAAGCCGCAAGCGTCAGTCCCAGGAGCCGGCGCCGGAATGACCCAGGACCCGAAGAGTCCAGGTAGAAGCGGGCTCACCGTTCCGATGTTGGTGGTGGCCGGGGCGTCACTGATGGCCGCGCGCAGGCTGCAGGCTCACTTCGGATATAGCCTGCAAGGAAGGACAGTTCTCATCACCGGCGGCTCGCGCGGGCTGGGATTGGCGTTGGCGCGGCAGATAGCGGCTCAAGGAGCCCGCCTGGCTATCTGCGGCCGCGACCCGGAATCGCTCGAACGAGCCACTGCGTCGCTGGCAGGGACCGGAGCGGAGGTCCTTGCCATTACTGCCGATGTCAGTGATCCCGATTCGGTGGGAGCCATGATTCAGGCGGTGAACCGGCGCTACGGCCAGGTCGATGTCCTGGTGAACAATGCCGGCGTTATCGAAGTGGGTCCCGCGGTGACCATGTCACTCGCGGATTACGAGGAGGCTATGGCTACAAATTTCTGGGGCATGCTTTACCCCACCCTGGCCGTCCTTCCCGGGATGCGGGCTCGCCGGAGCGGCCGGATCGTGAATATCACATCGATAGGCGGGAAGGTGAGCATCCCTCATCTGCTGCCGTACAGCGCAAGCAAGTTCGCGGCGGTCGGATTCTCACAGGGACTTCGGGCCGAGGTTGCCGGCGATGGCATCAAGGTTGTGACCGTGTGCCCCGGGCTGATGCGCACCGGTAGTCCGCGCAACGCAATTTTTCGGGGGCAGCACCGGTCCGAATACGCCTGGTTCAGCATCAGCGACGCCTTGCCTGGTTTGTCGATCAGCGCCGAGGACGCAGCCCGGCGGATAGTGGCGGCATGCCGCCGTGGAGATGCCGAGGCCCTCTTTCCGCTACCGGCGAAGATAGCCGCCATAGTAAATGCGATAGCACCCGGGCTGACATCCGGTGTCCTTGCCACCGTGGGCCGGCTCCTGCCCAATGCGAAGGACGGTAGATCAGGGCGCAGGAAAGGCTCCGACAGCCAGTCCACCCTCTCACCATCGTGGCTCAGTCACCTGGGTGATCGGGCGGCAAGGCAATACAATCAAATCGCCCCGGTCGAGGGCGTAACAGCATAAGGAAGGTCAAATGGCATCGCCCTACAATGGAAACACTTCGAACGAACGCTGGGAAAATCTTCGCAGGCACAAGGACAAAGGCGATGCCCTCGGCACCACCGAGCGGGTGATCTCGGGGGTTGCCGGTGTGGCACTCATGATGCTGACCCTTCGAACGAAGCGGCTGCGGCCGTTCCTGTTCCCCGTGGCCACGGGGTTGATCGCCAAGGCCTTCACCGGACGCCCGGCCAAGCAAAAGTCCGGTAGCCGCACCGGTCGGGGAGATGGGTCGAGCCCGGTGGCGAGTGTGGGCCGGGGCCAGGGTATCAAGGTCGAAGAGAGTGTCACCATCAACCGGCCGGTGCTCGAGGTTTACCGCTTCTGGCGTAACTTCGAGAATCTGCCCCGATTCATGGACCACCTAGAATCGGTCACTGTCATCGATGAGACCCGCTCCCACTGGGTGGCAAAGGGTCCGGTCGGAACCCGGGTGGAGTGGGACGCCGTCATCCACAACGAGGTCGACGACGAGCTGATTGCATGGCGCTCGCTTCCCGGCTCCGAGGTGAAAAACGCCGGGTCGGTTCACTTCACGCCCACCGTAGACGGCACCGGCACCGATGTTCGCGTGGTGCTGAGCTATGAGCCTCCTGCCGGTAAGCTGGGAGCCGCGGTCGCCCGGCTCCTAGGTGAGGAGCCCACGAAGCAGGTGGCCGACGACCTGCGCCGCCTCAAGCAGGTGATGGATTCGGGCGATGTCATAGCTGCTTCCAGAGCCACCGCCGCCAGGACGTGACCGCGGGGGTGTATGACTGCCTAATCGTCGGAGGCGGGCCGGCAGGACTCAGCGGTGCTCTCATGCTGGGTCGCTGCCGGCGTAGCGTGCTGGTCTGCTCCACGGGTGAGCCGCGGAACGCCCGGTCCGCCGGCCTGCACGGATATCTCACTCGCGACGGGATCGACCCCACCGGGTTTCTCGGCCTTGCCCGGGATGAAGTACAGCGATATCCCTCAGTCGAGTTTCTCCAGGCAGAGGTGGTGGACGCCCGGAGAACATCCACCGGATTCGCCATCACCTGCGCCGGCGGTCTTCAGTTCACCACTCGCAAACTGCTGCTGGCCACCGGTGTGGTGGACGAGATCCCTGACATCGATGGGCTCATGGAGCTCTACGGGAAGAGCGTGCACCACTGTCCCTATTGCGATGGGTGGGAGTGGCGGGACCAGCCCCTGGCGGTGTACGGCCGCGGCGAGGCGGGCTCGGCGCTGGCGTTGGCGCTTACTGTCTGGAGTGATGACGTGGTGCTCTGCACCGGCGGCACCAGCGGCCTCTCAGAGAAGGAGGAGGAAGGGCTGGCCAATGCCGGAATCGAGGTGCGGGAGGAGCCAGTCGAGCGGCTGGAAGGTCAGGATGGGTTGCTGGAGCGAGTAGTGTTTTCCGAGGGCGAGGCACTGAAGCGCAAGGCCCTGTTCTTCTGCTCAGGACAGCATCAGCGTTCCCCTCTTGCTGAGAAGCTGGGAGCCCGGTTCAATGAAAAAGGGGCGGTCGATACCGGCACCTGTGAGGCGACCAATGTTCCCGGCCTGTACGTAGCCGGCGACGCGTCGAAGCAAGCGCAGTTCGTGATTGTTGCCGCCGCCGAGGGCAGCGAAGCCGGCATGGCCATCAACACGGCGTTGCTCAAGGACGATCTCGCTCAGAAGAGAAACTCGACCCCCAAACGGAGCAAACGCGGCGGGCCGTACGCGAAGAGTGGTTGAGTGAAGTCGCGGGCCGCAGCCAGGTACAGGGGAAACAGCTCTTCGCGGCCCGAGATGTAGCCGTTGCCGTCGGTATCCGCGAAGGCTCGGTAGCGTGCCGACTCGAACGGGATCTCTTCCGGGTGTTTCTGATAGGCCGCCTCCGCGAGCAGCTCCACCCCGGCTGTGGCCGGCTCCGGCTGCCCGGTGTCTCGGCGCACTGCTATGGTGTTTCGCCGGTTCAGCACATTCCTGATGTCCAGATAGACGCCTCCCCGCACAGCCCCCAACCGCACCGGCCGGCGAACCAGCAAATCTATCGTCATCGTCGCGGGTAGCCGCGAGTCGTTTGGCAAGCCGATCAGGGAATCGCCGGCAGCGTTGCTGCGGGAGAATGGCAGGCCGGAGCTGTACCGGATGATCGCGGCACTTTCGAGCCCGGCCAGCGGGCGTACTCCCAGCAGCCTCGGGCCGGCCCGGTCGGATATCTGACTCCTGAGAACCGCGGTGGCGGTGTGCCGGCGGTCGTAATCGAGGGGGAACTCGGCTCGGGCCGGACGAGTGGTGTCGCCGGTAACCGGATCGATAGAGATCAGGCGATTGAGGAGAAAGGCATCGGTGGCCGTGGCTACCGCGCGCTGCAGCGTGTACGCCACCCGCACCCCGAAGCCGCCCTGGATCTCACGCTCGAAGAGAAATTCGGCTCCCTTGACGCTTCCGGCGTCCGCGTTGCCGAATATGGTGGAGTCCGGGTCGATACCGATCGGCACCGACGCAACCAACCCATCCAATCGCTTCAGGTACACACCTAGGCGCAGGGAAGTAGCCGGCATGGGACGCACGCGGACGCTGAACTCGTATTGCACGGCGTCCTCGAAGCCGATGTTGGGGTTGCCCCGCCGGAACCGCCCGGTCCGAGTGGTGTCGTCGAAGGCGGCGTCGACCAGATACTGGTAATCGGGGGCCTGAGTAAACCGGCCGTAGCTCGCTACAAACGTGGCTCCCACCAGGACAGTCGAGACCGCAAACCGCGGACTCAGCCGCCGTTGAGAGCCGCGCGACTCGCTGGCCAGGTCACTGCCGGCGCTGAACTGGTCATAACGCAGCCCGCCGGTGAACGCGAGGTCAGCCAGGCGCAGCTGAGCCTCGAGATAACCAGCGGCGCTGGCCGGTGAGAAGTTGGAGAGCGCCACCGGTGGCACGCTATCGCCCACGGGCAGGTAGCCCAGCGCGCGCTGAAAGGTGTGCACCTGCTGCCGGGTGAGCTCGGCCCCGGCGTACAAATCGACATCCTGGCTCGCGCCCAGGGTGAGGTCCAGCTGGCCCCGCGTCTCGCCGAATCGACTCCAACCCAGCTCTCCGCGGGAACCGGTTCCCAGGAAGAATGCCGGTACGCCCCAGGGCGAGGCGGTACTCGCTTCCGGGGTCCGGAGACCGGGTATGGGGCTGGAGGATGGGTCCTGAGCGCGGGCCATGTCTTCGCCCACGAAGTGAAACCGCCGCCCGGTGATGGCGCCGAGGGCGTAATCCACCTCTTCGCTCAGGGCTCCGCGTAGAAATTCTCGCGAGAAACGGCCAACTCTTAGATCCACGATCAGCGGCTTACCCTGCCGGGGCGTGCTGGCGTACTGCAAGTGGCCGGTGAAAAGGTTTCCCCGGAGACGCTGGGCCGGCGCCAGAACCAGATCGTATTTGTAAGCGGGATCGTAGAGGAGGTTCTGGTCCTCGGAGTGGAGGCCGAGCACGCGGGCGGTAAACTGCTCCGAGAGGGGCAGGGTGATCTTGCCCAGGGCGGTCCACTGTTCTCCACTGTTATGGGGCAGAAGGGCGGGAGAGGACGCACGCGGATCCCGGGACTCGGCCGGTGCCGGTGCGTTCACCGGATCGGCATCGAGCCGTCCGGCGACGTCAACGGCGGCAATCAGACCAACGCGGCCGATGACGGGGCCACCCGCCTGGGCCACGATCCGGTCCAGTCCAAGGTCCCCGCTTCCACCGAAGGCACGATCGGTCTCGTAGCTCAGCCGGCCTTCCCAACTCTGTCCCGGCTCCTTGGTAATCACGTTCACCATGCCCGAAAGCGCCTGGCCGTAGCGGGCAGAGAATCCATTGGTGACGAGAGATGCTTCGCTGAGGACGTCGGGAGGGATTCTGAGGCCCAGACCGCCATTGGCCGCGTCGAGCTGATTCTTTACTCCCAGACCGTCGAGGATGAACGACTCCTCGCCCAACCTGCCGCCCCGATAGCTCTGTCCCACGCTTCCGGCCGACAAGGCGATCGCCTCCTCCAGCGAGCTGACCGGTAGCTCGCGGAGATCTTCGGCGGTGACTTTCTGCTCGGTGGCTGTCGCCAGCGGGTCGAGCACCGGATCGACCGGCGCGGTCACAACCAGCGGCGCGAGCTCGAGAGGGTTGGCTTCCAGCGAGAAGTCGAGCGTGATGGTAGAGCCCCCGCTGACGAATACGCTGTCATGCACCACGCTGCGATAACCGATGAGACGGGCCGCAACGCGGTGCCATCCACTGCGGACCCCGAGCGCCCGATAGACCCCGGCGGTGTCGGTGATGGCGCGAAGCCGGCCATCCACCAGCACCTGCGCTTGGGGAAGCCCCGCACCCGATCGCGGGTCCAGCACCCGGCCCGCGATCGTCCCCTCGGCCTGACCGGCCGCGGAGCGGGGAAGCACACCCCACGCGACCACCCCGGCTATGCCGAGTGCGGTGCGGAGCTTCACGGCAGGCCGTAGAGGTAGAGGTCACCCCGCCGGTCCACCAGAGTGTTGGGCGGATCTCCGGAGATGATGACCGGATACACCTCCACCACGAGGCCGGAGCCCGACGGCGAAATCTGCGGGCGCCGGAACAGACCGGGGCCCTCGAGCGCCACCTCCGAGCCCGACTGGATATCCACTACGTGCAGTGTGCCTCCGCTGTCCCACACCGTGGGCCCGAATGCGGGGTCGATTCCGTAGGTTACCCGGCCGCCGACCACGGCGGCCATACGGTTCCCAACAACGTGAACATCGCGCGCCATTCCGGCCGCGCCGAAGTCGTGCACTACCGCCACGACACCAGTGGAAAGCGTGCGCCGATACACCCGAGAGTCACCGGCCAGAGTGTAGTAGACCTCGTCCGGTGTGGCGCCGACGGACACCCCCGTGGCGTTCTCGGTGCCGGGGATGGGCTGAGGCGTGCCACCGGGCTGGCGCAGGTCCAGAGAAACGACATCCACGCCGGTGGTCAGTGTGTCCCACTCACTGCAGGTGTCACAGACATGGCGGTAGTCCACCCGCACTCCGAGGTATATCAGAAGGTCGGGACTCAACCAGCGGAGTTGGGTGGCTCCGGAGTGGAGAGCACCGCCGGGCAGGGTGTAGGGAAGCGCCTGGAGGCGGGTGCGGGTTGCCGGGTCACTCAGCGAGCTGATAGAAATAGCGGCGCTCCCGGCCGGGATAGCCGCTATGCGAGAACCGACCGCGACGAAGGCCAGACGCCCGTCGGATGATGGTGCCGGCGATTCGACGGCATCGGTGGAGTCGGCGCCAGTGGGAGTAAGGTCGCAGGTCAGCTGCCGCTGGCGCCCCCCACCGGGGGGGATGAGCGCGAGACAAACGTCATGGTCTTGTCGCCCCAGCTGTTGGGCCGAGTAGAGAATGCCGGAACCGTCCGGAAGCCAGGCGGCGCCTCGGTCGGGACCCACGTTCAGAGTCAGCCGTGCGGGCGGGCCGACGTCGAACGGCTGATCGGTACCGGTGGGGGCTGAGGTAAAAGGTTCGGTATGCCCGCACCCTAGGAGTGGGAGCAGGAGAAGCAAAGCGCGCGGGTTACCGGGCTGTGGTTGCACCGTGAGCGCACCGCCCATGTGTCATCGGTGTGTCAAGAAGTGAGCCGACCAGGTTGGGGACGAGGATGCGTCGCGGCCTCGCACACCCTCTGCAGTAAAGAACTACTCGATGCATTCAGGATTTACTGCCGCCTGTTGCTGAATATGGCGGTCCGGGCGGTGGGGAACTCGAAACCACATGGAAGGCATTGTGAACTCAGCAGTAGCAGAGCCAGGTTTTCGCAGGTATGATCCCTCGGCACCGAAGTCCAGGTGCAGGTGGACCAGGTCGCGTTCGATTCTGGGAAAGACCAATCCCGCAACCGCACGAATTCGCAGCGAACTCCTTCCCCTCATTTAACCCAAACAGTTCGCCAACAACAATTTAGTAACCACGACTGCGTGGCACGCCCCTTCCTTAATAGCCAGCAGCGGTGCGACCCGCACGCCTTCTATAAGGAAGCAGAAGAGCTTGGACATCCCCCGCACTCCAGTCAACCGAAAACCACGTCGTGTCGTCTATGGGGCGGGGGCCGCCGCTCTCCTGGTCCTCACCACCCTCGGCCTGAAGGGGCTCAAGCCGGCCGCTCCCCAGGTGGACCGTTCCACCATCTGGGTCGATTCGGTTCAACGGGGTCCCCTGGTCCTGCAGGTGCGAGGACCCGGAACTCTCGTGCCCGAGAGAATTCGATGGATCTCCGCCATCACTGCAGGCAGGGTCGAGCAGCGGCTGGCTGAGATCGGACAGGAGGTCAAGCCTGAGACGGTGCTTCTGGTGCTGAGCAATCCAGATGTTCAACTCGAGGCGCTCGAATCCGAGCGTCAGCTCACCGCGGCCCGGGGTGACCGGGTAAACCTGCGCACCTCACTCGAGAGTCAGCGACTGAACCAGCAGGGTGCCGTGGCAGTGTCCCGATCGGAGTATCTCGAGGCCAAGCGCAACGCAGTTGCGGCCGAGAGTCTGGCCGCCAAGCAGCTGATCTCCGTGATGGAAGCGAGCCGGGCCCGAGACCGGGTTGAAGAGCTCGCCACCCGCTATGACGTGGAGCAGCGCCGTCTGGCCGTGCTGTCCGATGCCATGGGGTCGCAGCTGTCGCTGCAGGAGGCCCAGGTCGATCGCCTTAGGGCGGTTACTGAATTCCAGCGAGGCCGGGTCCGCTCAATGGAGGTGCGGGCGGGCGCGTCCGGAATACTGCAGGACCTCACGCTGGAGGTAGGGCAATGGGCTCAACCCGGTGCCACGCTCGCGCGCATCGTGGAGCCGGGGCGGCTCAAGGCGGTGCTCCGAATTCCGGAGACCCAGGCCAAGGACGTGGTTCTGGGGCAGCCCGCCTCCATCGACACCCGCAACGGCGTAGTTCCGGGCCGGGTTTCCCGGATCGATCCTGCCGTGCAGAACGGCACTGTTACGCTCGACGTCCTGCTGGAGGGCGAGCTGCCGCGCGGTGCCCGGCCCGATCTCTCGGTTGACGGAACCATCGAGGTGGAGCGCCTCAAGGATGTGCTGTACGTGGGGCGGCCCGCCTACGGCCAGGGGCAGAGCAGCGTGGGTCTGTTCCGGCTGGTCGAGGACGGCAACGCCGCGGTGCGGGTCAACGTGGAGCTGGGCCGCACCTCGGTCAATACAGTAGAGATCCGAGGCGGGGTTCAGCCGGGCGACAAGTTGATCATCTCGGACATGTCGCGGTGGGATGGATACGATCGCGTGAGGGTGGAGTGAAGGTCGCGAGTCGCAAGTCGCCGGTCGTCAGTCGCCAGCAGCTAACATGGTCGATAGCCAATAGCCGATAACCAGGGAACTCCATGACCTCGACCGCCCCCCTCATACGCCTCGAAGCCATCAAGAAGGTGTTCTACACCGACGAAGTGGAGACCCACGCGTTGGCTGACATCCACCTGGAGATCCAGCGTGGTGAGTACATCGCAATCGCGGGACCTTCGGGCTGCGGCAAGACGACCCTGCTCTCC
>JACCRS010000136.1 GCA_013813435.1 Gemmatimonadales bacterium
GATATCATCCGCGAGGCGGGGCGGCGGGCGGATGATGTGGTCGCGGAGGCCCGGCGGCGGGCGGGCGGGAGCGCGAGGGAGGAGTAGTTCTCGCGGACACCCCCACTCATCCGAGCTCGCCCGCCAACCCGCCCAAGGCTTGTGCTCGTCGGGCACGTAAAGCCGAGCGGATTCTGGAAGGCAGCCCGAGCGACTCGGCGGCCTCGAGAAAGCCGTAGGACGTGGGGGATTCGATCAGGTGTCGGGCCGAGCCGGATTCGGCGCGTTCCGCGCGATGTCGGCGTGCCAGTCGGGGATGCTCCGCTCCACCAGTTTCCCCTCACGAACGAAGTACATCTTCGCGACCGGATGTATGGCAGGGCGGCGCCGGCCGCCGTGGCGGTTAGGGCTTGCTGGCGGAACGGATCCCTCGATGCGCTCGGAACGAGGATTCCTACTTACCGCGTACCGCCTTACCGCCTTCAGCGATGCAGCTCCCAGTTGTGAATATGGGTGATCGTGGTCCCGTGGGGGTATTTTTTCGTTCGTGTCTCACTTCCCCTAAGCACGTCGGTATTCGGATCTGCCTTGCCTTTGATGTGCCCTGCCCAGGTTCCGGGCCGGTAGGTGCCGTTGTAAGTCTGGGTTCGGGTGGGCTTCTGCCCGTTACACCCGTCGTTGCGGTCGTCTTTCTTTGTCGTCACAATCTCCCCCTCGGCCCGCCCGTTGGGGCCTCCTGCGGTAATCAGAAACGAGCTATCCGGTTCGAGCTGGACCGTAACCTCCGCCTCGTCCTGGTAGTCCACCTGGGCCACGGTTGTTTCCTGATGGCCCCTCGAGGTCTGCGGACGGCGGCCGCCGCGGCATGACGCCCATCCGGTGTGGAAGGACGACCGGCTCTTGGTGAGATTTCCCGTCAGGGTGTACGCTGCTGTCGCCATGCTGAACCCCGGGGTGAGCATTTTCGAGTCCGTGTCACTCGGGATGTCCCACCGGTGGTTCAACGTCTCACTATCCTCGTAGCTCCTCTGAAAGTTAGTCGTTTGGCCGCCGCAACAGATCGACTGACGCTTTTCGGATGATCTCTGCTGCTCGATCCGGGTGTAGCTCACCCATCCCGACCACCCGTTACCCGCTTTCCAGTCCCGGACCGGAAAGTCGTACCAGCCGCCGAATGTCCAGCGGGTGCGGTAGAGCAGTTCGGCCGGCATGGTGAGCAAGCCGGATAAGCCGCCCGAGGCGGTGGACACGGCGTCTTTCAGGTCACGGAACATGTTGGCCGGCTTCAGCACCACCTGAGCCGCCGCGACCGCGTTCTTCATGACCGGTCTCGGCTCCCGCCCCAGGTTCGCTCTCTGCCCCACACCTTCCACCTGCACCCGCGCCCTGCCCTCTGAGTCGGTCGACTGGTCCGTGATCGAATGCCCGCCGGTCACGGAGCCGCCGGTCTGGATCCGGCTGTCATCATTGGTGACGTAACGTACCAGCTGCTCCGTCCCGCCCCGGTAGATCGCCACGTCGCTGAATCCGGCGGACGCAGTCCACGACACGCTGGCACCTTCCACCGGTCCATCACCGTCCACACTGAAATCCAGGCCCATGGCGTTGAGCGGCATCCGCAAGCAGTTGATCCACTCGATCTTGCCGAGGTTCATCTTCACCGTGGTCACGAGGGTCTTGGTCTCGCCAACCTTGGGCCGCATATCCCGGGTGCGGACCAGCGGCGGCTCACTCTGCATCTCGAACTGCATGTCGAACGCCAGGTGGCTGATGACCAGTTGCAGGTAGGCCAGGACCAGATTGGCATAGTTGGCGAACTTTCCCATCCCTTCCGCGCCCTTCACTCCCTTGCTGTCCAGATACTCCAGCAGCTCTCCAAACGCCGTGGTCGTGCCGAGTGCCGCCAGGTCGACGATCTTGCCGGCGTCATCTTCGAAGGTGCAAGGCCCGGAGGATTGGGTGTAGGCGGCGAGGAATACCGGCAGGGTCCGGCGCATTCCGACGCTCTTCTGGCCGGCATTCTCCTGATGGGCTGCCGCGACCATATCACCTGCCAGCCGCTTGGCGAGGAAGGCCATTTGCAGCGCGTCCAGCTGTACCCGGGCCGAGTCCACATTAGCGAGGAGGTCGTAGGGCGGGTGGGCCTTTGCTTGTCGGCCCAGCTCCACGATGAACATGGCCCAGAACGGCAACGGCCCGACGGAGTCGACGGCGTGCTGGCGGATCCCGTCGAGCAGGAGGTCCACCATCGGCGCGTCCTGGAGCTGGGATAGGGGAGACGCCAGCTCAGCGGCAAAGCTGGACAGCGGCACGCTGACGGTCCGGCGTTCTCGAGCCAGCTCGGCCAGGGCGTTCACTTCATAGCGCTCGAACGCGATTCCCTGAGAAGGTCCCTCGGGCTGCAGCGCCATGGTACCGTCGGGATTCCGGATGGAGAAGCCCGCTAGCTGGACCGCGGCGACCAGGGCTGGAAAGGCCCGGCCGCCGCCGGCCAGAAACTGGCCGGCCAGATCAGCCGCCTGCTCCTCGGCATTGTCGCCGGCGGCAACAGCGGCCGGGGGCAAGGGATCGGTCGGCGAAATCGGGCGTGAGGGAGCCTCCGGGGCAGGCGTCGGGTTAGTTGCGCGCCGGTTCTCGGCGGGGGCAGGCTGAGGTGCTGGCCGAGCAGCGGTGTTACCGGCCCTCGGCTGGGTTGACGGATCGACGGCAGCCGCGGGAGTGTTGGGTTGCCGGGTCAGCTTCACAACCAGTATGAGCCCCGCAAAGAGGAGGAGACCCAGGACGATCAGACGTACCGAGGCGCGACCAGTGCGAGGCATGTTCCAGTGAGCCATGCGATTGGATGCTCGAACGATAAGAATGTGCCGTGGTTCCGCGGGAGAGCGCCTAGGTTAGCTCTGCCTTGAACTTTCCGCAACGGCGGTAAGGCGGTAAGGATGGGAAGCGGTACGGCGGTAACGGCGGTATTCCGGGCGGGTCACTCGGATCAGCGCGGCTCCGCTATCAGCGAAGCGAGCTCAGCCTTGGCGCCGTCGACCTCCGGCTGAAGTGCCGGGTCGCAGGCGTCCCATAATCCGAGATACCGGGAATACTCTTTGATGGCGTCCGGCCGCCGATCGAGCTGCTGATGAATGTTCGCTAGCAACCGGTGCATCGGCGCACGATACCGCAACTCGTTAGGTGTGCCCGCGAAGGCGACCTAGAGGAAGCGGAGGCTCTCCTCGTTACGGCCGGTCTGATGCAGCAGCACGCTTCTGAGATAGCGCGCATGCTCCCCCGAGAAGTAAGGGAGCCGAATCAGCTCCAGCGGCACTTCTCCCTTCACCCCCTCCAGATACGAAAGCGCCTCCTCCGCCCGGCCGGCGCTCGCCGCCCCCACTTCCGCGCGAATCGTTCTGCCGAGATCTCGCACCAGCGCGCGTGAGTCAGGTGGGGCAGCCAGGCTCTCCAGCTCTTTAGCCTGACGCAGAGCGCTGGACCCGTCGCCCAAGCGGGCGTCAAGCAGGCCCAGGAGGTAGAGCCGAAGGTGGCCGGTGAGGGGGCGCAGCGATTCCGGCAGCGGCGCCGCGGCGTTGCTGCCGGGCTGCCAGCGTTCGACCTCACGGCGGATCTGCTCGAGATCGAGCCGGGGGACCCGGAGGAACGGGAGGGCTGCGGCAAGTGCTCGTCCGATTCAGCTGGAAGTCCGGTGAAGGGATAGTCTATAGACTACAGGCGCACGGTTTGGACAGCTATGGCGGCGCTGGCAGCGAGCCTGCCCTGACTGCCCTGGCCCGAGCCGTGCCGTTCGCCGAGATTAAACGAGTCGTTCTCTCGACTACCGCTTCACCTGCTCTGGAGACCATTATGCGATACCTGCTCTGCACTGCGCTCGTGCTGGCGGCCTGCGATCGGCCCGACACAGCACGTGACACCCGGACTAACACCGATACCATCGGCCCTGCGGCGCGGCCGGAAGACCGAGCGATGTCGGCCGTCGCCGACCGACTTCTGGGTACCTGGAGCGCCAAGGGCTACGACGCAGGCTCCAACCGCGCCCAGGACTTCACCATCACCTGGACCCGCGCGCCGGACGGCAGCCTCGGCGGTAGCATCTCGTTCCCCAAAGGAGAGACATACGACGTGAAGGTCGTCTCCACCCAGGACAGCACGATCGTGTACGAGTCCGAGCCCCATCGGAGCCCGACCCTCAATGCACAGGTGGTGACCCGCACCGAAGCACGGATCCGCGGCGACTCACTGACCGGGACCTACCAGGCCCGTGCTCAAGGGGGCGGGAAGGTGCTGCGGGGACGCTTCACTGCTAGACGGGGGCCGGCAGCTCAGCGGTAGGGTAAGGCGGTAAGGCGGTAAGGCGGTAGGGCGGGAAGGCGGTACGGCGGTAGTCATTGCGAGTGCCTTAAGGGCCCGAAGCAATCCCCCTGATAACGCGAGAGACCTGGGGGATTGCCACGGCGCTTGCGCGCCTCGCAATGACTCCGAGTAGGTCTACTTCACGGGAGCTGTCGATGAAGCGCGTCCATCTGCTCTATCTCCTGACTCTGACTGGTGGTCTGGCAGCACCACTCCCCGAGCTGCTCGCGCAGTCCGCCGATGTGCCGATCGCGTCGGCTGCCGACCGTGTAGCCCCACAGATGATCGAGTACCGGCACGCCATTCACCGGCACCCCGAGCTGGGGAACCGCGAGGTCAAGACCGCGGAGCTGGTCGCCCGCCACCTGCGAGAGCTGGGCCTCGAGGTTCGCACCGGCATCGCGCACACCGGTGTGGTCGGCCTCCTTCGCGGGAAGCTCCCGGGGCCGGTCGTGGCGGTACGAGCGGACATGGACGCGCTGCCCGTGACCGAGGCGACCGACTTCCCCTTCCGCAGCACCGACAAGGCCGTCTACCTCGGTCGCGAGGTGGGCGTAGCGCACGCGTGCGGCCACGATCTGCACGTCGCCATTCAGCTCGGCGTGGCCTCGATCCTGAGCGGCATGCGCGACAGCTTGCCCGGCACCGTCATGTTCATCTTTCAGCCGGCAGAGGAGGGAGTGCCGCCTGGAGAGCGGGGCGGGGCGAAGATGATGGTCGAGGAGGGAGTGTTCTCCAATCCCAAGCCGGCAGCGGTGCTCGGCCTGCACATCAATGGCAGTCCGCC
>JACCRS010000140.1 GCA_013813435.1 Gemmatimonadales bacterium
GCATAGTCGCGCACCCGCCGGAGCAGCCGGTTGGCCACCCGCGGAGTTCCGCGGCTCCTCCGGGCGATCTCGGCGGCGCCCTCGGCCTCGACGGGTACTCCGAGTATTGCCGCCGAGCGGATGACGATGCGGTGGAGATCCTCAGGAGGGTAGAAACCCAGGCGCTCGACAATCCCGAAACGAGCCCGCATGGGCGGGGTGAGCAGCCCGAACCGGGTGGTGGCGCCGATCAACGTGAACTTCTCCAGGGCCATGGGGATGGTCTGGGCATTAGGACCCTCGGCAATGCGGACATCGATTCGAAAGTCCTCCATGGCAGGATAGAGGAATTCCTCCAGGGCCGGCTTCATCCGGTGGATCTCGTCGATGAACAACATGTCCCCAGCTGTGAGCGAGGTCAGCAGACCGACGAGGTCGCCGGGCTTCTCCAGGACGGGTCCCGAAGTGGTGCGGAGCTGCACCCCCATCTCCCGCGCCATGAGCATGGCCAGCGTAGTCTTACCCAATCCGGGCGGGCCGAAGAAGAGGGTGTGGTCCAGGGTGTCCCTCCGCTGCCGTGCCGCGTCCATGGCGATCTGGAGTGAGGTCTTGACCTGACTCTGGCCCACGAACTCGTCAAGCCGGGAAGGCCGTAGCGCTGCATCGGCGCTGGTTTCTTCGGGTAGTGCTTCGGGGGTGGTGACTTGGAGTTTGGCCATGGTAGAGAAACGTAAGCGGTAAGTGGTGAGCGGTAAGCGGGGGGTGCGACTTCAAGTGGCAGCCGGATTGCTTCGGGCGCTGAACGCCCCCTCGTTCGATGGCTCGGGGCAGACTCTCGCAATGACTTAGGCGGGACCGCCCTCACCGTTCACCGCTCACCGCTCACGCTTTTTCCAACCTCGCCCTCCACCGAACCGGCCGATCATCCACCTCAACGACATGCTTCGCATGGCAGGTCACGCATCGGTCGTTGGTCTGGGCCGTCCGGATCTCGACCAGCTTGCGGTTGGTGGCTCCGCACCGGGTGCAGATCCATTCGGCCGTCGTGGCGGGAGTGCTCATATGCTAAGTCGCTCCCCGAGAGGCTGCCAACTGCTGAAGGGCACGCCGTATGAGCTGAGGGGTCTCGGTTGGAGCACCGGCCGCCAACGCGGCACGAACGGCGTCGTCCGCAGCCGCCACCCCGTAGCCGAGCCCCATGAGTGCCTGTACCGCGTCCTCCGAACCCGCGGCCTGGGTGCCCGCCGGATCGACGACGACGTCGGTGAAGCGGTCTTGCAACTCGAGGACCAGGCGCTCCGCCTTCTTTCGGCCTATTCCGCTCACCGAGCTCAACGCGGTCAGGTCACGAGCCAGAATGCTGCGGACGGTCCGTTCCGGTCCGAGTGCCGACAACAGCGACAGAGCCAGTCTGGGGCCGAAGCCGTTGGCGCCAAGAAGACGCTGGAACACCTGGCGCTCGGTGCTGGTGTCGAAGCCATAAAGCGCCCAGCCATCCTCCTTAACCACCAGCTCGGTGAAGAGGCTTACCCGGGATCCCCTCGGCGGCAGGCGGACAGCAACCCCCACCGGGAGAGTGATCTCATAGCCCACTCCCCCATCCGTCTGCAGGATGAGTGTCTCGCCATGCCGTCCGGCGACCACCCCGGTCACGGTCGCTATCATCGTGCGGTAATGGTCTGCCGAGCGAAGACGAGTCGCTGCGACGAAATCATCAAGTGGGTGAGCGCCACCGCCACACCGTCGGCTGCATCATCGGGTGTGGGCGGAGCCTTGAGCCGCAAAAGCTGGGCGACCATATACCCCACCTGTGGTTTCAGCGCCGCGCCGCGACCCACGATGGTCTTCTTGATGAGCGCCGGGGAATACTCGGCGATCTCGACCCCGGCCATCTCTGCCGCCAGCAGGATCACCCCGCGGGCATGGCTCAACACCACCGCGGTGCGTACGTTCTTCCCATAAAACGCGCACTCTACGGCCACCGCATCGGGCGCATGCCGGCCGATGAGCGCGGAAACACCGTCGTGCAGCACCCTAAGCCTGGATGGCAGGGGATCCCGAGCCCCGGTGGTGAGCGTACCGCATTCGATAAGCCGGGATTGGCGGCCGGGCATGCTCTCGACAACCCCGAAGCCCATAACAGCCGTACCCGGATCGATGCCCAGCACCTTCAACGGCCCAGCCTCAGGCACTCGCCTCGGCCAACTGAGCTGCGTCGATATCGAAATTGGAGAAAACCTTGGAGACATCGTCGAGCTCCTCCAGCACGTCCATGAGCCTGACGATCCGTTCGGCGTCCGCGCCTTCGACCCGCACGGTGTTTCGGGGCACCATGGCGAGCTCGGCCGATTCAATCTCGAAACCCTTGGCCCGCAGCGAATCCTGCACTGCGTGAAACATCGGTGGTGCGGTGGTAACGAGATACAGGTCTCCCTCGTGGGCGAAATCTTCGGCACCACTCTCGAGCGCAGCCTCGAGAGCGGTATCCTCGTCGTGTCGCGAGCTGCCGAGGTAAACCTGCCCTTTTCGGTCGAACATCCACGCTACCGAGTTCGTAGCCCCGAGGTTTCCTCCGTTACGGCTGAAAGCGTGACGAATCTCCGCGACGGTTCGGTTGGCATTATCGGTGGTCACTTCGATGAAGATGGCCGCGCCCCCGGGACCATAGCCCTCGTAGGTCAGCTCCTCGTAGACGCTACCCTCCAGCTCGCCGGTGCCTTTTTTGATGCCGCGTTCGATGTTCTCGCCCGGCATGTTTACGGCCTTGGCCGCGTCTATAGCGGTCCGCAGGCGGGGATTGCCGGCGGGATCACCGCCTCCCGCTCTCGCCGCGACGGTGATCTCCCGAATAACCTTGGTCCAGGAAGAGGCGCGCTTGGCATCGGTGATGGCCTTTTTGCGCTTGATCTGCTTCCATTTGCTATGGCCGGCCATAGCAGAACTCCTGCAGGAGCGTGAGGTGTGCGTGGCTGCGGAAGGATTCCTGCGGCATGCGGAAACATAAGTGCCACACCCGCTTGCGGCAACGAAGCGGGTCCGCTAAGCTCACCCAGTATGCCTTCTCGAAAACTTCTTGTCGGTGCGGCTTGCGTGCTATTGCTGGGCTGCGGGTCGGAGTCTTCCCCTCCGCCCAAGCCGCCGGACACCTTTACTGTGTTCCCCAACCTTCCGTTGCCTCCCGACGCCCGGTTCATTTCGCGGGCGGGCAGCGCGGACGCGCTGCAGATTACCCTGTTCAGCCCTAGCGCCACTGCCAGCGTGATCGACTACTATCGCGGTGTGCTTAGCGCTGGAAAGTGGCGGCTGGTCAGCGACGTAAAGAAACCGGATGGAACGGTTCTCCTCCATGCTGAGCAGGAAGGGCCGCCTATCTGGGTGCGGGTCTGGCCCAGTCCCGAAGGAGCGGGCACAATGGTGCAACTGGCGGGGGCGGTAGTGGGGAAAGATTCGGTGAAAGCCTCGCCGTCGGAATCGCAACCACCGAATGCGCGCAGCTGATTCAATCGGCATCCAGCATATCGACGAAGCGTAGCCAGCGGGGATAAAAATACAGGTCCACAAATCCGGTGGCGCCGTTGCGATTTTTTGCCAGGATCAGCTCTGTGGCGCCCTCTACGCCTTGCCCCGGCCGGTACATCTCCTCCCGGTAGATCATCAGTATCACATCAGCATTCTGCTTGATCGCCCCCATTGCCCCGAGATCGTCGAGGGTAGGGCGAGGATCGGGCCGGCCCATCCGCAGGTGGGGCAGCTGCGCGATGACCAGCACGGCAAGGTCTCGCGCCACCGCCAGCGATTTGAGCGCGCGCACCGACTGGGCCACCCGTTCATCCAGCCGCGTAGCCGGCCGGGTCGGGGCCGTGAGCTGCAGCGAATCGACCACCAGCAACTGGCGCCGCGGAACGATGTCGAGCGCATCGCTCACCTCGGCGAAATCCGTTCCCAGTAGTGGTTTTACAATCAGGGGAGCATCGCGAAGGCGAATTGCTGCTGCCCCGACCGCGGCGCGACCCACGTCGTCGAGACGAGCCTGACGCAGTTCGTCCACCGAGACCTTGGCTTGCAGGGCGAGCGCCCGCTCCAGCACCCGCTCCGGTCCCATTTCACCAGAGAAGTACATCGTGGGATGCCCTGCTTCCGCCGCCCGTATCGCGATGCCCAGAGCCAACGCTGACTTCCCGCTACCTACGTCACCGGCGAGCACCACTAGATCCCGTCGCCGGAGTCCGCCCGCCAACAAACGATCGAGAGATGCAAAGCCGGTGGTGACGGTGTCGGTGGAGGGCGCTCCCGCTAACCGGTCGTCAATTCGTGCGACCAGCTTCTCCAGCACAGAGTCGGGAGCGTGCTGGGATTTCTTGGTGAGACGGGGCATGGCGGAGTATAGGGGGAAAGCGGGGAAGCGGGGAAGCGGGAGGGAACACTCATCATTCTGGAGCGAAGCGAGGACCCTCCTTACCCGCTGCCCCGCCGCCCCGCTTCCCTTGCCTGTCGGGCCGCCAGCGCCACGGCCTCACCGGCTTCCGCGCCGCCGGTTTCTCGCGCGGGGGCAACCAGCTGACTCAGCACCTGCGCGGCGGTCTCCGCCCGCGCCTCCCGCAGCTGACTCACCGCCGCGCCCAGTGCTCGCCTGAGGGGTGGGGGCATGGTGAGACTGGACAGACGCTGCTCCAGCGCCTGCACCCGGCGGCGCTGGGCTCGATCGGCAGGCGGCGGATCCAGCAGCAGATCCTGAGCAACGCGCACCGTCAGCCAAAGCGCAAAGATACCGCCGCGCTTGGGGCCCCGGCCGACCTCGGGCAAAAGCTCAAGCAGGGCGCTTGCCGCGGGATCCCAGCCGTTCATAACACTCTTCGAGCTGCGTCGTACACCGCGCCCGGCTGAATATCGCGCAGGCACCGGTGGTGGCCGAGCGGGCACCGGGGGCCTCCTTGCGTGGTGCAGGGCCGGCACGGCAGGGGCAGTTCCAGAACCGCTGCTTTCTTGGAGTACGGAAAGAACCCGAATGCCTCGACCGTCGGTCCGAAAAGCGCAAGGACGGGCGTTCCCACCCCAGTCGCCATGTGCATCACGCCGGTGTCGCCAGAAATGAGAATCCGAGAGCGCTGAAGCAACGCTCCGGTGGCCTGAAGCCCGAAAATCCCTGCCACGCTCGCCACCCGCCCCCTGCCGCTCTCCGTCAATGCCGCACCGAGCGCCGCGTCATCGGGGCCCCCGAGCACGACCACCGCGGAGCCATCCCTGATGTGCAGGTCCACCAGCGTTCGCCAGTGTTCGAGCGGCCATCGCTTGGTGGCATGGGCCGCGCCGGGGGCCACCGCCACGATATTCGGCTCATCCTGCAGCCCGGTCGACCCCAGCCAGGCGGAGACCTGGTCGCCCGCCTCCGGACCGAGAAAAAATTCAGGTGGGCGGCCATCCGGCCTCAAGCCGAGGTCACGAGCGGCCGAAAAGTAGCGCTCAGCCACTGGGCGCCGGTCGCGGTATCGGTTTCGCTTGACGCGAATCAGTAGCGCACGGGCCAGCCGGTGCTTGGGGTATGACCGCCACCGCCCGGGCACGAGCAGGCGAAGCGCCCAGCTTCTGAGATTGCCGTGTAGATCCAGCAGATGGGTATATCGGTCGCCCCTGAGCTCTGCGGCCAGACTTACAAGCGATTGTCCCGGTGGCAGCCCGAGCACCTGATGGACATGCGGATTGTGGCTGAGCAAAGGGACGTACTCGCGCTTCGTGAGCACGGTGACCCGGACACCGGGTTGAGAGTGCCGGAGCGTGCGCAGTAGCGGTGTCGTAAGGAGGATGTCTCCGATCGAGCTGAAACGCACCGCCAACACGTTCGGAGAGTTGGAAGCGAGGGGCACGGGGTGAAGCTACAAGCGTAAGCGGCAAGCGGTAAGCGGGGCTGTGGTCGACTGTCATCGCCAGCGGGCCGCGGGCGCCGCCGTCCTCGCAATGACTCGGTAAGCGTTACGGCCGCGGGAGCCCGGACCGCTCCCCTGCTTACCGCTCACCGCTCACGCTGGTTAGTTTTGGAGAATGCCCCGACCGAAAAGCATTCTTTGGGTGGACGATGAGGTCGAAAGTCTCACCTCTCACATCCTGTTTCTCGAGGAGCAGGGCTTTGCCGTGGAGACCACTGCGCACGGAGATGACGCCCTGGTTCTTCTCCAGCGCCAGCCGTATGGGGTAGTGCTGCTCGACGAGCAGATGCCTGGCCGTCGAGGTCTCGATCTTTTCCAGGCCATCCGCTCCATCGATCACGGTATGCCGGTTGTGATGGTCACCAAGAGCGAAGAGCCCGAGACCCTCAAGGACGCGATCGGCGCTGAGATTTCCGACTACCTCATAAAGCCGGTCAACCCGCGGCAGATTCTTTCTGTGGTCACCCGCCTGCTCGACGGCGACCGGATCAGGCAGCAACGGCTCTCGAGAGACTTCGCCACCCGGTTTCGAGAGCTCGAGGCGCGGCGGGGCAGTCACCTGGCATGGCGTGAGTGGGTTGAGGTAGTGGTCGAGCTGGCGGAGTGGGAAGTGCGGCTGGGTCAGGCCGATGAACCCGGGCTACAGGATGCGTTGCGAACGCTGCAGGACAGCATGCGCCAGGATTTTGCCCGCTATCTGCAGCGGAACTACGCCAGCTGGCTGCACGAGGGAGAGAGCGACCGACCTCCGCTATCGGTAGACATAGGTGCGGAATTCCTCCGCCCCGTGCTCGACATGCACGGCCGGGCGATGCTGGTGGTGGTCGACTGTCTGCGCCTGGATCAATGGGCCATGATCCGGCCTTTGATCAGCGCCCGGTTCGACATCGAGACGGCGCACTATTTCTCGATCCTGCCCACCGCCACCCCGTTCGCCCGTAACGCCATCTTCAGCGGGCTCTTCCCCGCGGAGATCAAGGCGCGTTACCCCAGGTGGTGGCACGATAACGAAGACGCCAGCCTCAACGCGCATGAGGCGGAGCTGCTGACCGAGCACATGCGCGAGCTTACCGGGCGGCAGGTGCCGATCCACTATGAAAAGGTGTTCACCGCGGCTGACGGTGAGGGCCTGCTCAAGCGGCTCCCGGCGCACCTTGCCCAGGACGGAGTTACGGCACTGGTCTTCAACTTTATCGATCAGCTCACTCACGGGCGAACCGAGAACTCGACTCTCTTCGAGGTGGCCCGCGATACACCCGCGCTGCGAAACCTGACCCGTACCTGGTTTGAGCGCTCGCCGCTCTGGGACGCGCTGCGCGAAGCGGAACGCCGGGGGGTGCCAGTTCTGCTGACCACAGACCACGGCTCGATTCACTGTCACACGCCGGCGACGGTCTTCGCCAAGCGCGATACTACCTCGAACCTGCGCTACAAGTTCGGTGAGGACCTCCGGGCGCAGGATCCTGAGTCGGCCCTGGTGGTCGACGATCTGGCCAGCTTCGGGCTCCCCAGCCGCACGCCCGGTACTCGGCTGCTGCTCGCTACCGGCGACCGTTTCTTCGTTTATCCCACCAAGCTTCGGGAGTACCAGGCCCGCTATCGGGGTGCATTTCTCCACGGGGGGGTTTCGCCCGAGGAAGTGCTCCTGCCAATAGCGCTGCTCACGCCGCGGCACGGCTGAGGTGCGGGCCGAGCTCAGGCTCCTGCGTCTCATAATTCCCTACCGGGGCCTGCTGGTGGTGGGCCTCGGCACCACGTTGCTGGCTTCTCTGCTCGATGGCTTTACGCTGGTCCTTCTGGTACCAATACTCAAGCAGCTCTTCGGCACCGCGGGGGCTTTGCGGTCAGGATCAACCCAGCTAGAAGGTTTGATGGACCGGGTGGTGGATCCACTCGTAGCCGGGCTCACGCCCGGACAGGCGGCCGCTCGGCTGGTAGTCCTCCTGGCTGCGGGCCTGGTGCTCAAGAATGCCCTGAGCTACGCCTCGACTCAGGTGTCGGTGCGGGCGCAGGAAGGATTGGTGCGAGATCTGCGTACCAGACTTTTCGGCCATCTGCTCACGTTGGATTTCGGTTTCTTTCAGCGCACCCGCGGTGGTCAGTTGATCTCCGGGATCATCACCGAGGTCGATCAGACAAAGACGGTTATCACCGCCTCCCTGCTGTCGTTCTTTCGAAGCCTGGTGGTCGTTGCAGTAACGCTGTTCATCCTGAGCCAGATCTCCCTCCGTCTGACCTTGCTCACGCTAGCGTTCGTCCCATTTCTCGTCTTGGGGCTGCAGAAGCTCCTTCGAAGGTTGCGGGCCCACGCCCGGGACCGGGCACACGAGCGGGGCGAGATTACCGCCACTGCTACCGAGCGGCTGGGCGCCATCCGGCTGATCCGATCGTACGGAGAGGAGCTCCGGGAAACCGCTCACTTCAAGGCCCAGGCGGAGCGTTACCGCAAGCGGGTAATCCGGACCCAGAGGTTCTCTTCACTCACCGGCCCGGTTACCGAGGTGTTCTCCGGGATTCTTGTCATCTTGATCATCTGGGCCGCTACGAAACCAGGGCTGGTTGGTCTGGGAGCGCCGCTTACGCCCGAGGCTGTCATCGTCTTTCTGATGGCCGCCCTGCGGCTCACGTCGCCATTCAAGACTATCGCGTCGTTTCCAGCCGTAATGGCTGTGACCCTGGCAAGCGCCGAGCGAATCTTCGGGCTTCTCGATCAGCCGGCCCACGAGATCGAGGCACCCGGTGATGAACCGGCGCGGTTCGAGCGCGACATCGTGTTCGATCAGGTCTCTTTCCGATATGACGACGGCGATCTGGTCCTGCGCGACATCTCGTTCACCCTCGCCAAGGGGAGGGTCGTCGCGCTGGTCGGGCCGTCCGGAGCGGGCAAGACCACCCTGGCCGATCTGCTTCCCCGGTTTCATGATCCCATCAGCGGCCAGATCCTCATGGACGGAGTGCCGCTCACCCGGATCGGGCGCCGGTCGCTCCGGTCGCTGATGGGGGTGGTGAGCCAGGATACGGTGCTCCTCAACGATACCGTCAAGGCGAACATCGCCTACGGCTCTCCTGGCGCTACCGCCGAGCAGATCGAAGCCGCGGCGGAAGCGGCAAACGCCGGACCCTTCATTGCAGTCCTGCCGCAGGGGTACAACACCGTGCTCGGCGAGCGTGGCACCCGCCTGTCCGGCGGTCAGCGGCAGCGCATCGCCATCGCACGCGCTCTGCTGCGAGATTCCCCGATCCTCATTCTCGACGAAGCTACCAGCGCGCTGGATACCGAATCGGAACGTCTGGTGCAGCAAGCCATCGAGCGGCTGATGCAGGAACGCACCGTGCTGGTCATCGCGCACCGCCTGGCCACGGTGCGTGACGCCGATGATATAGTGGTGCTCTATTCCGGAGGCATTGTGCAGCGGGGTAGTCACGAGGAGCTGCTTCGCGCCGGAGGCCTCTACCGCCGGCTGTATGATCTACAGTTCCGTGGGGAGGAAACCGCTCTAGGAGTCAGGGTGTGACCGCTGGACCCAGTCCCCGAGCCCCAGGCCGTCCGTCCATTCGCTTGTCCGTGGTGGTAACCACTTACAACAATCCACGAGGTCTTGAACTGGTGTTGGCGGGACTGCTGCGCCAGTCCGTGCAGGACTTCGAGCTTCTCATCGCCGATGACGGCAGCGGACCCGAAACGTCCAGGATGGTCGCGGAGTTTGCCGGACGCGTCACCTTTCCAGTGCGTCACGTCTGGCACCCGGACCAGGGTTTTCGGAAGTGCGCCATCTGCAACAAGGCCCTCCTGGAAGCGGCGGGCGAGTACCTCGTTTTCTTCGACGGAGACTGCATCCCGGGCCGCGACTGCCTCGAGATCCACCTGCGGGCTGCCCGGCGTGACAGCTATCTGGCTGGGGGCGCGGTGTACCTCAGCCGGAGACTATCGGAGCGCCTTACGCCCGCCGAGGTGTCCTCGGGACGCCTGGACCGTCCCGGTTTCTGGTGGGCGCGAGTGAACAAGCGTCGACGGCTCCTGGTCCGCCACCTGCCGGTGATACGCGATCTCATGAATCGCCGCGTCCCTCGAGAGCCCAGTTGGCGCGGCGGCAACTCGTCGGCCTGGGCGGACCACATGCGAGCGGTAGGTGGCTTCGATGAGCGCTTCGGCTATGGCTTTGAGGACGCAGACTTCGGCCACCGGCTGCAAGCGCTAGGCGTACACGGCCGCTCGATACGCTACAGCAATCCGGTTATGCATGTGGAACACTCACGTCCCTACGCTGACCCCCTGCAATTGGCCCGCAACCGAAAGCTTTACGACGAGAATCGCGCAAGTCGCCTGATCTGGACGCCACACGGCATTCCGGCCCCGTGACGCTTTCGTCGGTTTTGCAGGTGCTT
The DNA here is from genome assembly GCA_013813435.1 of Gemmatimonadales bacterium. Classification (GTDB taxonomy): domain Bacteria; phylum Gemmatimonadota; class Gemmatimonadetes; order Gemmatimonadales; family GWC2-71-9; genus CAVVWJ01. The sequence goes on from JACCRS010000140.1 coordinate 10,287, forward strand.
CATCAGGGAGGTGGTGCGGGGTCGGTTACTTCTACCCTCCACCTCAGTCTCGGATTGGCGCGGGCGGGGCTACAAGTGCGTTTCGTGTGCCCTCCCGAGTCCGAGGTAGAGTCACTGGCACGGGCCGGCGGGCTGGAGGTGTACCCCCTTGCGCTCCAGCCGCACCGTCGCCGCGAGAACGCGGCCGCTCTGGCTCGAATCCTGGATAACCACCCCGTCGACGTGATCAACTCCCAAAGCGCGAGGGACCGTCAGGCGCTGACCTGGTTGGCGCTTACGGGCCGTCTGCGTGTTCCACTGGTTGTGACTCGCCGCCAGATGCCACGCACCTTCATCCCGGAGAACTGGCTGGTCAGTCGGGCAGCGGCCCAGATCGTGGCGGTCAGCCGCTCGGTAGCCGAGGCGCTGGTCCGGCGGGGTACTTCCCGTCGGAAGCTCACCGTCATTCCAAACGGTGTTGTTACCGACCGGATCGATATCCCGGTAACGCCTGCTGCGCTGGATGAGTGGAAGGAGCGGATCGCCTGGCAACCAGCCCAACGCACGATCGGGGTGGTCGCGCGTCCCAAGGATCAACTGGTAGTTTTGCGCGCCCTGGAGACCGTTCGCACCCCAGTGCGCCTGGTCTTGGCAGGAGTGGATCCCCGAGGTCACTTGGCCGGCCTCGCCGGTACAGTTCCAGACCGGCACGCGGTAGTGTGCCTTCCGTTCAGACCGGATGTTCGCCCGCTCTACGAACTGTTGGAGCTGGTCATGCTTCCTTCCCGCTCGGAGGGACTCTCTCAGGGGCTGCTTGAGGCAATGGCATTGGGCAAGCCGGTCATCGCCTCGGCGGCCACCGGCAACCTAGATCTTGTGACGGATGGTGTAGACGGGCGCCTGGTGCCGCCGCTCGATCCGCCGGCATGGGCGGCTGCCATCGAGCAGCTGCTTGGGCACCCCACATTGGCCAACCGTCTCGGCGCCGCGGGAAGACAGACCGCACGAGTGACCTACTCGCTCGAGCACACCATCGGGCGCACACTTCGGCTGTATCATGCCGTGCTGACCATGTTCCCCCAGCCTCGAACTCCCAGTCTCGGAGCAGTCCGGTGGTGAAGGTGTCCGGCTTTACCATCGTCAGAAATGCCATCAAGCTCGACTTTCCAGTCGAGGCGAGCATACGCTCTATCCTGCCTATCTGCGATGAAGTCGTGGTGAATGTCGGGCGGTCGGAAGATGATACTCTCGATCTGGTGCGCTCGATCGGAGACTCCCGAATCCGGATCCTCGAAACCGAGTGGGACATGAGCCGGCGCAATGCAGTTCTTGGCCGGGAGACGCATCGCGCCATGCAGGCGTGTACCCACCCGTGGGGCGTGTACATCCAGGCCGACGAAGTTCTGCACGAGCGCGGCAGGGAACAACTCGCGAGCGCCATACAAGCAGCGGATGGCGATCCACGAATCGAAGGGCTGCTGGTAAAGTATCTGCATTTTTACGGCGGGTTTGATACGGTGGCCACCCACCGCCGCTGGTATCGGCGTGAGGTGCGGGCGGTGCGACTGGCAGCTGAGCTGGACATTCGTCCATACCAGGGCGCCCAGGGATTTCGGGTTGGCCCCAAGTACCGAAGGATCCGAGCTCGGTTGACCGGCGCCGAAATGTTCCACTACGGTTGGGCCAGACCGGCCCAGGCTCTGCGGGAGAAACGCGACCTTGGCCGCACCATGTATCCCTGGCGAGATGCCGACGTGAACCTGCCGCTTCTGGCCTGGATGCCGGGCCTCGAGCGATTCCAGGGAACTCACCCTGCGGTTGCGCGCCCCTGGATCGAGGACCGTTATTTCGACCCCGATCGGGTGATTGCCCCGCGAAAGTTCCGATGGCGCTTCATTCGATACTACCTCTCGACCGCTATCGAACGACACACCGGTATCAGGGTGTTCGAGTTCCGCAACTACAAAACCGTCTGAGCCAGCGAATACCCGCGACCCTCCAGCAGGAGGCGTACCCTATGGGCGTAGGTGTGATGCTCCAGGGCGTGGCGTCGTCCCGCCTGGGCTATTCTGCTGCGGTCCTCCGCATGATCCAGATAGTGCCGCACCTGTTCGATGCCTTGTTTGATGTCTCGATACCAGGCACAGTGTACCCCGTCGGCCCCCAGAGCCTGAATTCCCTCTACCCACTCACCGAGGTAAAACCCGCCGCAGCCCATGACTTTCCACATCCGGTTGGACGCCGACCCGGTCTGTGAAGCCATCCCGGGCAGCGAGTGGGCACCGAGCGAGACAGCTGCTGCTCCGACCGCCTGAGCGTAAGCTTTTCCATATATCGGGCCGCCCACCACCGGGAGGTCCGGCGGTGCCTTGCGCCATCCGGGGCCACGGATCTGTAAGTCATACGTGCTGGCCATAGCACGGAGGACGGTGTTTCGGTGGGGAGAATTGCCACCGATGAAGGCAACCTGACAGCGATAGCGCCGCGGGAATGTGGTGGCCGGACGGTCCAGCTCGGGATCCATTCCCTGCGGCAGGTGCATTACGTTTGATATGCCCAGGGAGCGGTAGGTCTCAACTGTGGGCAGGTAGGTCACGAACATGGCATCCACCAGGCGACCGAGCGTCAAAACGTCCTGGATAGGAGGAACCCGCAGGTCAAAGTACCAGAACGCCGAGTAGCGGCCGCGTACCAGCTTCTTGAGCCGCTCCTCGCCCAGCAGAGTGGCGTGCCGGCCCAGGATTATGGTGTCGGGGTCGAAGGTCTCCACCTGACGACTCAACAGGGGTGGGGCAAACCCGCGCAGGTTCTGGGTCCAGGTCACGGCATTGACCAGCCGGCACTCGTGTCCCAGTGAGCGCACCGCCCGCGCTATTGCCGCTTCATTCTTGTGCCTTCTTCCAGCTCCGATAACGACTACGCGCAGGATGACCTCAAAGCGTTGGGGCCGCCTTTAGAGCTCCCACATCGAAACAACAGTCAACCACGCCGGGGCGAAGTCGCCGGAAAGATAGTAACCCCACTACTTTGCCGAACATGCGCTTCCCAAGCCTGCGCACTCCGCGCGCCTGGCGCCGAGGCCGTCGCACCCTGGTGGGACTGGCGGCGGCGGGCTTGGTGTTCATCCTGCTGGACCACGCCGTGGCCGGCGCTCCACTCTTTGGGGCAGCACTTGTGTGCCTCGTGCTTCTCGAATCAGCCCAGTTGCGCAGCGCTATCCTCGAAGGACACCGGCAACAATATGCCTTGACGCAAATTCGCCCCCTTCTCGGGAAGATTCCCCTCGACCTCAGTGGCTGGGCAGCCGATCCGATCATGGTGCATAACGCTGTGCGGCTGATCGTCGAGACTCGGCCCCGTTTGGTTGTCGAGTGCGGGTCGGGTACCTCCACCATCGTCATTGCTCGGTGCCTGCGACTTCTTGGCGGACGAATCGTCTCGTTGGAGCACGATCCGGCCTATGCCCGGAGGAGCAGCGAGATGGTTCGGCTCTACGCGCTGGACGACGTAGCCACCGTGGTGACGGCTCCCATCGCGCCGATAGAGGTCGATGGGAGGGCTGCTTCCTGGTACGGCGTCGCCTACGAGCCCTTTCTAAGCCAGCCCATCGACGCCCTACTGGTGGATGGCCCACCGGGGGCACTTGGGCCGCAAGCTCGATACCCGGCCGTCCCCATATTGAAGCCTCGTCTGGCCCCCGCGTGCTGGATCCTGATGGACGATGGAAACCGGCCCGATGAGCGCGCCATTGCGCGCGCCTGGAG
>JACCRS010000160.1 GCA_013813435.1 Gemmatimonadales bacterium
ACACCGATCCCGGCGATGATCAGAGCGATCACGCTGGCAGCCACGATCAGGAGGTTGACCTTGTGGCGGATGGGCCGGTCGCGAAAGGCGCGGCTCACGGCCCGTCCCGCCCATAGATGGCGGCGGCCAGTGAGAGCATGCGCGAGCTGATTCGCAGCCCTGCCGAATCCCGAGCCTCATCGTTCACCACGAAGCGAACCGTCTCATCGACGATGACGAAGCCGATGATCCCGCCGCGGCGGGCGAACTGTTCCGACTCACCAACGGTGAGAGTGCCGGCGCGCTTCAGCGCCTTGAGGCTTTCGGGGCTGCGACGCCAGGTCTCCCGGCTGACAAACACCACCTCACACCCCGTGGCCTCGGCAGCCCCCTGGAGGCGGCGTACCCGAAGCGGCCGGCCGTGCGCGGTGCGGCCAGCAACGGTGGCATCGAGAATCTTTCCGAAGGGGTCGGTGCCCAGTACGCAGATGCTCAGCAAGTTGTCGGCTGGGGCTGGTGTCGGGGCCGTCGGTGCGGGCCACTCCACGTACCGGGTGAAATTAAGGAGGTAGGCGGCCTTGACCCGGTACTCCAGCGACTCGTCGGTGGTCCCGCCGGCCGGAAGGCTGATCTGAGACCACACGGCTCCAGCCAGGGCCATACTGACAAGGCCTATCGAGGCCAGAGCCACCGCTCGGAGGCGGATACGCGCCCTGGTTAAAAGATCCACGTCAGTTTAGCTCGCAGCTGCTGCGCAATAGCGCCCCCGCGTCCCGGGTTAGTGGCGGATTGGAAGAATTCGACGCGGCGCTGGGAGAGGAGATCCCGGCCAATCAGTTCAGCGCCGATGCGCGGAGTGAGCGCCAGCGCCAGCCGTGCGTCTGCCTGTACGTACTCCTTCACCTCGTCCCCGGCCGGCTGGGTCCCCGGCAGCTCGCTGACGTACCGCCCCATGACATCGAACTCCAAATTTGCCGGGAGATCGAAGGAGCTCCAGACGTGCAGCTGGTGCGATGGGTTGAACCCCGGATTCACGTCCGCGATTGTCCCGGGAGGGAGCCCATCGTCCAGGCCAGCCGTCATTTTCAGATAGGTGTAGCTCGCCCGTATCCGCCAGTGGGGACTGGCGCGAACCGTGGCGCTCGCCGTCCCGCCGTAGCTTCGCGCGTGGGCATCATTCCCGAGGGTGAGCGGCACGACCACAACACTTCCGTCCAGCACCGGCGGTCCCGGCGCGACACTGCGCAGGCGGTTGTAATCATGATAGTACGCGACGACATCAAGGGAGAGACGCGGGTGGGGTACAACCCGGTACCCTACCTCATAAGCGATGAGCGCTTCCGCTTCCAGCGTGTCGCTGCCGAGCGCTTCTACGCGGGTGACCGGTGGAGCATCGAAAACCTGTGCCACGAAGCGTAGATCGCTGTCAACCCGCGATGGGGTGCGTACCGCCCGGGAGACGGCACCCCATACCGTGGAGCTGGGCGAGGGCGTCCACAGGAGCCGGGCCGTCGGCTGGAGCTCGAAACCGGTAAAGGAGTTGTGTTCGAACTTGGCGCCCAGATCCACCCTCAGCCGCTCCCGTACCACCGCCACCTCATCCTGGACGAAGCCGGTCACCAGCTTCACGGTCCGGCTGGGAGGATCAAAGCTTACTGGGAAGGCACCGCTCACGTCGTCGCTGATCAGTCGGTAACCCAGCCCCCAGAGGATGTCGTGGCGCGGGCCCAGGCCGAAATGGTGCTGGAAATCTAAATCGACGGTGGTGACGCCGATGCGCCCGAACTGGGACGGCTGCTTGCGCAGCGCATAGTCGGCGTATGCTTGCAGCGCGAGGTCCGACCGAGGTGAGAAGCGGCGGCTCCAGCGTCCGAGGAGATTGGCGCCGCGGACGCTGAGATCCTCACCGGCGAGGTTGACGAAGGGTGGTGCAGGAGCCGGCAACAGCAGCTGCGTCCCGCCATCACCCACGTAGCCGTCACCCTGGACGGTGAACAGATTGTTGGCCTGCGTAAAGTCGGCCCGAAAGCCCCCCTGGCCAAACTTCCAGCCGTCTACACCGCTTCCTCCGTCGGGCCGATCGGAGCCGCTCTCTGTCGAGGCCAGAGCATAGATCCGCCCGGCGCCCCGCTGCGCCACGCTTCCGCCATAGCGCAGGTCAACCTGCGCCTGGTCGTTGGTGCCGCCGGTCAAAGAGGCAACCCCCCGGCGGTCTCCCCGGCGGGGCGCGTGACGATGTTGATGACTCCGTTGACGGCGTTGGCGCCCCAGAGCGCGGCGCCCGGCCCCCGGATCAGCTCGATGCGTTCCACATCCTCGAGCGGCACCCGCTGCACGTCCCAGAAGACACCCGCAAAGATCGGCGAGTACACCACTCGTCCATCGATGAGCACCAGCATCTTGTTCGAGGACTGCTGATGAAAACCGCGCGAGCTCACGGCCCAGTCGCGGGTTCCCACCTGGAAAGCGGCCAGACCCGGCAAAAGCCGCAGCGCCTCGGGAAGATTTGCCGCACCGGAGCGCCGTATATCCTCCCGGGAGATCAGGGAGAGCGCCGCGCTGGTGTTGCTCAGTGTCTCCGGCCGGCGGGCCGCAGAGGTGACTTTCACCCGCGCCAGCTCGTCGATGTCCAGAGTGCTGAGATCTGCTGCGACCGAATCGGGGGATTGTGCGCCCAGGGCCGTAGTCAGTGAGGCGAAAAGTCCGACACAGCAAAGGCCGATTCGTCCCATCACCGCCCGCGCAGGTTTGGGACCAGCCGGCGACAAGTGGGGGCTGCAGCCCTCAGAGCCGTTCACGAGTGCCCCATGGAGTACGCCCAGTCCAGGATCCAGGACTTGCGGTCGATATGAATGGTTTGGATCGGTCAGCGGTCGGACCTAGGTAGATCGATCAAGGCCTAGTATCACTGGTTTCATTGTCAGGTGCAACCTGGGGCGGCTCACGGCTGACGCGGCCGGTTATTTCCGGCTTCGTGACGCAAAGGCGGGAAACCCATGGTGGCGACGAACCAGCATCCAAACCACAGGAGCAACCAGGAGTACCAGAACGAGGATGATGCCGGTGTGAGCGTTGGAGAAGTTGAGGAGCTTGAGCGACGAGGCCAGCAGAACGAACGCCAGTGCTCGGCGCACCAGTCCGCCGGAAGCACGGGACGAGAGCTGGGCGCCGACCCAGACACCGGGCACGCAACCCAGCAGGAGCGAGGTGGTCAGGTCCAGTTTGAAGTCGCCAAAAATAAGGTGTCCCACGGCGGCGGATGCCACCAGCGGGACTGCCTGAACCAGGTCGGTGCCCACGAGCTCACTGGCCTTGAGAGTCGGATAGAGAGCCATCAGAGCGATAATGATCAGTGATCCCGAGCCGACCGAGGTTATCCCCACCACCACACCGCCAAGCAGGCCGAGCGCTACGGTGGGAACCCGCCGGATAACGACCGTTGGCCGGCCCTGCGGCAGCGGCTCCGCGCGGCCATCGCGGCGGCGGGCTCGCTCGACCAGCCGAATGTAGGCGCGAAGGGTAAGTCCGCCGGCGGCCAGGAGCAGGGCCGCTCCGAGCGCGATGCGGATGAAGTTCTGCACCTCCTCGCCGGTTCCCAGAGCCCGGGCAATCAGCACCCCGCTGAAAGCTCCCGGAACCGAGCCCAGGCACAGCCACTTGACCAGCTCGAGGTTGACGGTGCCTCGGCGGAGATGAACTACCGACCCCACCGGCTTCATCACCGCACTTGCCACCAGGTCGGAGGACACGGCGGCCAGAGGGGCCACGTTGAAGAAGAGCACCAGGACCGGTGTCATAAGTGCCCCGCCCCCCATGCCTGTCAGCCCAACGACGATGCCGATCCCGAACGCGGCGATGGCGAGTAGTGGATCGATATCCATTAGACCTGACTCAGTGGGGGGCGAGGCCGAAGAATACCGGCGGAGCCCGTTCGGTGGTAGAGTTCCAGCACGAAGCAGGTATCCAGGAAAGGGAGCGGCCAACTCGACGATCGCCGTCTCTGGAACGTATACTTTGCGGGATCCGAATGGGACCGAGGGGGACCTGCGCCGTTAGGCGCCTCATCCGAAACCTGAGGGCGGAATGGCTACGAAACTTGACAAGACAATCAAGCGAGAGCTGGAGCTGGAGGGCAAGTTGTACACTGTGGCCATTTCGCCGGAGGGAGTGAAGGTCACACCCAAGGGTGCACGCAAGGGTCATGAGGTATCCTGGAGCACATTGGTGGGCGGAGATAGCAATCCCCGGGGGGACACCGGCAACTCGGGCGACACTTACTAGATCTGAGCCGGAGCGGCTCGACCATAATCTTGCGTATAGGTCTCTGATCGTGTTAACGCAGCCCGGAAGGGCGCAGGGCCGGCCGCATCTCCGGGTCGCTCGTGCAGGGAGGATCTATGGCGGAGTCGACCTTTGCGGATCAGATGGCCACCCTCAACTCCACCCTGAGTGCAATCGAAGTGCGCCTGGCGCTGGCGCGGGCGCCGGTCGAGGGGCTGGAGGATTTCAAGAGCGCGCTGGACGACATGCGGCTCCGGCTGTGGGGTCTTCTTAGCGCCGGAGCCGGCCCGGACAGCAGGAGCTTCCAGGAAAAGTTCCGCATCCGGCGGGCAACCGAGATGTGCCGCGGGCTGGGCACCGATCTGCACGCGGGAAGCATCAGCGGAAGGCACCGCGAGCTGGCGGCTCTCGGGGAGGCGGTGGTGGAGCTGGCCCAGAAGATCGAGCAGGCGCAGCGCGACGCCTTCTAGCCGGTCGTGAGCGCTACCCCCACGCTCCAAACTTCGCGCCTGCTCCTCGGTGGCTTCGATCCGGCCGATGCACCCGATTTGATGCGTCTGGCCGGCGCTCGCGAGATCGCCGACACCACAGTGGCGATTCCTCACCCGTACGATCTCGATCACGCTCTTGCCTGGATCGGCCATCAGCGCCGCGAATCGGTGCGGGGTCGAGCCATCAACTTTGCGATTCGCCTACTGCCCGGATCCCCTCTAATTGGTTGCGCCGGGCTCAGGGACATAGACCGCGAGCATCTTCAGGCGGAGCTGGGATTCTGGATCGGCCTGGAGTGGTGGGGCCATGGATACGCGCGGGAAGCCGCCGTCGCCGGAATTCGGTTTGGCTTCGAGCAGCTGGGACTCAACCGCATCTATGCCCACCACATGGCTCGGAACCCCGCGGCCGGACAGGTGCTGCTACACGCCGGCATGCAGCGCGAGGGTCTCCTGCGACAGCGAGTGAAAAAGTGGGGCGTGTACGAGGATGTAGTCCTCTACGCCATTCTAAGAGAGGACCGGGATTAGACGGGCCAGCTCGGGAGCGATCCGATGGACAACAGGCAGGGAGAATTTGAGGGTACGGGAGAGCTGGTACCTGCCGTGCAGGCTGCGGCCGATCCGTTGCGTACCGACCGTCCGGGCCGGGTTCACTGGGTCGTGGTGATCACGCGACGAATGGAAGGGCAGGGCGGCCAGGGATCTCCCAGCCTACTCACCCGCTTCTGGCACCCCAGGGACCACCGCTGGAGCGAGAACATGTTCGACTCGCTCGATCATGCCCTGCGGCTCTTCGTCGACGAGAGTGGCTGGGTCTTGCGCCAGCATCAGTCGCTCGATGGCCCCGCCGCTCACGAGTTGATCTTCGAAGCCAGACGGGAGGATTTCAGCCGACCCAGCACCGCAGAGATACTCGAGGACGTGGGGCTGACCCGCGACGATGTGGCCAAGCTGCTGGATCGGGTGGACCACGATTCCGAAACGTCGTGATCGGCTCCGCCGCCGTCAGCGGCGTCTAGCGCCCGCCGCCGCCGTCCGTCTTACCGGTCTTCTGGCGCAACTCGTCGATGCGCTTTGACGCTTCGGCCTTGGTGAGATCCGGCTTCACTTCCTCGCCGGCCTCGGTTGCCAAAGTATGCAGATAGGATTCCTGGGCGCCGGTCATCGGATCCTGTCCCGTGGTCCAGTCCTCCGGATCCTTGATGGTATTGGACTGGTCCTGCTGCGGTGGGTTCTTCTGATTTCGGCCTGCCATTGCGGTCCTCCTCGTAAGTAATCTTGCTCAAGCGCCTCACCCGAAAATAAGCCGAACCTGCTGGAGCCGGCAAGGCTCTAGCGTCGCGGCCGCTTAAAGACCGGCCGGGGCTGGCCATCGTCCGGCCCCTCAGGCTCCTCGATCGGGCGCCGCGCCGCGATGGGTCGCCCGCCGGCCTTCTCGCGCAGGGCGGGCGCCTTCACCTCGCCCAGCGCTGCCTCTGCGGTATCGCGAATGATCTCGAGCGAGTTCTCGAAGGCGCCCCGCACCTGCAGGTGCAGACGGGGCCCCTCCACCGCCAGAACCGCTTCCACCAGACCGCGTGCGTCGGCTTCCGTGGCAGTGAACCCCATGCGTTGTAAGGTCGCTTTCACGATGTCCACCGCTTCGGGGCTCGGCGAGAATCGGCGATCCGATCTGGTCATGGTGTATCCGGCTCCGGACTAAGCTCCAGCGAGCGCCAGAGATACCAGCTGGCTACGCTGCGGTAGGGGCGCCAACGCTCCGCCCGGCGGGTCATGGCCTCCGGCTCCGGGAGCTTGCGCTTGCCCAGCGTCAAGGCAAAGCCTTTTCGAACCCCCAGATCCCCCAGAGGCAGCACGTCAGGACGACCGAGCTTGAAAATCAATAGCATCTCCACCGTCCATCGTCCTATGCCTCGCACTGCGGTAAGGCGCTCCACGATCTCGTCATCCGTCATCCGTCGGACCCGAGCCAGGGAAGGAACCGTCCCATCCAACGTCCGTGCGGCGAGATCTTTGAGCGCCGCGGTCTTTGCAGTCGAGAGGCCGGCCGCGCGTAGTCGTTCGGGTGCAATCTCGAGCAAGTCGCGCGGAGTGGGAAATCGCTTGGGAACGAACTGTAGTCTCACCCGTTTCAGGATGGCTGCGGCCGCTTTACCGGTCAGCTGTTGATACACGATGGATCGGACGAGAGACTGGAACAGGCTGTGGGCCGGCTCCGGCCGCATGGTAAACTCCCCCGCCCGGGCTATCAGGGTACCCATAAGTGGATCCGCGGCGGTGAGGTGCCTGCAAGCCACTTCGGGGTCGTAGCCCAGGCCATGCCGCATGCGAGATGGCGAAAGATCGATCGAAGTCATGATAGAAAAGATATAGCGCTCAAGAGCCTGTTGTCCTCTATCCCAACGTAGCATCTTCTGCGCATGCAACCAGAAGATTTCAGGCACCACGGCCACCAGCTGGTCGACTGGATGGCAGATTACCTGCGAGACGTGAGCGATCTTCCGGTCACACCCGCCGTACGACCGGGTGACATTCTTCGGCAGCTGCCGGAATCTCCCCCCACAGCAGGAGAGCCGTTCGAGCGGCTCTTCCGGGACTTTACCGAAGTCATCATGCCCGGGATGACTCACTGGAACCATCCCTCCTGGTTCGCGTACTTCCCGGGCAACAACAGCCCAGCGTCGGTGCTGGCGGAGATGCTGACCGCCGCGCTCGGCGCCCAGTGCATGTCGTGGGCGACGTCGCCAGCTGCCACCGAGCTGGAGCAGTTGACCATGGGGTGGCTTCGTGAGATGCTCGGGCTTCAGAAAGGGTTTACCGGAGTCATCCAGGATACTGCTTCGACGGCGACGCTGGTGGCGCTGATTTCGGCTCGGGAGCGAGCCACCCATTACTCGGCCGGCCGCGAAGGTCTGGCCGTGAATGGGGCTCGCTTGACGGTGTACGCCTCGAGCGAAGCTCACTCGTCGGTAGACAAGGGGGTTAAGCTGGCGGGCTACGGCCAGGAGCACCTCCGGCGCGTAGCGGTGGACGGCCGGTACGCCATGAAAGTGGACGCGCTTGATCGCATGATAGCCGGCGATATCGAGGCAGGACTGGTACCGGCGTGCGTCGTGGCCACCATTGGGAGCACGTCATCTACCGCGGTGGACCCGGTCGACGGCATCGCTGAGATCTGCCGCCGGCGCGGGGTATGGCTACACGTGGACGCGGCGTATGCAGGGACCGCGGCGATCGTTCCCGAGCTGCGGCACCTTTTCCTCGGTGTCGATCAAGCCGATAGCTTCGTTTTCAATCCCCACAAGTGGATGCTGGTAAACTTCGACTGCAGCGCCTATTTCGTGCGAGATCGCGAGGCCTTGCTCCGAACGTTCCAGGTGACGCCGGAATATCTGCGAACCACTCAGGACGCGGAGGTGGTGAATTTTCGCGACTGGGGGATCCAGCTCGGACGCCGGTTCCGCGCCTTGAAGCTGTGGTTCGTGGTTCGGAGCTATGGAGTCGCAGGACTTCAGGCGTTGGTTCGTAAGCACGTTGCCCTGGCCCGGGAGCTGGCCGGGTGGATCGAGCGATCGCCAGACTTCGAGCTGATGGCGCCGGTTCCATTAGGGCTGGTCTGCTTCCGCTACAATCCACCAGAGCTCGGCTCGGACGACGTTCAGCTCGATGAGTTGAACAGGGCACTGCTGACACAGGTTAACGCTACCCGGCGGGTGCATCTGACGCATACCCGCCTGGGCGGGCGCTATGTAATCAGAGTGGCGATCGGGCAGCGGCAGACCGAGCGCCAGCACGTGGAGGAGGCATGGCGGCTGGTGCAGGAGGCGGCGGAGTCGCTCTGAGCGGCCTCTATCTATTCATCAGAGTGCGCCCGAATCCCAAGGGCCCCAGATGGCAAACGTCATACTCTTGTCTTCATTGGGGCTTTCGAGCGGGCGGGTGTTGCCCTGAATGTTGACGAACAGGGTCCGGCCGTGGGGGCTGAAGCAGGCGCCGGCCCACTCCAGCGGGTTCAGGTTGTTCCGAACCATGTCGAAGATGGCACCATCCCGAGTCAGGCCGCGGACGTGGTTGGTCCCGGGGCCGTCTTCACAAATCACGATTCCTCCGCGCGGGCTGACGCAGATGTTATCCGGGCTGTTCAGCACTGCTGACGAGGGGGATTCGAAGATGAGCTGCAGCTCTTGCCGGCCGATGTGATACTGCCACACTTGCCCCGCAGCTGCGTTCCCGCCGCTCGTGGCATTGAAGTAGATGCTCCCGTCGCCATACCAGCAGCCCTCGAGTCGGGCGAACCGGGCTGCCCCTTTCTCCAGGCCCTGGCTGAAGACGAAACCGGGGGCGAGGGCCGGCGCGTCCGAATCCGGCTGATCGATGCTTACCCACTGGACCTTCCGGGGGGTCAGGAGGGCCTGGTCAGTTGCGGTGTCATGGCCGGGCTGCCCCACCAGCGCCAGAGCTTCGAGTTTGCCCCCCTGGGCCAACTGTCCCTGCGCTTCGGGACGGAAGCGGTAGAAGCCAGCGGGCTTGCGGTCTTCTGTCTGATAGATCCAGCCGGTGCCCGGGTCGACCGCCACGGCTTCGTGCTCGAAACGTCCCATTGCCTTGAGCGCCACTGGCGTCACGATCCCCTCCGATGCTGCGCTAACCTCGAAGGCGTAGCCGTGATTCCTGGTCCATCCCGCGCCGGTACCTGCCACCGTCTCTTCGCAGGAAATCCAGCTACCCCAAGGGGTGGGTCCACCGGCGCAGTTTACGCATGTGCCAGTGAGGCTGGCGAACTGTCTCACCATGCTGGCCTGACCGTCGGGGCCCAGCCGGACCTCCACGGTCGTTGTTCCACCAGGACCGGCCGCGTCGTATGGGCGGGTTCCAAAAGGCGCGGAGCCGGACGGCGGGGTGTCCCGCAGCTCGTGGTTGCGCACCAGTCGCACGCTCCCGCGCCCAACCTCAAAAGCCGCCATCCCATCGAAGGCATTGGGGACGATCCCCCCCATCATTTCCTCGCCTGAGGTGCTGAGAAGGGCGGCATGGAACCCTGCCGGTATGGAAATGATCTCACCCACTTCGCCGCTCGGTATCAGGGCACCGTAGCCGCCTTCACCCTTCCTGGCCGGGCGAAGGCCCGGGTTGCCTTCGCCGGATCTGGAGACGCTGCAGGAGATGAGGCCCGTCAAAGTGGGTGCAAGCAGAGCTCCCCCCACCAGAGCTGAGGAGCGAAGGAAACCTCGGCGATCAATACGGCTCATGAGAGATCTTTTCCGGCCTGCCGGTCAACCCGCGAGGACGGCCTGAGTGGGTGAGAGCAGCGGCTGCAGGTAACGACCGGTATGTGATTCCGTGGCTTCTGCGATCTCTTCCGGTGTTCCCTGCGCCACAACGCGGCCCCCGGCATCTCCGGCCTCGGGACCCATGTCGATGACCCAGTCGGCGCGCTTGATCACATCGAGGTGGTGCTCGATGACGACCACAGTGTGTCCCGCGTCAACCAAACGGTCGAGCACGTGAATCAGGACGCGAACATCGTCCAGGTGCAGCCCGGTGGTGGGCTCGTCCAGGATATAGAGCTTGCGACCCTCCCGCTTGCCCGCCTGGGTGAGCTCCCGGGCGATCTTGAGCCGCTGGGCCTCGCCGCCTGACAAGGTCGTGGCCGGCTGCCCCAGACGCAGGTATCCCAGCCCGACCTGCTGGAGCTGCCAGAGCGCGGCGCCCAGCTTCGGCTGATGACGGAACCGGGTGATGGCTTCATCGACAGTCCATTGCAGTACATCGTGAATCGATTTTCCCTGGATCCGGACATCGAGTACGTCACGACGATAGCGGGTGGCGCCGCATGCCTCGCAGGGCACGAACACATCAGCCAGAAAGACCATCTCGACCTGCACGTGACCCGCGCCCTCACACGTCTCGCAGCGTCCACCGGCCAGGTTGAAGGAGAACGTGGCCGAGGTGTAGCTCCGCTGACGGGCGAGCGGCTGATTGGCGAACAGCTCCCGGATCTCGTCGAATGCCTTGATGTAGGTGACCGGGTTGGAGCGGGGCGAGCGTCCGATGGGAGACTGGTCAACCAGCAACACGTCCTTCAGGAACTCCCAGCCGGTGATCGAGGCAACCTGTCCCACCGGCTCACCAAGGTGCGACTTGGCGGAGTGCTCTCCCCGAAGCCTGGCCTCGAGGTTCCGGTACACCACATCGTGCAGTAGCGTGCTCTTTCCCGAACCCGACACGCCGGTGACCGCGGTCAGGGTGCCGAGCGGAATATCGGCGTCGACATCCCTGAGGTTGTGCAGATCAGCGCCGCGCACCCGCAGCCACTGGGGCCCCGCGGGCCGGCGAACGCTGGGCACCCCGATCCGACGCTTGCCGGTGAGATACTGCCCGGTCAGTGAAGTGGACGCTTCACTCACCGGCCCCGCGTGTACCACCTGGCCGCCGTGCTCACCCGAGCCAGGGCCGAGCTCCAGCATGAAATCGGCCTGCTGAATGGCGGCGAGATCGTGCTCGACCACAATTACGGTATTCCCGGCGTCCCTCAGCCGGTGCAGCAGTGTGAGCAGCCGCTCGGTGTCTCTGGCATGCAGCCCTACCGAGGGCTCGTCCAGCACGTACAGGGTATCCACCAAGTGCGAGCCCAGTGCGTTGGAGAGCGAGATCCGCTGGGCCTCTCCTCCGGAAAGGGTGCGGGTCTGGCGGTCGAGGGTGAGGTAGCCGAGACCTACGTCTCCCAGAAAGCTCAGCCTGGCCTCGAGCTGGTCGATGATGAGCTGCGCTACCGTCCGCTCCCACGGAGTAAGCGAGAGTGAGAGCAGCCACCGGTGCACGGCATCCACCGATCGGCCCGCCACCGCGCCTATGGGGGCGTCCCCTATCCGGACCGATAACGCGTCGGGGTTGAGCCGGCTACCCCCGCACTCGACGCAAGTCCGGGCCAGCTGATACTGACGTAGAAAGACGCGGATGTACTGCTTGTAGCGCTTCTCTTCGAGATCCTTCAGGAAGTGGTGAATCCCGACAAAGCGCCCTTTCCGGCCGTACAGCAGCTCCCGCCGTTGCGCTGCTTTCAGCTTGGACCAGGGCTTATGAGGATCGGCTCCGATAGACTTGGCGAAGTCGAGGAGAATTTTTCGGCGCGACTCATAACGGGGCTTGGTCCAGGGGTCGATAGCCCCCGCTGCCAGGCTCTTCTCGGGATTACAGATGATCAACGAGTCGTCGTACTCGAGCACTGCCCCAAAGCCGTTGCAGTTGGGGCAGGCGCCTCGGGGATTGTTGAAGGAAAACAGGGCCGGAGTTACCGTCGCCCCGGGTGTGTCGCAACTGCTGCAGGCGGGAAACTCGGTGAAGCGCATGCGTCCTGAGGTATCCTGACGGAGTACGATGGCGACTCCCTCGCCTTCCTGGAAAGCGGTCGCCAGGGCTTCGGTCAGGCGTGACGCGGAAGTGGCTTCAGATTCCAGCCGGTCAACCACAACCAGCAACTCTTCCGACCGGGTCAGATCAAGGTGGTCGGGGAGCTCGTCCAGGTGAACCGACGTCCCGTCGGCGACCACGCGAACGAATCCCAAGGCACGAAGATTCTCGACCACCGTCGCGTGGGTTAGCCGAGCCAGGGGCGGCAGCGGGAAGCAGATCTGGATCCTGCCGGTTCCGCCGGCCGTTACGGCGTCGGCCGCGGCCTGCGGGGTATCCCGGCCAACCGCCCCCCCGCACACGCGGCAGTGGCACTTGCCGATGCGGGCCCACAGAAGGCGCAGATAGTCGTACACCTCCGTGGCCGTGCCAACGGTTGAACGGCTGGACACGACCGGATTCCGTTGTTCGATGGCCACCGCCGGTGCCAGCCCTTCCAAGCGGTCGACCAGTGGCTTGGGCATGCGGTCAAGGAACTGCTTCGCGTAAGTAGACAGCGATTCTATATATCGCCGCTGTCCCTCGGCGTAGAGGGTATCGAACGCGAGTGTGCTCTTGCCCGACCCGGACGGTCCGGTAATTACAATCAGTGCCCGGTGCGGCAGGTCCACGCTGATACCCCGCAGGTTGTTCTGCCGGGCGTTCACGATGCGAATAACGGATTGGGACATTGCTGGGAAAATAGCGGCGACCCGCTACTTTTACCCCTCGATGCCCCTTCTCCTCACGCCTAAGCTCCTCCGACGCGGCTTCCTGATCTTTGTTATAGCCTCGCTGGCGGGTTGGGGCATCACTCTCCTTTACGGCAACGATCTTCCCGCATTTCTCGCCGGGGTCCGACGCCTCGAATGGATATGGGTTCTGGCCGGACTGGGCCTGGCATCGCTCGACTGGATCGGCGGAGGACTGAGATTGTGGGTGGTTGCCCGCCATATCTATCCCAGGCCACCGCTCAAGGGGCTGATCCTGGCCGGCGGAATGGGTGCATGGGCAGGATACATCACGCCGCTCAACTCTGGAGCGGGTCCAATGACCATGTACACCATGCGGCGCTACGGAGTGCCGCTGCCGGTCGCCGTAACCTCGACATTCATGAGCTTTGTCTCGACAGTCCTGTTCTTTGCCATCGCGGGTCCGCTCGCCATTTTCTTCGGTGCCGGCAGGTCGCTGGGCCAGCGGGGCAATGTGCTGGGACTATCGCTGTTCGATCTGTTCCTCGGCAGCCTTGTGATCATCGGCGGCATCGGAGTGCTCATGGCTGTGGTGATGTTCTTCCCCAGGGTGGTGCGCGACCTGCTCCACCACGTTGCCGAAGGTATCGGTCGCCGGCATCGCGGGGTGGCAGACCGGCTGGAGAGACTTCGTACCGGCATCGATCACGCGCACGAGAGCGTAGTGGCGTTCAACAGCCCCCGCGGGTGGCTGGCCCTCTTCTGGGCGACCATTCTCTCGGGGCCTTCACACGCCAATAAGCTGCTGGCCGGGTACGTGGCGCTGCGTGCGGTCGGTCTTCACGCGAATTTTGTCGACATCCTGCTGGTACAGACCCTGGTGATGTTCCTGCTGTACTTTGCGCCGACCCCCGGCGCATCGGGCGTAGGAGAAGTGCTGTCAGCCGCAGTCATGTCCTCGTACGTTCCCCGTGAGCTCACCCCGATCTATATCCTGATCTGGCGCCTTACCCTGAGTTATTTCACCATCGCGTTTGGCTTTCTGGTGTTCTCGGGCTGGGTTACCCGGGGAAGGAAGTCGGTCGATGAATCCGCTTTGGCGGAGCCAGCGGGGTAGACTGCTCACATGGATCAGGACGAAGCATTCGAGAAAAGCTACGATGCCAGACTGCTTCGGCGGCTGCTGGTGTACCTGCTGCCCTACCGGGGACTCGCGGCCCTTGCGGTGCTGCTACTGCTCGGAGGCGCCGGCCTGGCGCTGGTGGGGCCGCTCCTCACTCAGCGAGCCCTCGACGTCGCCATCCCCACTCGCGATACCGGCCTTCTGGGAACCCTGGCGCTGGTCTTCCTCGGCGCGCTGGTGCTGGAGTTTCTGATGGAGTACGGGCAGACACTGCTGACTACCTACCTGGGGCAGCGGGTAATGTACGACCTGCGGATGCAGATCTTTGGTCACCTCCAGCGCCTGAGCATCAGCTACTTCGATCGCAACCCGGTTGGCCGGCTGATGACGCGGGTTACCTCGGACGTCGAGACCCTCAACGAGCTGTTTTCCTCCGGTGTGGTAACAGTTTTCGGGGACGTGTTCACCCTGCTGGCCATCATGACAATGATGCTGTGGATCGATTGGCGGCTGGCGCTGGTGACCTTCGCAGTCATCCCGCTGGTCTGGCTGACCGCCCGAATTTTCCGCCGCCGGGTGCGGCAGGCATTCGGTGACATTCGGGTGCGGCTTGCCCGCCTAAATGCGTATCTGCAGGAGCGGCTCTCCGGCATGCGCGTAGTACAGCTGTTCGGACGGGAAGCCGACTCGGCGGCGCGGTTCGCGGAGCTGAATCAGGACCACCTGGAAGCGCATCGCCGTTCCATCAGGATTTACGCGGTGTTCTTTCCCGTAGTCGAGTTTCTCACGGCCGTCTCTATGGCGCTGCTATTGTATTACGGCGGAGTCCGGGCACTGAG
This sequence comes from Gemmatimonadales bacterium, assembly GCA_013813435.1. Classification (GTDB taxonomy): domain Bacteria; phylum Gemmatimonadota; class Gemmatimonadetes; order Gemmatimonadales; family GWC2-71-9; genus CAVVWJ01. The sequence goes on from JACCRS010000160.1 coordinate 14,798, forward strand.
TGGAACCATCACGGTGGGTGTGCTCGCTGCGTTTATCCAGCTCACTCGTCGCTTTTTCCAGCCGCTGCAGGACCTCTCGGAAAAGTTCAACCTGCTGCAGAGCGCCATGGCCTCATCCGAGCGGGTTTTTGCGTTGCTCGATCAACCGGTGACGGTGCTCGAGCCCGCGGAGCCGGTGCGGCTTTCGGAGCCGGTGCGTGGCCAGGTGCGCTTTGAGGGGGTCTGGTTCCGATACAGCCCGGATAATGCCTGGGTTCTGCGCGACGTTTCGTTCACTGCCTCGCCAGGCCAGACGATCGCCCTGGTAGGGCACACCGGTGCCGGTAAGACCACAATCGTCAACTTGCTGCTGCGATTCTACGACCCGGACCGGGGCCGGATCCTGATCGACGGCGTGGATATCCGGCAGTTGACGACCTCCGACCTGCGATCGTTGATCGGCTTCGTCCAGCAGGATCTCTTTCTGTTCGCCGGAGACATTCACCACAACCTCACGCTCGATGCGCCGATCCTTCCGGAAGCCGCACAGCTGGCTGCGCGGAGAGTAGGTGCAGACCGGTTCATCGAGCGGCTTCCGGATGGTTATCAGCATCGGCTGGGCGAGCGGGGTCGGAGCCTGAGTGTGGGGGAGCGTCAACTGCTCAGCTTCGCGAGGGCGCTGGCACTCGATCCTGCGATCCTGGTGCTGGACGAAGCAACCAGCTCGGTGGACGCCGAGGCCGAGGGACAGATCCAGCGCGCCATCGCCGAGCTCATGTCGGGCCGTACCAGCCTGGTGGTGGCCCACCGGTTGAGCACCATACTTCATGCCGATGAAATCCTGGTGCTTCAGCATGGGGAGATCCGGGAGCGGGGCAGCCATCGCGAGCTGTTGGATCAGCAGGGACTTTATCACCGTCTCTATCAGCTGCAGCTGCGGGGACAGGAGGAGCGGAAGATCGCATAGACGCGGGTGGACCGGTGACCTAACCTCAGTTTGCTTGCATGGTTATGAGGCGGGCGATACGTTACACGGCACTCGACTTTCTCCTCGGGAACCAATCGCGATGATCCATCTGCAAATCGACGGCGAGCGTTACCCCATCGCTGTCGGCGAAACAGTTATAGGTTCGGCTTCGGACAGCACGGTGGTTCTGGAAGGGGAGGGGGTGCGGCCGCGCCATGCCGTGGTGCAGGGGATGCAGGCGGGAGCAGCCGCGATCCGAACGGCGGACTCAGCGGCGGAGGTTCGGGTCAATGGCGTGCGGTTGGGATCCGATCCCACGCCGCTGCTGCATGGGGACAAGATCGAGATCAGCGGTCAGGAGCTGCTGGTGGTGGATCCGGCCCGAGCCGGCAGCACCCAGCTGTTCGACTCCGGCGCCTTCGCCGATCTGGTGCCGCCCCCCGGCTTCAAGGGCACGGGAACCAGGACCGGTGGCCGCCTGGTCTGTCTTACTGATGGTCGTGAGTACACCGTCCAGACCGGCCTGCTTTCGTTGGGCCGGGATGCCGCGTCAGATGTGGTGGTGTCCGGCAACGAGGTGTCTCGCCACCATGCCGAGATTCGAAATGAAGTGGACGGCTACCTGCTGCTGGACCTCAGTGTCAACGGTACCTACGTCAACGGCGAGCGGATCGGGAAAACCCGCCCGCTGCTCCGGGCCGACGTAATCCGGATCGGCAACGATGAGTTCCGTTTCTATGCCGATGTCGCCGGCCGGCTCCCGGCCGAAGCCGAACTGGAGCGAGCAGGAAGCCCCGCCGCGCCGGTGGCGCTTCCCGTGGGCGCGGCGCAGCGGCTCTCCGACACGATGCATGGGCTGCCCGAAGAGCCGTCCCAGCGCAACACGCCCCCGGCTCCGGAGGCCGCTCCGCTCGCCTCGTTATTGTTTCGGAGTGGAGACTTCAAGGGCCGGAGGCTGCCGATAAAGGTGCCGGTGGTGAATATCGGTCGAGGAGACTATAACGACATCGCGATCGCCGATGCGAGCGTGAGTACCATGCACGCCAAGCTGCAGCGTCGCGAGGCAATCTGGATCCTCACCGATCTCGGCTCTACCAACGGCACCTACATCGAAGGCGAGCGGCTTACCGGCGAGGCGGCACTCACTCCTGGCACCACGCTCCGCTTTGGCGACGTGATCGCGTTGTTCGAGCCTCTGGACGACCAGGTTCCCCCGGTACGCACCAACCAGACCCAGATGATGGGACGTCTGGACTCAGCCGCGCTTCCGAAGCCGGACAGGGACGAGCAGAAGGCGACCCGGCCCCGGCGACCCATTCGAATGATCCCTCCGCGCCCCAAAGGGCCGTCCGGGATCCTGGTGACTTCGCTGCTGGTGCTGTCGGCAATCCTGGTCTACCTGCTGTTGAGTTGACGAACTCGTGAACTTCACCTGCGCCGCCCGTACCGATGTCGGAATCGTCAGATCGGGCAACGAAGACAACTATCTGATGCTGGCGGAGCATGGCATCTTCATCGTGGCCGACGGTATGGGGGGGCATGCCGCGGGTGAAGTGGCAAGCGAGATGGCGGTGCGGATCACTTCCCAGAAGATAGGGTCCCTGAAGGGACTCGGCGACGAAGAAGCCGGTGAGCGCGTGCGAACTGCCATCCGGACGGCCAATGATGCCATCTTCGAACGAACCCTTTCGGAGCAGGACAAGCGAGGCATGGGGACCACGGCGACGGTCCTGGTACTGCTGCCTCAGCGATATCTGATCGGCCAGGTAGGCGACAGCCGGGCTTACCTGCTGCGCGAGAGCCGGCTGCATCAGCTTACCAAGGACCACTCCTACGTGCAGGAGCAGGTCGATGCCGGCCTGCTTACGCCGGACCAGGCCCGGGTTCATCCCTATAGCAACGTGATTACCCGGTGCGTGGGGGCGGGGGTCGATGTGGCCCCAGACATCTACTTCGGCTCGCTGGAGAAGGGCGACGTTCTTCTGCTCGCCTCTGACGGGCTGACCGGGATGCTGGAAGACGAGCAACTGGTCAGCATCATGGTATCGAACGACAGTCCCCAGGCGTGGGTCGATCGCATGGTGGCGGAAGCCAATCGCCGGGGTGGTCTCGACAACATTACCGCCATCGTGGTTCGCATCGACTCCGTCGACAGCGACACCGGGGAGCACCCCACCGTTTCGGCTGCCGCTAGCGAGCGTTCTTAGACCGGGCTACTCTCCCTGGCAGAGATGGAACCTGGTGACGGCCAACGCGAGGAGGAAGCGTGGAAATCCTTACCTGGATCATCGTCGGCCTGGTGGCCGGCCTGCTGGCATCGCTGGTAATGGGTGGCATTGGTTACGGCATACTCGGTGACATTGTCATCGGCATCCTGGGGGCGGTGTTCGGCGGCTGGCTGTTTGCCCAAATGGGCTGGGGCTCGCCGTTCGCGGGTTTAGCTGGAATGATTTTCGTTGCTTTCATCGGTGCGGTAGTGCTGCTGCTTATCGTCCGGCTGGCCCGGGGCGCAAGGCGGACCCGCTGAGGTCCGGACGAACCGAGCTATCGTCAGTCAGGAGGAGATTATGACCAGGCACCCGAGTGATGACCTTCCCGAATCCGCCATGGGCGGTGCGTCCGACTTGGGTGCACACGGCAAGCATCCCGCATCCGCGGCCAAGCTGGACCAACGCTCGGCTCGGCCCGAAGCTGTTCCCGGCGATGCGGCGGTTGAGCGGCGGCACAACCGAGACCAGGCCTATCGTGGTCCGGAGCGGAGAGTCGGAGGCTCAAGTGCAGAAGCTTGAAACCAAGGAGCCGCAGCGCTCCCTGGTGGCGGAGCAGGCAGTTGCGGCGGACGTGGCGTATGTGAGAACTGTATTTGTGAATCTGTTTTTGTGCGGACGGCCGGGCGTTCCACGAGCATCTTGGGTTCTGATCGATGCCGGCTTGCCGGGTTCGGCACCGTGGATCATAGCGGCGGCCGAGGAGAGGTTTGGGCCCGGGGCGCGCCCCTCCGCGATCGTGCTGACGCACGGCCACTTCGATCATGTAGGCGCACTGCGCACGCTGCTGAATAAGTGGGATGTGCCGATTTACGCCCACCGACTGGAGCTGCCATACCTCACGGGTCGATCGGCATATCCTCCCCCCGATCCCACGGTGGGCGGCGGTGCCATGGCTGCGCTGTCACGTTTCTACCCTCGCGGCCCCTACGACTTTGCTGACCGCATCCAACCCTTGCCCGCCGACGGCTCGGTGCCTGGTATGCCGGGCTGGCGCTGGATTCACACTCCGGGGCACACACCGGGACACGTAGCCTTTTATAGGGATTCGGACCGCACGCTCATAGCCGGGGACGCTTTCGTCACCACCAAACAGGAATCAGCAATCGCCGCCCTGACGCAAAGACCCGAGATCCACGGTCCGCCGGCGTACTTCACGCCCGACTGGGCCTCGGCTCGCCGGTCGGTCGAAGAGCTGGCGGCGCTGAAGCCTTTGCGCGTGGGCACGGGCCACGGGCCCCCGCTTGAGGGACAGGAGATGCTGCAGGATTTGCAACGACTGGCTCGAGACTTCGATCGCGTAGCGGTGCCCCGGCGGGGACGCTATGTCCGCGAATCCGCTGTGGCCGACGAGAGTGGCGTCGTGGCTGTACCACCGCCGGTACCCGATCCATTGCCTCGAATACTGCTTGGTCTTGGCTTGGCGCTGGTTGCTGGTGCCATGGTGCGAAGGTCGACCCGCGCCGGTTAGTGGCGGGCGAAGCTCCGCGTACTGCCGTCGAGCTGGAACGCAACCACTTCGAAATCTCGCGGCTCGACTCCGGCAGGCGCCATTCCTGGGGTAAGCGGCGGCATGTCGGGCACCGCCAGGCCGGCGATCCTGGGCCGTTCGGCCAGGAGACGGCGGATATCTGAGGCCGGCACGTGCCCTTCGATGAGGTACCCCTCTATCTGGGCGGTGTGACACGATCGGACACCATCCGGCACACCTAGCTTGTCCTTCAGCTTGTCCATCTCTTCTTCGTCACGGACCACGGGAGTAAAGCCCGCGGCCCGGATGTGATCTACCCATTTGGTGCAGCAAGTGCAGGTGCTGCTCTTGAAAATGGCAATTGGCTTGGGTCCGATCGTCGGGGGCGCTAGCTCGGCCCAGAGACGGTGGCCGGCTACGCCGACGGCCGTCAGGCCGGCAAAACGGGCGACGAACACACGGCGGTTGATCATTCCTGTCTCGCTCACAAGAGATTGATTTTTTCTCGCAGGTGCCGTCTCACCTCCTCGGCAGGATAGGTGAGCAGCGCCACTACGGGGTCCAGCGATGCGCTGGGCGGGCTCGAGACAAAGATACGAAGGCGGCGGGCGCTGCGATACAACTCATCTGCTACCCGGGGAAGTCCCAGCTGGCCGGCTCGGCCGGCATCGGTGAGCCGTTCGATCACCCCGCGGCGGGTGCGAAGCGGCAGATTGACCCCGAGCATAGAAGAGCGTGCGGGGAAGTCCAGCAGCAACCCGCCGGGGGGGAGGCCAACCTCCGCGGCAACGGCGTCCTCCACCAACTCCAGAAGGTCGGGGTCCTGCGCCACCCAGGGCTGGAGCTCGGCTGGAACGTCGCTGGCTGGGAGGTCGAGCGCACGCTTGTGCAGACGTCGCGCCCTGATGGCGGCAGCCAGTTGGTTCCGGTCCTGACTGATCAGGAGCTCCATCAAACCATCGTCAGTGGCTTCAGCTATAAAATCAGCGGTTACACTTCCGCGCCGTACCGCCCCGCGAACCGCTCGCTTGAACATACAGGTGGCAGACCGGACCGCATGGTGCCAATACACGTTGCGGTACATCTGATACTTGGCAAACAGGAGCGACTCGAGCGCACTGATTCCCTTCTCCTGCACTCCCACTTCGTAACGCCCTGGTTCCACCTCGACGAGCGTGAGAGAGGACAGGAGCCGGTCAACGTCCACGGTTCCGTAGGGAACCCCGCACATGCGGGCGTCACGGCACAAGTAATCGACTTTGTCGAGATCAATCGACCCCGAGATGAGCCCCTGCAGGGGACTCCTGCTTACCCCGCTGATCAGGGCGCCGACAGCGGCGGGAAACCCCCTGCCGCCAACCTGAATCAGTCGCTCGCCCAGCTCTCCCTGGGTGAGCTTCGCCACACCGAGAGTCTCATGAGAGGGAAAGCCGGCCTCCTCGAGCGCGTGAGAAAAGGGATAGTGTCCGATGTCGTGCAGCAGCGCCGCCATGCGTACCGCCAGACAGTCCTCAGGGCTGGCGGGCCCCATCTCGTTCAGCTCCTCGAGGGCAGCGAGAGCGCGGCGGGTGAGATGGTAGGCGCCGAGCGCGTGCTCGAATCGTGAGTGAGTAGCCCCGGGATAGACCAGAAAGCTGTGGCCGACTTGACGGATGTAACGGAGGCGCTGAACGGCTGGGGTGTCGAGCGCCAGAAGAGCAGCGCGGTCGAGCCGAATGTTGTCCCAAAGGGGATCCCGAATGATCTCAGTTTCGGTTCTGGCCCCTTCGCGGATCGTCAAACAACTGGTCCCGCCGCAACTACCGAGGCTGGCACCCCCGATCGATACTGCTCGAAGTTCTCCCGAAACATGGTGGCCAGCTTCCTGGCCTGCGCATCGTAGGCTGCCGGATCGGCCCAGGTAGCGCGGGGGGTAAGGACTTCCTCGGGTACCTCGGGGACCGCCACCGGCACGTCGAATCCGAAGACCGGGTCCTTGATGAACTTGCCGCGATCGAGCGCCCCGGAAAGCGCCGCATGAAGCATGGCCCGGGTATGGCCCAGCTTCATGCGGGAACCGGTGCCGTACGCTCCACCGGTCCATCCGGTGTTGACCAGCCAGACCCGGGATCCATGCTGGGCTATCCGTTCCCCCAGCATCCTCGAATAGACGCCTGCATGGAGCGGCAGAAAAGGAGCACCGAAACAGGCGGAAAATGTGGCGGACGGCTCGGTAACGCCGCGCTCGGTGCCGGCGACCTTGGCAGTGTATCCCGAGAGAAAGTGGTACATGGCCTGCTCGGCCGTGAGTCGCGCGATAGGGGGCATGACGCCGAAGGCATCGGCTGCCAGGAACACCACGTTCTTGGGATGTCCGCCTGCGCCACTCGGCAGATGATTGGGGATGGCGTCGATCGGATAGCAGGCGCGGGTGTTCTCGGTAATGCTATCGGCGTCGAAGTTTACCGCCCTGCTGGCGGCATCGAGCACCACATTTTCCAGAACGGTTCCGAACATCTGGGTGGCACGGTAGATCTCGGGCTCGGTATCGGGGCGGAGCCGTATCACCTTGGCGTAGCAGCCGCCTTCAAAGTTGAAGACTCCTCGATCGCTCCAGCCGTGCTCGTCATCGCCGATCAGCTGGCGACCGGGATCGGCCGACAGGGTTGTCTTTCCGGTGCCTGACAGCCCGAAGAAGATTGCTGTGTCGCCACCGGCGCCCACGTTCGCGGAACAGTGCATCGGCAAGACACTCTGGTCCGGCAGGATAAAGTTGAGTGCGGTGAAGATGGACTTCTTCATCTCTCCCGCGTAGCGGGTGCCGCCGATCAGCACGACCTTCTTGCCGAAATTGATGACTACGAACGTCCCGCTCCTCGTTCCATGCCGCGCCGGGTCCGCCTGGAAGTCAGGCGCATGCAGGACGGTGAATCCGGGGCGGAACTGAGCCAACTCGGCGGGCAGGGCGCGGATAAACATGTTGCGCACGAAAAGGGCATGCCACGCGTTCGGGGTGATGAAGCGTACGGGCAGGCGGTAGGCTGGATCGGCGCCGGCGAAGAGATCCTGGACGAAGACCTCGCGTGCTTCCAGGTACGCGCGCACATCCTCTTGCAGCAGCTCGAAAGCTTCGGGAGAGAGCCGGGCATTTTTCTCCCACCAGATCCGCTCTTTCGTCTCCGGCTCCTCCACCAGAAACTTGTCCTTGGCTGAGCGGCCGGTATGCGGGGCTGTAACCGCGGTGAATGCACCGCAATCGGTCAGGATACCTTCGCCTCTGTTAACCGCGTGCTCGATGAGCTGAGGCGGACTCAGGTTGGCGTGGATCCGGATGGGAAAAAGACCGTGCTCGACCAGGGTGAGATTTTCGCGCGGGGCTGCTGTGGTTTTGGCTGTCATGCTTCAAATCTCGGCAGCTTTCACGCTCGGTGCAACCTCAGCGGGGAGCTATGGTAAGGGTGGGCTCCGTATGGTAGGCTAGCTCGGCGGTAGAGCGGTCCCGGCGGCTGAGGGCGGACACGGCCGGATCGGCATACATGATGTCTTCCGGATCCGGCGAGTGAGTGAAGATGCCCAGCGCGTGCCCCAACTCATGAGTGGTGGTGAGAGCCATGCAGTCATCAACTCCGGGCGATCCGGGAGCGAACCGCGGATCGACGTAGACGCGAATGGGCCGGAGAATCTGCTGACCATTTGAGCTGAGCTCGATGTCGGTGGCCCCCTGGCACTCAGGAGCGAACCCGCTTTCGAGGCGGGCTATGGAAAATCCTCCCTTCGGCGCGATGCCGGTCGTGACGATCACGTCAGCGGTGCTGGAGTCCGAGACCACTACTCCGCTGAACTCACCGTACAGGAAGACGGCTTCCCACCGGCCGATGCCGCCTTGGACGTGCGCCGGGAGATTCAGCGAGTCCTCCGCCCAGAACCTCACCGGGAGATCCGCGCCTGCCCAGTGGAAGCTGAGCGTATCGACGCCGCTGCTCGTGCCCTGCAGACGGCGCCATTCGTAGGCGTCGCCCCGGCTCGGCGCCGCTATATCGGCGCAGGCGACCAGGACCGATCCAGTCACCAGCCCGAGAAGCCTTTGCCGGCTCCTCATCGGCTACCTTTAGCGAGGCCTACCGCGGCTGAGATTCGCTGCACGCCCTGGCTTTGACTGAAGCCCCGGCCCTGAAGCTCCTCAGTGGTAAATCGGTGGAAGTCGTAGCCCAACGAAACCATCATCTCCCAGTGCGACCAGACCGGCCGGCGGAAGTCCACTCCCGCCCCAGCCAGGAATCGGGTGGTGCCCCCACGCAGAAATATTCCTCGCTCATCCTTCGGCCAGTAGCCCAGAAGCCCGGCTCCGGCTCTCCAGCCGAAGTTGGCTGCGATCGGGCCGTGGAGCCCCAGGGTAACACTCCCGGTGCGAAGGGTTCCCAGATCCGTCGAAGTTGCCGTCTCCGATGCCCGGTAGCCGTAACTGGTCAGCATCATCTCGAGCCCCGCTCGATAGCGGGGAGCGATGGGAAGGGAGGCGCCGAGGGACAGCGTGGGAGCCAGCTTCTGCCGCAGCTCTACCTCTTCCACGATTTCGTCGCGGATGAGCGGAGTGGCCCAGGTTACGCCGAGACGGGCATTGTATTCCACCTGTGCCTGCAGCCTTGGTCCGGCCGCGGCCGCAACGATCATCAACACCGCCACAATGGCTCGCATACAGGCAAGTATGGCCGGAGAAGTGGGGCCGGTCAACGCGGGACTGCGGCGGCGCGGGCATACCGGCGCAGGCGCCGCAGCATCTTCCGGTCTGCAGTAACTCCATCCTCTCCTTTAGGCGTCTCGATGATTTTGATCACGTGATTTAAACTCGGGTCTGCCATGATTCGCCGGAACGGTTGCGGTCCCAGGGAGCCCTCTCCGATCAGCTCGTGGCGGTCCCGCCGCGACGCAAACTCTGTCTTCGAGTCGTTCAGGTGGAGACACAGGAGCTTGTCCAGCCCGATGATCTGGTCCCACGCCCGCCAGACACCATCATAATCTTTACGAAGGTCATAGCCTGCCGAGTAGAGATGGCAGGTGTCGGCACAGAAGGCCACCCGGTGGCGGACGTCGTCGCTGATGGCCTGACGTAGAGTAACCAGTTCCTCGAAAGTGCATCCCAGGGATGTCCCGCAACCGGCCGTGGTTTCGAGCAATACGACCGGTGACCCGGGCGCTGCTCGAAGACAGCGGCCGTAGGCGGCAGCGTTGCGGGTAATGCCGGCGGTCCGATCGTCAATGAAGTTGCCGGGGTGTGACACCAGATATGAGATCCCAAGCGCCTGGCATCGCTTCAGCTCCGCCACGAAAGCGGTTTCGGAGCGGGCGCTTAATACCGGATCGGGCGAGGCAAGGTTGATAAGGTAAGAATCATGCGCCACTATACTGGATAACTTGCAGCGTTCGCATTCCTTTCGGAATGCGTCGCATGACTCGGCTGAAATCCCCGGCTCGCGCCATTGGCTGGGCGTTTTGGTAAACACCTGAATGGCGTTCGCCCCGATCAGCTTGCCTCTGGCCGGTGCCGTTTGGACGCCGCCCTGGACGGAAACATGAGCTCCCAGACGCCCTGGCCGATCGAGCTGATCCATTTGCCTCTCCGTAACGCGTGACGCGGGAGCAGGTTGCGCCGCTCGCCCGGCCCATAGTATTGCTGGTCGGCGCCCCTTCGGCGCGCCCGGCAGGCCTGGAGCGGGCGCTTACCCGTGCCGGCTTTCAACTGGTCGAGCGCGAGGACCCGTCGGTCGACCCGGATGCCGACGCCATCCTTGTCGCCCTGAACGATATCAACGATAAGCTGCTCTGCGATCTGCTTCCCGATCCGGTTAGAGGATCGGACGTCCCGCCGCCGCGGATCGTCATCACGGCGGTACCTGACCGGGACGCTCCCGCCGCGGCGCTATCCCTGGGCGCCGCCGACGCCATGACGGCGCCGGTTCACCTTCCTGAGCTCTGCTCCCGCATCCACGCCCGGATCCGAAACCGACGAGCCGTCCGCGCACCCCGGCACAGCCTGCCGGGGGCGCTGAATGGCAGCAATCCCGGCGGCCAACCGCGTGAGGTTTGGGACGAGTCGTTCCCGGCCCTGGAGCGGCGGATGCGAGAGGAGTTCGAGCGAGCCCGTCGCTACTCTCTCAGTTTCAGCCTGATCCTGCTCGGCTTGGACGAGCTGAACGGGGTCCGCGATCGTCTCGGTCCCGCCGCGGCCGATCGGCTCAAAGGGAATGTGGCGGACATTCTCCGGCGCGAACTCCGGCTCCCAGACTTCGTGGGCAGTTATGGCAGCAATGAGTTTGCTGTAGTCCTGCCGGAAACGGGCTCGACCGGCGCACGTGAGTCCGTCATTCGGCTCCGACAGCGTCTGGCGCTGGTGCCCCAGGCTGGGGATATCAGGCTCAACGCTCCGCAAATCAGTGCCGGCATCGTAACCTGTCCCCACCCGGCCGTTTCCGAGAGCGACGAACTCTATGCCATGGCAGAGGCGGCGTTGATGCGGGGGCAGGCCCAGTCAGGGGTCCGGATCGGGGTGGCGTTGTAGCGGGGCAGGGGGGAGAAGAATGATTACGCTAGCGTCCGTCTCTCGCTCTTAGATCGATCAGAGTCCGTTAACTTCCCGCTGCCCCGCTGCCCCGCTGCCCCGCTGCCCCGCTGCCCCGCCTATTTCCTGCGCAACCATGTCGTCGGATCGAGCGCGATCTGATTCTCCCCCCGAATCTCGAAGTGCAGGTGGGGTCCGTAATCCGAATTCTGGCCGCCCACCGTTCCGATCACGCCGCCCTTGCTGACCGAGGCTCCGAGCTTCACGCCTGCGGATTCAAGGTGCGAATACACTGAGTAGTAGCCGTTGCCGTGCTCCACTACAACAGTAAGGCCGTAGGTCCCGAACTGTCCCACGAGCCGCACCGTTCCGGTTTCCACCGCCTTTACGAGTGTTCCCACGCCTGCCGCTATACCGACACCATTCCAGCGAATAATTCCGCCGCTGGGAAGCGTGTCCCGGCCAAACTTGTAAACGATGCCGCCTTCGACCGGCCAATCGAGCTTTCCCAGGTCGGCTGTGGTAATTGAGCCTGGCGTGGATACCGCTCCGCGCAGGGCGCCCCTCGCCAGCTCATCCCGGCGGGCGCGCTCCAGCGATGCGAGAAGACCGTTCAGGCGAGACTCGTCCCGCTGCAGCTCAGTGAGCCGGCGCTCGGTACTCCGGGCGGACCGCTGCAGGGTTTGCAGCTTACGCGACTGCTCCGAGGCCAGCGCGGTGTACTTGCTGAACTCCGCCTCGCGCTCATCCCGGCGGCGGTCGAGCTCGCCCCGCACGTTCAGAATGTTGTTCCGCTGAGTTACCACCCGGTTGCGCAGCTGCTCCACGTCGGATACCAGCGAACGGTCCTGCTGGCTCGTGAGGTACAGGTATTTGTACCGGCTGAGAAGATCCCCGAAACCTTCGGCCGCAAGCAGCACCTGGAAAGTGTAAAGTCGCCCGCGCTTGTAGATGTCCACCAGCCGTCTCTCAAGCACCGCCCGCCGCTCCGCCAGGTTGTCCTGCGCCAGGATCAGCTCGGCGCTCGACCGGTCCACCTGCGAGGCGAGACCTCCTATCTGCCGCTCGATCTCGTTCACGATCCGGTGAGTCGATTCCCGCTGCCGCTCGAGGTTGCTCAGTTCGTCGTTGACGTCATGTACCTGGCCCTGCAGCCTGCGTTGCTGCCGCTCCAGCCGATCCCGCTCGGCGCGGATCTCCTCCAGTCGGCGCCGGGAGTCTTCCAGGTCAGGAGTTCCTTGGGCGTGTACGGAGGTCGAGGCGAAGACGAACATCGCGAGCGCGCCGAGCGGGGCAGCGGGGCGGCGGGGCAGGAAGGCCTTAACGGCAGCTCGGAATG
>JACCRS010000168.1 GCA_013813435.1 Gemmatimonadales bacterium
CATTCCCGTCACCAGCACCGTACCGGATTGTTCCACGGCAATATCGTGGGGCAGGTCCTTCGCGTCGGGCAGGAGGAATTCGGTGATCTCGGCGGGCGGACCATCCGGCGGGCTGGCGGCCTGAATATTGTTTGAATCGAGGTGTTGCACCAGCCAAGCCGCTGTTTTTCTTGCCTCTCGATCCGCCGAAATGACGAAAAAGGAAGTTCGAGCACCGGCATATCCGAGCATGCGAGTGACAGCCTCCCTCCACTCACCCTCGAAACGAGGCCTGCCGTTGACCCGGGCGACCCTCTCGTCGAACTGATGGCAACCGGTGCAATCGAGGATAAACTTGCGTTTGGTCTCTCCGTCCGGCAGGAGTGCGAGCCACGCCGAGCTGGGGCCAATGGTTTGAGCCATCAACGGCTGATTCGCAGCACGGCACCTGCTGCCAGCAGCCGGAGCGAGGTGCTCACGGAAGCTCCGCTTTAGGGCTTCCGCTCCCAGAGCACGTTTACGATCACCCAGCGTCCGTCCACCTTGGCCACCTGCATGTAGTCGATCCATTCGGCCATGATAGCCTTGACGCTGGCGGCGTTTTCGAAAATATCGAGGACCGTCACTTCTTTCTGCTGTCGCTCTTTGGGGGTTTCCTTGCCGTACCCATGCCGGGTGCTGTTTACCAGCACCGAGGCCCCCATCCCCTGCACCATGGTCCTGCCGGTAGCCGTATCCCGGACCACTATTCGCTTTACCAGCTCGGGGTGGAGGGCGCGCGCCATTCGCTCAGCGTTTCCCTGATACCACCCTTCCACATAGTCCATCGCTGTGGCTCGGATAGCGGAGGAATCGGCCGGCGACTGGGCCATCGCGCCACCTGCGGCCAAAGCAGGCAGCATCAGCACCACACAAAGAGGCAGTTTCATGGAGAAAGTCCGGAGCTCGAGGGAGGGGATCTGAAGCCACTGAATCGTTGTTCACCCGTACGGCGGTGGAGTTCAGCGCGTTTCACCCGGCGGAGGCGGTATACGCGACGGTATCCTTCTACCGGGCATCCATCTGTCCGATCGGAGCAATCCGGCTCCGAACCACCGCATTGCTCATGAGGAGTTTGATATGTCCGAAGGCTGGTTTCGCCGTCTCAGATCAAGCGGCGTCGGATTCGCGTTTGCCATTGGCCTGCTGACCGCGGGCCTGTTCCATCTACCCTATCAATCGACTGCCCAGCAGGCAGATACCGCGGTTCCGGCAGCTGCCCGCAATCTGCCGCCGGCATCCAGCTCGCTTCTCGGTCTGAGCGATGCGTTCGCGTCCATTGCCGAGCACGTGAAGCCGAGCGTGGTGTATATCAAATCCGGCCGGAAGGCGGATACCGCCCGCCGAAACGTCAGACCCCGAATGCAGGTGCCTCCCGGATTCGAGGAGTTCTTCCGTGGTGTCCCTCCCATGCAGCAGGAACCGCGGTTCCAGGAAGGATCCGGATCCGGCTTTATCGTGTCGACGGACGGATACATTCTGACGAACAACCACGTGGTGGACGGCTCTGAGCAGGTTACGGTCCGGCTGCTGGACCGGCGCGAGTTCAAGGCCAAGATCGTGGGAACCGATCCCAACACGGACCTGGCGGTACTGAAGATCGAGGCCAAGAACCTGGTTCCGGCTCCCCTCGGCAAGAGTAGTACCTCGCGGGTTGGCGAGTGGGTCCTCGCGGTGGGCAACCCGTTGGGAGATAATCTTACTTTCACCGTCACCTCGGGCATCATAAGCGCCAAGGGACGCAGTCTCGCGCTCCCGGGTCAGAGCGAGCGCAGCATCCAGGATTTCATTCAGACCGATGCGGCCATCAACCCGGGCAACTCCGGCGGTCCGCTGGTCAGCGTCCGGGGCCAGGTGATCGGCGTCAACTCGGCGATCGCCAGTCAGACCGGGTTCTACTCGGGCTATGGATTCGCCATACCCATAGATCTCGCCCGCAACGTCATGGATCAGATCATCGCCGGCGGACGCGTCAACCGGGTGGCAATCGGTGTAAGCGTCCAGAATGCCACCGCCAACGACGCAGAGTACGTTGGCCTTCCGGACATACGCGGGGTGCTGGTGCAGGACTTCGGTGAGGACTCTCCGGCCAGAAAGGCCGGCCTGGAAGCCGGAGACATCATCGTGGCCATCGACGGGCAGCCGGTAGAGTACGTCGGTCAGCTTCAGCAGCAGGTTGCTTTTCGAAAGGCCGGCGAGAAGGTGAAGGTCGAGGTGGCGCGAAAGGGCGGGGTGCGCAAGACCTTCGAGGTTCGGCTTCAGGAACTCTCGGCACCCCGGGAAGTCGCCCGCGGAGCGCTGGGAGCCTCGGACGATTCAGCCGGCTCGGCCAATCAGGCCACCGCGGAGATAGACCTGCTGGGCCTGACAGTCCAGCCGGTAGACCCCCAATCGGCCCGCCAGCTCGAGCTCACCCCTGAACAGCGCGGTCTCATTGTCACCGGCGTCACCCCGGGTGGGCCCGCCCATGGAGAGGTGTTGGAGCCGGAGAATGGCGGCCCCGATATCCTTCTATCAGTCGAGGGCAAACTGGTGAAGGGCACGACTGACTTGCGCCAGGCACTCAAGAGCTACAAGCCGGGCGATATCGTAACTCTGCGGCTGTACAACACCCGGGCCAAGAGCCACCGGATCGAGCGGATTCGCCTGGGCGAGTAACTGCCCCTGCCCCCCTGCATTCAACGAGCGCGCACCTCTACC
>JACCRS010000180.1 GCA_013813435.1 Gemmatimonadales bacterium
TCGCGGTCTTATCTCCGTAGAGGTTGGCGGGTTGCCGTCCTGGAAAGTCCAGGACCGGCTCGCGATGATCCCGTCGTTGTCATCACTCTCACCAAAGAAGTCGCACGGCTGACCCGCTACGCAGTTCGTCGGCGGCTCGAATGACGCCGTCGGCGGCTGGTTCGGAGCCGGGGCCGGGGCGACGGATACCTGCTTCGTTTCGCTGTCGGTGGCGCCATCATCGTCGGTGACGGTTAGCGTGACCGTCTTGGAGCCCGCGCTGGCGAAGGTGACTCGCGGTCTTATCTCCGTAGAGGTCGGCGGGTTGCCGTCCTGGAAAGTCCAGGACCGGCTCGCGATGATCCCGTCGTTGTCATCACTCTCACCAAAGAAGTCGCACGGCTGACCCGCGACGCAGTTCGTCGGCGGCTCGAATGACGCCGTCGGCGGACTGTTGGCTGGCGGTGGCTCTGTTACGGTCACCTGATGGGTGACTGAGCTCGAAGCTCCGTCATCATCCCGGACCGTGAGGGTCACGTTGTAGGTCCCAGCTGCCGCATACCGGTGCTTGGGGTCGTCGTCGTCGGATGAGCCTCCATCACCGAAGTCCCATCCGTAATCCTCTATGCGGCCGTCGCTGTCGCGGCTCTGGGACTCGAAGTCACACTCCAGCTCGTCGCACTCGAAAGTGAATTCGGCCGTGGGCGCCTGATTCGGGGCCGGCGGGGCATCCACCTCTACCTGGGCGGTGCTTTCGTCCGACGCGCCGTCGTTGTCGGTAGCGACGAGCGTGACGGTGTAGGTGCCTGCCGCCCCGTAGGTGTGGGTGGGATTCCGTTCCCCAGAGCTCGTCCCGTCGCCAAAGTCCCAGCGCCAGGCCACCACCGTGCCATCGTCGTCCTCGCTGGCGTCGGTGAACTGACACGTGAGGTCGTTGCAATCCCAGTTGTAGTCCGCGTCCGGCGCCTCGTTGGATGGCGGTGGCGGTGGTGGCGGAGGTGGTGGGGGCGGCGGCGGAGGTGGTGGTGGCGGCTCAGTCACAGCCGTAACCGTGTGTCCCTCGGTGTCCGAGCTGGCGGAGAAGCCCGGCGCGCCCGAGTAGGTGGCCGTGAGAGTCCTGCTCCCGGCTGTACTGAGAGTGAGCGCGCAGCTTCCCTCGCCCCCGGACAGCTCGTCACTACAAGTGTCGGTGCCGCCGCTGACCGTTACGGTGACCCGGCCGGTCGGCGTCCCCCCGCCAGAGCCCACCCGGAAGCTTACGGTCACTGAGCTGCCGGCGGTCGACGGGTCCGGAGTATCTGCCGTGATGGTGGTGGTGGTGGTGGCCGGCGGTGGCGGTGGCGCAGCCGTCACGTTGTGAGGCTCGGTATCCGAGCTGCCCAGCAGTCCCGGCACGCCGGAGTAAGTGCCCGTGAGCGTCTTCTGGCCTGGAGTTGTCGAGGTCAGGGAACAGCTTCCCGCACCATTGGAAAGCGAGCCGGTGCAGCTCTGGGATCCATCGCTCACCGTAACGTTGCCGGTGGGGACCGGGCCCTGAGAGGAAACCCGGAAGCTTACCGTGAAAGGCGACCCCACTCCGGAGGGATCGGGTGAGTCACCGGTGATGGCGGTGGTGGTGGGGATGGCCTGAAGATCGATTTCGGTCGAGGTGGCCCCGGCGTAGCCCACTGCAGTGAACACCAGGGTGCGCCTGCCCGGTGCACCGGCGATCGCCAGGTCGTCGAAGGCCACCCGGCCGGAAGCATCGGTGGTCCGGCGGGTGGTTCCCTCGAGCTCACCGCCGCCGCCGGGGGCCGCGGTCACCACCACCCCGGCAGCGGCCACGTCGTTGCCCCGGGAGTCGCGCAGCTGCACCACCGGCTGACGGTCCAGCCGCACGCCGTTGCGGGCCGAAGCGGAAGGCTGAGTCAGAATGACCAGCGCCGGGGGAGCCACCGCGGTGGCGGTGGCGCGGAAACTCACGAAGCCTACCCCGGAAACCACCGCATCGATGCGCTGCTCGCCCAGAGCTGGGCCCAGGGTCCATTGGGTCGAGGTCAGGCCATCGGCGTCGGTGGTGGTGTTCACCGGGTTCGGGGTGCCGCCGCCGGTAGCCACCACCCAGGTGACTGCCGTGTTGGGAACGCCATTCCCCTCGGAGTCCACCAGCCGCACCACCAGGCTGGCCGGCAGCAGCGTACCGATTTCAGCGGTCTGATCGTTTCCGGAGACCACCGTCAGCCGCGAGGCGTCGCCCGCCACAGCGGTGTGGAGGAAAACGATAGGCGAGCCGGCCAGCCCCGGCGAGCTGGCGGTGGTCGACTGCGGTCCCACTGCCGGGCCCAGGATCCGCTCCACCCGCGACCGGCCATCCTCGTCGGTCTCGACGGTGGCTGCGCTTACGGTTCCGCCTCCGGTGGTGGCCTCCCAGCTGATCGGCACCCCGGCCACGGGGTTCCCAAACCCATCGGTCACTTCCACCACCAGCCGGTCGTCCAGCGGTTGGCCCACGTGGCCGGTCTGATCCAGGCCGGCCACCGCCGTCATGCTGTTGGCGTTCTCCGAGAGCGCCACTGCGGTAAAGAAGGTTTCGATCGGCTGCTCGCCCTCCGTGGTCACCACCCGGGCTCGGCCGGTCTGGGGGCCCACCGTGGTGCCGAGCACCAGCCTGGTTTCGGCCAGACCGTCGCCGTTGGTGGTTTTTTGCTGGGGAACGACCCCGGCACCGATGCCGGGGGAGCTGAACTCGAAGGCGACCATGGCGCCTTCTACCGCGCGGCCTCTGGAATCGGTTACCTGTACGCGAAGGGGTGCGTCCACCGGGTCGCCCACCCGGCCTGTCTGCCCATCGCCATCGACTACCGCGATGGCTGCCGGTTGTCCTTCGGGCGGAAGGCTGAGGTCATTGCCGCCGCAGGAGCCCAGTCCGAGGGCAAGGCAAAGACCTACTAGGGTACGGGGATAAGACATGCCGGGGGGCGTTGGCACCAATTCGACTCTCGACGGAACACGCCCCTGAGGGGGCGTGAGATTTTATCTATGTGGACGGTCCCGGGCGCCTGCCCAGCCGGTAGACAGAATATAGCCCAGAGTGTGAGGCAGTGGTGATAGCGGTTACACCCGCGCGTTTCCCATCTGGCCCCCTGACTGGCCGCAGGGTCAAGGAGCCTACTTGAACGTTGCCGTCACCGTGTTCGAGCACCGGGACGTTGCCGTCTCACACACCTTGAGGAGGTAGGTTGCCGGCCCACTGAACCGACGGGTGCTGGTATACCGCCCCGTGTTGGCCGTGTTCTGAATGAGCGCTCCGTTGCGATAAACGTTCATGGTTGCACCGTTGGCGCCGATCCACAGATAGGTCATTGCCTGTAGGTCGACCTCCTTCATCCATGACGTAACATTCAGGAGGATGGAGGGCAGCACGAAGGTTTTCGAGGCGGAGCAGCGCGACGTCCCGGTCTCACACACCTTGTATACATAGGACGCTTTGCCCTGAGTCGGAAGAACGTTGTCCTGTGTCCCATCGTTGGCGGTGGTCTGTATCAGCACACCGTCCCGGTAGAGTCTCACGGAAGCTCCGATTGCTCCGGACCACGTGAGCAGCACGTGCTGCCGTCCGCTCTTCACCGAGCCAGTCAGGCTCAGGCTTATCGTGGCGGGTGCCGGTGCTACCGAGGCCACAATCACGCTTTTGGTGACTGAGCCCTCGGCGCCGCCGTTGTCGGTTGCCGTGAGCGTGACGCTGAAGGTCCCCGCCGCGGCGAAGGTGATGGACGGATTCACCGCGGTCGAGGTCTGGCCATTCCCGAAATCCCACCGGCGGGCGGCGATGGTCCCGTCGATGTCGCTGCTCTTGTCAGTGAATCCGCAGGCAACGCCGGCCGTGCAGCTCGGCGCGTCGAAGGCCGCGGAGGGAGGAGTGTTGGCCGGCAAGCCCACGGTGACGCTCCTGGTGACGGAGTTCTCGGCCCCGTCGTCGTCGGTCACCGTAAGGGTGACGTCGTAGTCCCCCGCCGAGGCAAAAGTGATCGAAGGGTTGGCCCCGGTTGCGGTAGCCCCGTTGCCGAACTCCCAGCTCCAACTGGCGATGGTTCCATCATCGTCGCGGCTGCCGTCGTTGAACTGGCATGCCACCCCGCGAATACAGCTGGGAGGGTCGAAGGCGGCCGTGGGCGCCGTGTTGGGTGGCGGGCCCACGGTGACGCTCTGGGTGACGGAGCTCTCGGCGCCGTCGTCGTCGGTCACCGTGAGGGTGACGTTGTAGTCTCCCGCGGAGGCAAAAGTGATCGAAGGGTTGGCCCCAGTTGCGGTGGCTCCGTTCCCGAACTCCCAGCTCCGGCTGGCGATAGTCCCGTCGTCGTCCCGGCTCGCGTCGGTGAATCCGCAGGTCACCCCGGCGGCGCAGCTCGGTGCGGCGAAAGCCGCGACGGGCGGAGTGTTCGGCAGGCCGACCGTCACGCTCCTGGTGACCGAGCTCTGAGCGCCCAGGTTGTCGGTTACCTTGAGCGTGACGTTATAGCTCCCCGCCGTGGCGTAAGTGGTAGTGGGGTTCGCCCCGGTCGCGCTCAGCCCGTTCCCGAACTGCCAGCTGCGGCTGGCGATGCTTCCATCCGTGTCGCTGCTGGCGTCGGTGAACTGGCAGGCCACCCCGGTGGTGCAGCTGGGCGCGGCGAAGGCCGCCGTGGGTGGAGTGTTGATAGGCGGTGGCGTACCCCCCGCGACCCGCCGGCACGGCCGACCCGGGACTGTGGCGAGCGTGGCGGCCACATCGCGGAACGCCTGTTGGTTTTCCGGATTCGCCATGAATGCGTCGTCGTACCTCCACATGGACATGGCACAGCCGGCTACGCCGAGGAAGCGGCCCCAATCCCGCACCTGGTCTGCGGTCATCCGGCAGAGGCCGGTGGAGGTGCCCGTCCCACCCGTCAAAGGGATGGGACAGGCCTCCGTCACGTCGTCCTTTACCCCGCCGTTGAGAATATTTATTGAGAATACCAGCGCCACACCGTTTTGCTGAGCGACTGCCAGAGCCATATCACGCCAGGCGGTGACGTCCCCCCTCCTCCAAAGGTACTGGGTGAGGATGGCGTCCATCACCTGGTACCGTTCCGCCGTCCGCCACTCAGGGATGTGGGTAACCCCGATGGGAAGCGTGGGGAAGATGCCGCGGACATACGTGGCCATCTGATCGAGCAGGGATTTGGTCATCACCCCGCCCCAACTGGCGGTCTGTGGCTCATCCATCACGTTGTTCATAACGATGGTTCCGTCCGCGACCCCCTCTGCCACCGCGGTCTTGATCGCCGACGTGTTATAGGCGTCCATCACCGCTTGCCATTTCGCCAGGTCGAACTTGCCGTCCGTCTTATACTTGTCGTGACTGCC
>JACCRS010000181.1 GCA_013813435.1 Gemmatimonadales bacterium
CCAGCCCTACCAGCATTGCCGACTCTCGCTTGGCGGTCACGAAAGGGACGGCCGGGCGGAGCTCAAGTCGGAGGGACGCATGGCATCCATGCTGTTGCCCTGCCCCGTGACGACCCGCCGGTGATAGTCGATCTGGCCCAGGTGGTAGGCGAAGTGAGTGCTGAGATGCATCAGATAATCTCCGGTCTCCACTCTTGCCCCACCAACTACCTCGGGAAAATCGGCGCCGGGATCCGGTACCCTCGACCCGCTCAGCGTTGTCTTCACCGATGCTCGTGCTGCCTCGATCTCCCGTAACAGCTCCGTACGGGACACGTCCCGGCGTGAGAACTCGGCCGAACGATCCCTGATATAACCAGTCTCCCCGAGCCTGGCACCAACATAGTGCTGAATGTTTCCGGCAAGGTGGAGGACCAGTGTACCCGCCACGTTGGAAATTCCGGGTACGTTCTGCCACAGGCCACGCTCATCGGGATAGGCTTCGACTTCACGACTCAAGGCTTGAAGATCCCGATCCAGAATGGCGGCAATCGAGGCAGGGAGCATGGAGGGCGTCACTGCGCGGTTCCATGAGCTGGCGAGCGATGATCGCGGCGCTGAAAGGCGAGGAAGTCGTGAATAGCCGCCACGGCGGCGGGATCCGAGCTCTGCAGGCGCACCTGGCCGCCGCCCGGCAGGCTATCGGCCGCGTAGATGATGCGCGACCGTCGCGCCGTCATCACCGCCGTCCCGGGAACGTCTCGATCGTGTACGAAACCGGGGAGCGAGAAGTCGCCCCGACTGAACGCACCGGCAATTACTCCCATGTGGGTCCTGATCTGAGCGACCCCGGCCGAGTCGGTGGGATCCCGCTGGAGAGCGATGCGGCCGCCATCGGCCAGCGGTTCGAAGCGATGGGAGGAGGTGTATTGATCTACGCCCATGGCGGTGTGGCCACGGGACTGCACCCGCTCGAAGGCGCTGTCCGTGGGGTGATGGCCAACTGGCGCTTTCCCGGCCGGCTCATCGTTGCAGCCGGCCAACATGATCAGGAGGAACACACCTGGCCGGGTCATCGAGCTGAAGCGGTCAGTCTTCCAACTCTATCTTGGACATCTCGCGCTCGTGAGCTCCCTGCCGAAGGCGGCGGAACATCGACTCCAGGAGCTCAACCCCGAGCAGAAGGGCGACAGTGATGAGAGTAAGGATGATGGCAGCGGCCAGGTGACCGAATCCGATCAGCGAGCCCAGCGCCGCAAGCACCCAGATTACGGCCGCCGATGTCACGCCTACGACCGCTCCCTCACGGGCGAGTATCACACCGCCGCCGAGAAACCCTATCCCGGTGACAACCTGCGCCAGTACGCGGGTCGGGTCTACTCGTTCGCCTTGAAAGGATGAACCCAGGCTGACGAACAGCTCGGTACCGAGACAGATGAGGATGCTGGTGCGGATGCCGGCGGCTTTGCCCCGGAGTTGTCGCTCGAGCCCAATGATCCCGCCCGCCAAGATGGCGGTGCCTAGTCGTAACCAGAACGTGGGCGAGTTCGGGTCGAGAACTTCCAACACAGTGGGCCTGCCTCTTGGTGGATCGGCGCGTCTTATTTCCGCTGGCGCTGTAGCAGCATGGGCTTCAGTCCGAAAACCTGCTCGTCCACCCAGCGGAGAAGCGCCTCGTCGAGCTCGACGAGCTCCTGACCCGGAACATGGGGCAGCACGGGCCGCCTTTTCCCTTCGTTCATGAGATACCACATGGGGGGGATTGCCTCCACCCCCCGCCGCTCATTGGCCAGCTGGGCATCGTAGGAGACGAAGTGGAACTCCCGGCCGCGATAGCTCAGGCGGCGTTGCTCGACTTTATGGCTGCTCACAGAAAGCTCGCTTGGTAGCGTGAATAGTCGTTCACAGAGCGCAGCTCGCGAAGCGGCGCTGAGGGAATCTAATCACGGTCATCCGCCGCCGAGCACGATTTGAGCCCGATCAAGCATATCGGGATGCTCCTGAAGCCATTGAATCACTCGCTCGCGCACCAACGGTTCGGTGTCGGATTCGGTAGCCGGGAACTTCGTCAGGGCTGTTCCAGATATCGTCACGTACCACATGGAAGCCTGCTCACTGGGCAACGCTTCGCCCGAAGGTGTCTGGCTGCCGCTTAGCGCTGCGGTAACCCGCTTTCCCTGGTAATCGACAGTTACTTCCTCCATGCGGCCTCCCTTGTCAACGCGGTGATCCGCCTTTGCCCGGCCGCCGGCCGTCGCGCCCACGTCCCGGCCGCTCGGACGGTTGGCGGCTGGGATGGGTGGCGCCCTGGGCCGCATGGCGAGCCGCCTTGGCCTGGGACCGAGCGCGGTCTTCCGCTTTCTTGGCGCGGATGGCGGCGATCCGCTCCGCCAGAGGAACTTCGAAGCGGGCTTCCGGTCGGGCGCGATAATCGAAGTCCGGAACTGTTACCCGGGGCAGGCGTTTCCCTACCGCGCGCTCGATGCTGCGGAGCTCGCCTTCCTCCTCCGGCGACACCAGGGTAAACGCGTCGCCGGTGGCTTCTGCCCTCGCAGTCCGCCCCACCCGATGGATATAGTCATCGGCGGCCATGGGTACGTCGAAGTTTACCACGTGGCCGAGCGCTTCGACGTCGATTCCGCGAGCGGCTATGTCGGTGGCCACCAACACCCGATACTTGCCGCTCTTGAAGCCCGCCAGTGCCTCAGTCCGTTGTGGTTGGGACCGGTTGCCATGAATCCGCTCGGCCTTGATGCCGTGACGGGCCAGATACTCCGCCAGCCGGTTGGCCCGGTGCTTCGTGCGGGTGAACACCAGTGCCTCCTGCATCTCGCCGCGCTGCAGCAGTGCCACCAGGAGCGCGGACTTGAGCTCCTGGGGCACGGGGTACACCGCCTGGGTTATTCCCACCGCCGGAGCGGGCTTTCGGTCCAGCTGGATTGCTTCGGGGTTGCGCAGCATCTCGCGGGTGAGCGTGACGATCGGTGCCGGCATAGTGGCGCTGAAGAACAGGGTCTGCCGCTTCTGCGGCAGATGGCGGAGCACGCGGCGGATATCGGGAAGAAAGCCCATGTCCAGCATGCGGTCAGCTTCGTCGAGCACGAGGTATTCAACCCCGGTCAGCTTGGCGTAAGGCGCCTTGAAGTGGTCGAGCAGGCGTCCGGGCGTGGCAACCAGGAGGTCCACTCCGCTCCTGAAGGCGTGCTCCTGTGGCCCCATGCCGACCCCGCCAAACACTGCCGCACCGGTGATCGGCGTATGCACCGCCAAGTCGTTCAGATCCTCCAGGATCTGGGCAGCCAACTCCCGTGTAGGGGTGAGCACCAGGGCCCTGGTTACTCCCCGGGGGCGGTCGATCAAACGGTGAAGGATCGGCAGGAGAAAGGCCGCGGTTTTGCCGCTGCCGGTCATGGCGCAGGCAAGAATGTCCCGCCCCGCCAGCGCGGGTGGAATGGCGGCCTGCTGAATCGGCGTCGGCCGGGTGAACCCGAGCTCCTTTATTCCCTTGAGGAGATCGGGGTGAAGCTTAAGGCTGCTGAAAGGCACAGAATCCTCTATCGCCGTGCGGGAGCTTTTCAGTCTGCCGGTGCGAGCCGGGCAGGGGCGTTGGGAGCACCAAAGGTGACATCCACGGTGTAGCCCTCGGCGTGGATCATGGCGCCGAGCAGTCGCCGCGCACTCTCCTCGGCGTGTCCGGCTACCCCGAGCTCCTGTGCGGCGCTCACCAGCTGCGAGCGCGCCAGGTGGTAGATGGTATCCCGGTCGGCCGGCCGGAACGGATTCCACAGTCCACTGCGCTCATCGTAAGTCCGGAGCCCGGTTACATCGACACTGAGCACTTTGGCGGGCGGGAGCATGACGTGCACCCTGCGGCCGCGGTGATCGAGATCCACCTGAGTACCTGCGTCGAGATCGATTCCGGCCATCACCCTTCCCGTCACCACTACCAGCGACCGCTTGGTGGATCCAAGACGTCGATTCTGGTATATGACGACATCGCGAACAGTTGTTTCGCTGGTGACGAGCTGTGCCACCGCGCGAACCTGCTCCACAACGACGCCATGAGTGACCCTGGTTTCGCCCTCGCCGGGGAGAAAGCTACGGGCGAAGGGAGCGAAACGCTGAACGGCAACACCGATGAGAAAGAGAGCCCCGACGAAGAGAATGAGGGAGATTACAACCGCTGCAACCGGCCGCCGGCGTCGCGAGTCGGCCATGCTGCCGCTCAGAACTCCCGGCGCTTCATGTCCTTGAAGAGACGCTTAGTCTCGGCTTCTTCATCCTCTGGCTTTTGCCGGAGAGTCGAGTCGAACTGCGCGGCACGGTCGCGTCTGGGAGGAATTACTTTCTCTGCGTTCTTCTTGGCCAACGCCGCTATTCGCTGATCCTCACGCTTCGACATTGCACCTCCAGATAAGGAATCTGCTCAGTTCGCAGGCTACACCACGTATCGCTGCACTTGCTCAATGCTCTGCGTCAATTCCGTGGCCGCCTCCCGGAGCCCAGCCAGCTCCCGATGCCGGCCGCTGATGGTGCCGGTACGAAGGTCTCCACCCAATCCACGGCTCATTTCGGTGGTCCGCCGAATCCGAAACCTCTCCTGGAACCCCTTGTAGTCGTCGCCCCCGGCAGCGCTCAGCAAACCCCAGAGCCGAAGCCGGACGTCGTCGAGCGCGCTTTTGAAATCTTCCAGCCCTTCCACCGGGGCCTGTCCGTTAGCAAGGCTGTCCTCGATTGTCTCCAGCGTGGCGTTGAGCGTGGCCACCTGCTGCACAAACGTCGGCTTTGCCATCGGTCCTCCCGCGCCGGAGTGCACTCACCTCCTGGGATAAAGAATCCCCGCAAACACCACTGGGGGCAAGTCCCGCACCGGCGCGAGACTAGGTGTCCGGCACACCTTCCACCAGGAGCAGATCGGTTCGGGTACTGGCGTGACGTAGGGCTTTGGCCTCAGCGTACTCAGCCGATGCCCACCAGGTGCGGCCCGCTTCCAAGGTAGGGAACTCCAGCATGACGAATCTCGACGGGCACCAGGAGCCCTCCAACGACTCTACCCTGCCACCCCGCACCAAATACCTGCCGCCATACGCCGCAACCGTCGAAGGTCCCAGCTCCTTGTACTTAGCGTAGAGTTCTGGATCGGTAACATCGATATCGAGGACCACGTATGCAGGCATCAGATCTCCGGACCGGGACCGCGAGTTGTTTCAGATGGCGTGAGCATGCTCCTGAAGTGATCAGCAGGAGAGATTCTATTACCGCACCTGAGTACCAGGTCCAACCGGCATGAGCCATCTCGGGCTTGGTCGGTTGCTGAAGACCCGGTGGTAATCGAGGTCCATCGCTTTCAGAACGAGTAGGGAGAGTTTCGCATGGCGCATGGGCAACTCCTACGTGGGCTGCGAAGTGTTTATGACGATGCGCCGTATCCCCGAGCCATAGCCGCAGCGAGAAAGACCATGAGCACGACCAGTCCAGCCTGCGCGAAGCTGATCCGGGCCAGAGCCGGCGCTGCCCCGGTGGCGGGCTGCTCTCCCGCCTTGGCCCGGCGGCGCCATTCGAGCAGCGTGATAATCGGCCAGACCTCCAGAGCCAGGATTATGGCGAGCAAGGCCATTTTGGTGAGGAACAAGTGATTCTGGAAATAGTAAGCGGTGTTCTTCTCCACGCCTGCCAGAACACGCCACAAACCGGTACTGATCCACAAAAGAGCGGCCACGCCCCACCAGGTGTCGGCCCGGAATACCGCCCGAAGACCGGCCTCATCCAGACGTGCGCCAAGTATCCGGGCGCGGACCCAAACGGCACCCAGCCCAATTCCGAGCGCGAGGAGGTGCAGGCCGGCTACCAGCCAGCGAGTGGTCATGAGCTGCAGTGCTCCATCTTGATCAGGGGAAGTCAGCACCTCCACCGCCGCAGGGAGCTCCTGCGAGGCTCAATCAAGGGCGATGCGCGCCGGGCGCGCCGGAGTCACTCCGGGAACGCCGCCAGAGCATGATCAGCATGGCCGCCAGATTGGCGAAGGCGCAGCCGGCGCCAACCAGGATCAGTCCTCGGGCTGCATACCGAAGCACCGTCAGCCGGTCGATATCGATAGCGACCAGCAGCAGCTTGGTGCTGAGCAGGGCGGCAGCGCTGGAGAACAGCAGCAACTGTAGCAGCAGTAGAGGCCGGTACCCCATGCCGGCATAGAGCCAGTACATGGCAAGGCCCACCAGCAGCCACGCCACCAGGCCGGTTCGAGTACTCTGTCCCAGCGGCAGATCCCGGATGAGCGGCACTACCAGCAGACTGAGCGCCCCCAGCATGAGCAGCAGCTTCCAGCTGGCCCGCCAGAGCTCCCGTGGCGACGCATCTTCCGCGGTATGCAGTGCCGGTTCGGTGCCCACTAGTACTCACTCGTCATTGATTCGATGACCTCCAGGAGAGAAATTCAAGCCCGCTCCATTCTACGTACGACGACCCACTTGGGGAACGGCCAGTCTGAGCCGGCCGGCCAGGAGCCTACAGGTGGGGGAAACGCGGGTTCCATGCGACCTCCCACAGAAAGCTATCGGGATCGGCAAAGTAGCCTGAATAACCCCCCCATTCAGTGGGTTGGGGCGGCTTTACAATGCGGCCTCCGGCCCCGGCGACATCCTGCATAAGGCGGTCGGCCTCGGCCGCCGACCTGACGTTGTGAGCCAGAGCAAAGCCCCGAAAGCCGGAGCCGTCGGCCGGCACCCCGGCATCAGCCGCAAGGAGGTGCCTGGGATAGAGTGCAAGCCAGGTCTTGCCCAACTCGAAGAAAGAGACGGTGGGGGGAGACTTGAGACGCGGGAGCCCCAGGCCTGCCTCGTAGAACCGGGTTGAGCGCTCGAGGTCGCCAACGCCGAGGGTGACAAAGCTGATCCTGGGTTCCATTATGGTCCTCGCCGGCTGATTCTCCTGGAAGGTTGCTCCCAATACGATACTTTAGAGCGATGAAATCAGCGCAGAAC
The DNA here is from genome assembly GCA_013813435.1 of Gemmatimonadales bacterium. Lineage (GTDB taxonomy): Bacteria > Gemmatimonadota > Gemmatimonadetes > Gemmatimonadales > GWC2-71-9 > CAVVWJ01. The sequence goes on from JACCRS010000181.1 coordinate 6,960, forward strand.
GACACCCGCCTCGATCTAGAGCGGATCCGCACGGTCATCGTAGATGATCACGACGACCTGGGGCGTCTGGTTGCACGTCGGATTGCCGAGCTGATCAGGGCGAAGCGCGACGCCGGGCAGCGCACGGTGCTCGGCTTGGCCACCGGATCGACCCCCATCGGAGTATACCGCGAGCTTATCCGGATGCATCGCGATGAAATGTTCAGCTTCGCCGATGTCGTCAGCTTCAATCTGGACGAGTATCACCCTATGGATCCGGGGAGCATACACTCGTACCATCGGTTCATGTGGGAGAATCTATTTTCCCACATCGATATCTCCCCAGTCAACGTGCACATTCCTCGAGGTGACTCGCGGCGAGGCGACATCAAGGCCGAATGCCGCAGTTACGAGCAGGCAATACAAGACGTCGGAGGCATCGATCTTCAACTGCTGGGCATCGGGCGCACCGGCCACATCGGCTTTAACGAGCCTGGCTCCGGCGCCGAGAGCCGCACCCGTCTCGTGACCCTCGACCTGGTTACCCGCAAAGATACGGCCGCCGATTTCTTTGGCGAGGACAACGTTCCCCGGGAAGCGATCACGATGGGAGTGGAGACCATCTTCGAGGCTCGTGAGATCCTCATGCTTGCCACCGGGGAGCACAAGGCCGACATCGTCCGGCGGGCTGTGGAGGGCGAGGTCGACCACGAGGTCGCGGCGACCTTCCTTCAGCGGCACCCGAACACCACCTTCTACCTGGACCGGCCGGCCGCCGCCGGACTTACCCGCGCGGCCACACCGTGGCTGGTCGGGCCAGTCGAGTGGACCGGTAGCCTGGTGGTGCGCGCGGTCGTATGGCTGTCGCAGCAAACCGGCAAGGCAATCCTCAAGCTCACCCAGGGAGACTACGCCGAGCACCGGCTATCGGCGCTGGTGGCCCGCTATGGCTCACCCGGCGCGCTGAACGGTGAGGTGTTCAACGCGCTCGGCTCCAGAATCAGGGGCCGCTCAAAGCTGCCCCGAAACAAACGCATCACCTGCTTCTCGCCTCATCCGGACGACGACGTGATCTCGATGGGGGGCATTCTTCACAAGCTGGCCGTGAACGGCAACCACATCACCGTTGCCTACATGACCAGCGGCAACCTGGCGGTCTTCGACCACGATGTGCGGCGCCACGTGGACTTTCTGCGTCGGCTGGCAGACGAGCAGCACCTGCCGAAGGAGGCCGCACATGCGCTAGGACTGAGGATTGACCGTTTCCTGGCCGCCAAGCGCGCCGGCGACGTAGATATCGCGGAGGTGCAGGACGCCAAGCGGATCATCCGCGAGTCGGAAGCGGTGGCGGGAATTCGCACCCTGGGTCTGGACGATCGAGCCGCGCGCTTCCTAGACCTTCCGTTTTATCACACCGGTAAGGTCAAGAAAGATCCCATCTGCGACGCCGATGTGGCAATCGTGCGGGCACTGCTGGAGGAGGTTCGGCCGGATGTGGTCTTCGTGGCGGGCGACCTCTCCGACCCACACGGTACCCACCGGCTGTGCAAGGAAGCGGTCGAGCGCGCGCTGGACGAGGCCGTGGCCGCCGGACTGGAACGGCCGGAGGTGTGGCTCTACCGCGGGGCATGGCAGGAGTGGCCGGTCACCGAGGCCACGTGGCTGGTGCCCCTATCGCAGGAGGAGCTCCGGCTTAAGATCCAGGCGATCTTCAAGCACCAGTCTCAGAAAGACACCGCTCCGTTTCCCGGCCCCGACGAGCGTGAGTTCTGGCAGCGGGTGGAGGCGCGCAACAAGGGAACCGCCGCGGAGCTGGATCGGTTGGGACTGGCCGAGTATTTCGCGATGGAAGCCTATGTGGTAGAAGATCGCCACAAAGAGTGATCAGGCAGGCTCTACTAAAGGTGTCATGTATGTCGTTTCTTCAAGCCCGTCCGCTTTTTTTTCTGATTGGCTTTGCCCACGCAGCATGCCCTGCGGCAGCTCAGACATCGTCAATTCCGCGAGTGGAAACCGTGCGGATCGGCGCCACTGCCGGCTACCTCACCTACGGCTCGTACTTCAGCGGACCGGCGGGCCTTCGATTTTCCAATGAGAATGGTTTCGGATACGGCGCCGAAGTCGGCGTCAGGGTCTTGCGAAACCTCAGCTTGGTCGGAAGCGTGCTGCACGCCACATCTGACTGGAGCTTTCAGCAAGTTCCACTGGTCGGGAGTGTAAACATCGGCGGAGCGAGCCTCTGGTTCTACAATGCCGGGCTACGGCTGCATTTCCCCCTGGGACGTCGCCAAACTTTGCGGCCGTTTGTGGAAGCAGGGGCCGGTGCCATCCGTTATGCCGTGGACAATCCGCTTCTCACCGGCAACGCGACCAACTTCTCACTGATTGGGGGTGTGGGGGTCCTGGCGAGGTTGGGCGAGAGGCTCGGGTTGCAGGTCCAAGTGCGGGATCATGCCGCCTCGTTTCGGAGCGTAGACCAGGCCGCTGCATTCGGCGTTCGCGGGCGGTGGGCCCACACGGTGGGGTTCCTGGCGGGCCTCAGCGTTGGCCTCTGAGACATGCAGAGAGGCGACCTCTCCACCGGATGCCTCGCGCTACAAATCGGTCAGTGTGAAGCGGTCGTACTTCTGCGCGCTTACGTAGCCGATCCGGCGAGCGACATTCATTAGACGCTCAGTATCCAGGTCCGACGGAGCGTATGCGAGGAGGAACGTCTGACCCGCCCCCGCGGCAGCTCTATGGCCCTCCATGATGCCGCGTTCCGACCCTAGCATCCATAAGCGGGCTCAGATTCTGAAGATACTCGCTGGACCCTTGAAAGAACCCGCTCGGTATCCATGAGTTGTACATCATCGTCCGAGTAGCCACCATCACCGAGCAGTTACCGCACCCGTACTGCATCGCCGGGTGACTTGAACGCCAGGATTGCATACCCACGGCTATAGAATATGCCGCGTTTCTCCGGCCGCTTCGACAAGTCCATACTCTCTCAACCCTGCAGTTATTTGGGGGGACACAAGCAGAC
>JACCRS010000186.1 GCA_013813435.1 Gemmatimonadales bacterium
GAAGAGCGGCATCGCCCTGGTGGTGTATGCCGGTCTCCTGGCGCTGACCTGGTTCGGCTTCAATAAGGTGCCGAGCGGCTTCGTGCCGACCCAGGACAAGCAGTACCTCGTCGCCTTCGCTAAGCTACCCGACGCGGCGACGCACGATCGCACCGAGAGCGTAATCCGTCAGATGGCGGAGATCGGGAGTCAGCAGCCAGGCGTCGAGAACGCCGTGCAATTCCCCGGCCTCTCAATCAACGGCTTCGTGAATGCACCGAACGCCGGCATCATCTTCTTCACCCTCAAACCGTTTGACGAGCGGCACGGGAAGGACGAGTACGGACTGAACATCGCCGAGGCGCTCAATGCGAAGTTCTCCGGCATTCAGGAGGCGTTTGTGGCCGTCTTCCCGCCGCCGCCGGTTAACGGACTCGGCCAGGTCGGCGGATTCAAACTTCAGCTGGAGGATCGCGCCGGCCTGGGCGAAGCCGCGCTCAACGACGCCACCCAGGCGCTCCTGGGTCAGGCGTATCAGTCGCCCCAGCTGGCTGGGGTCTTCAGCGGCTACCGCATCAACGTGCCGCAGCTCGACGTCGAGGTGGATCGGGACAAGGTGAAGCAGGAAGGGATCGTTCTCACTGACCTGTTCCAGACCATGCAGGCCTATCTCGGCTCGGTGTACGTGAACGACTTCAACAAGTTTGGCCGCACCTACCAGGTAAAGGTGCAAGCGGACGCGCAGTTCCGGGCCACGGCCGAGAACATCGCACAGCTCAAGGTGCGGAACACGCAGGGCGCGATGATACCGCTCGGGTCGGTGATCACGGTCAAGGAGTCACACGGCCCCGATCAGGCGGTCCGGTACAACGGATATCCGTCGGCCGACATCAACGGTGGACCGGCGCCAGGCTTCAGCTCCGGTCAGGCCGAGCAAACGATCGAAGGCATCATGCGTGACGTGCTGCCCAACGGGATCGGTTACGAGTGGACCGACCTGACCTATCAGCAGAAGCTGTCCGGCAATACGGCCGTGTTCATCTTCCCGCTGTGCGTCTTGCTGGTCTTCCTGGTGCTCGCGGCTCAGTACGAGAGCTGGTCGCTGCCGCTGGCGGTCATCCTCATCGTACCGATGTCGCTCCTCTGCGCCATTGGCGGCGTGTGGCTCACCAAGGGCGACAACAACATCTTCACCCAGATCGGCTTCCTGGTGCTCATCGGGTTGGCCTGTAAGAACGCGATCCTGATCGTTGAGTTTGCCCGCGAGCTGCACCTCCAGGGCAAATCGCGGGTGGAAGCCGCGCTGGAAGCCTGCCGGATCCGGCTACGCCCCATCCTGATGACGTCCCTCGCCTTCATCATGGGCGTGCTGCCGCTGGTGTTCTCCAGTGGGGCCGGCGCCGAGATGCGGCACGCCATGGGTGTGGCGGTGTTCTCGGGAATGCTGGGCGTCACCTTCTTCGGGCTGGTGCTGACACCAGTGTTCTACGTGGTAATTCAAGGGATGGTCGACCGGAGGTCTCCGGCGGCGCAGCAGTTCGCGCTCGAGCCGGCTCACGACAAGGATGCGAAACATGTATAACGCGGCGGTGGTGCTGATCTCGATAATTCTTGCCGGCTGTGCAACCGCCCCGGGCTATCGTCCCCCCGAAGTAACGCTACCGGCGGCCTTCCGGGAGACGCCGGATAGCGGTCCTCGACCCGGAGCGAGCGGACCAGGAGTCAGCGGGGCCGGTGTCAGCGCGCCAGTATCCAACGACACCACAGTCGCGACCAACGCATTCTGGGGCGAACTGGGTGATACGACGCTGACGCGGCTCATGAACGAAACGGTTCGGGCCAACCTCGACATCCAGGCCGCAGAGGCCCGGGTGCGGGGCGCACGCTCCAGCCGGACGGTAGTGGCACTCGACCTGGCTCCGACAGTGACTCTCGGGGGCGGGTACACCCGGCAGCGACTCTCGAGCGCCGCTTTTCCTATAGGATCAGGCGGCGGTTTTCCCGATCAGGACGTTTGGGACGGCGGCTTTGATGCCTCGTGGGAGCTCGACCTGTTCGGCCGGGTACGCCGGAACGTTCAGGCGCAGGGGGCGCTCGTGGGTGTGAGTCGAGAAGATCTGCGTGATATCCAGGTGTCGCTCACCGCCGAGCTGGCGAGGGCGTACTTCGACCTGCGCGGGGCGCAGGAGCAGCTTTCGGTGGCCCAACGAAACTCGGAGAACCAGCAGCGTACACTCAGTGTGACGCGGCAGCGTCTTGATGCCGGCCGGGGTACCGCATTCGATACCGAGCGCGCTCAGGCTCAGCTCAGCTTTACGCTCGCCTCGATACCAGTTCTGCAGTCGCGGGTCGCCCAGGCGCAATACCAGATCGGCGTCCTGGTGGGTCGTTCGCCAACGTCGGTAGCCGGAGAGCTCGGGGTCGCGGCATTGCCGCCACTGCCGGAGGTGGGGTCCTTAGCCACCCCCGAAACCGTAATTCGTAGACGACCCGACGTAGCCGCCGCGGAGCGCCGGCTCGCGGTCGAGCGCGCGCTTGTTGGAGCGGCCAGGGCGGAGTATTTGCCGCGGCTGTCTTTGGCGGGCAGCGCTGGTTATTCGTCGACCACATTCAACTCCCTGGGCGATCGAGGCACCTTCCGCTACGCGGTGGGACCGATCATCTCCTGGCCGGCACTCAACCTGGGACGGGTGAAGGCGCGGGTGGACGTCTCGCGCGCCCGCGAGGAGGAGGCCCGAGCGCAGTATGATCAGACCGTGCTGCTGGCGCTCCAGGATGTTGAGACGTCGCTCTCGCGCTACCAGACCTCTCGGTCCCGGGTCGACCGAATTCAGGATGCCGCCAGGGCCAGCGAGCGGGCCGCAGAGCTGGCCCGGGTCCGCTTCTCGGGTGGAGTAGCCGACTTCCTCCAGGTGCTCGACGCGGAGCGCACCCAGCTCGAGGCGCAGGATCTGTTGGCGCAGGGACGTACCGAGGCAGCGACCGCTTATGCGGCACTCTACAAGGCCCTCGGAGGCACTTCACTGGCAGTCGATTGAAATCGAAAGGAAGCTCTATGAGCACCACGGTTGCAGTTGATGACACTGGGCGGAGCTGGACTGGCCGGTCCCACGCCGACAGCAGTTTCTCGTCCTACCTTCTTTCCCGCCACGATAGCATTCGCGGCGAGCCAGGGAGTACCGCTGGCCTCGCTCCTGGTTCCGTTATCCGGGATCACCGCGATGCTGGGTGGGCTGAGTATTCTGCTCGGATACCGCGCCAGACTAGGAGCGCTCCTGCTGGTCCTTTTTCTGGTTCCCGTGACGCTGGCGCTGCACGCATTCTGGAAGGTCACGGATCCGATGATGGCTCAGATGCAGCTGGCGATGTTCATGAAAAACGTGTCGATGCTCGGTGGGGCGCTCTTCATCGCGTACTTCGGCGCCGGGCCCGTGAGCCTGGATGCACGAAGGGATCACTGACAAAAAGCCCGTTCCTTGACGTCACCGAGAACTGACTGTTACACCATGAGCCGAGGTTCATACGATGAGTCGTCCTCTTCCCTCTCCCCCGTCCACCGTCCTGGTGGTGGATGACGAAGCGCCGCTGCGCCACTACATGGCGCGGGTGATGACCGACGACGGCTATCGAGTTCTCGTTGCAGCCGATGGGAAGGAGGCGCTCGCTCTGGTGGAGAACGCCGACTCCAGGGTGGATCTGGTGATCACAGATGTTATCATGCCGCTCATGACCGGCCCTGAGCTTGCAGCCCAGCTGGCTACACAGTTGCTGCCTCCACCTGTCCTCTTCGTCTCCGGTAGCCACAACCTGCGGGACGTGCCCGGTCCGATGCTTCGGAAGCCATTCCTTCCGGATGATCTCAGCACCATGGTACGCTCGCTTATCAGCAATGGAGCAGAGGCCCTACCGGGGCCATAGCCACCCGAAAGTCCCTCCGGTCACCAGCCCGTACACCAGTCCATCGAACACGTCTTTCCATGTCACTCGCCACGGCTTCCCCATCCAGATGGAGCTGTGGATCTGACCCGCGGCATACGCCAGGAAGCCAATCGCACCTACGATCCGGAACACGCTCAGGTACTCCGTGCCGCGGGGAATCGCATGGGCAACGACGTATGCAATGAAGAAAGACACCAATAGGACGTACACGAACCATTGGGTCAGGTACTTCCCCATTCTGGGGATGCCCGGTTGCATCAGGTTCACCACGGCTACCGGCCCTTCGACGTACTTCTGCTTGTTCTCCGGCTTCTCCATGTCCTTCATCTCGGCGCAGTAAGGAATCACATACTGCGCCGGCGCGGGGTTTCCCGCCCTGATCGCGGCGCGTACCGCGTCCTCATTCGGCAGCCGGGTGTAGTCCTTGTTGTGATACTTGAGCACCATGTGAATGATGGCGCTGACGATGAAGACCAGTACGGCCGAGACCAGGATGGGGAGCCAGAGTTCGCCAAGGCTTACCATGGTGCCTCCGTGTATGGGTGGGAGCGTCCCGCTAACCTACCTCCGGATTCGCCGCCGCGCGATGTGCAGGCTGTCGTCCTTCGCGGAGTTTACCCTGAGCGTGTAGCGAAGGGCTCAGGGTGACAAGTATTCTTATGCACCCCCTCCCGCCTCACGGAAAACTGATGAACATCGCCACCCTGGTCCTCGGCATCGTCATAGGAGCCGCCGCGGGCGGCTTTATCGTTTGGCTCGGCGAACGCAGGCTGCGCGACGCCTTCGCCTCTCTCTCGGCCGAAGCGCTCCGGCAGAACAATCAGTCGTTTCTCGACCTGGCACAGACCAAGCTGGGCCAGTTCCAGCAATCGGCCTCGTCCGACCTGGAGAAGCGGCAAAGAGCCGTGGGCGATCTGGTCCGGCCCATTCAGGAGGCGATTGCTCGGGTGGATGGCAAGCTCGGGGAGGTAGAGAAGGAACGGATCTCACACTACTCCGGCTTACTGGAGCAGGTGAAGGCGATGGCCCAGACCCAGCGAGCGCTTCAGGCCGAGACGGGCAATCTGGTCAAGGCGCTGCGTGCGCCGCAGGTGCGGGGGCGCTGGGGTGAGATGCAGCTCCGCAGAGTGGTCGAGATGGCCGGCATGCTCGACTACTGCGACTTCGTGGAGCAGGTGAGAGTCGAGTCGGAGGACGGGCGGCTTCAGCCCGATTTGATTATCCGGCTACCGGGCGACAAGACGATCGTGGTGGACGCCAAGTCGCCATTGGCTGCCTACCTCGACGCAGCCGACGGCAATGGCGACGAAAGCGCCCGCGAGATTCTACTCAAGAAGCACGCCCGGCAGGTGCGGGAGCACATGGTAAAGCTCGGCGGCAAGGCGTATTGGAATCAGTTCCAGCCGACACCCGACTTCGTGGTGATGTTCCTGCCGGGCGAGACGTTCTTCAGCGTCGCCTGCCAGAACGATCCTTCGCGGATCGAATTTGGGGTGGGCGAGCAGGTCATCCCCGCAAGCCCCACCACTCTGATCGCACTGCTTCGCGCCATCGCTTATGGCTGGAGGCAGGAAAGCATCGCCCGGAATGCGCAGGACATAAGCAAGCTGGGCCGGGAGCTGTACGAGCGCTTGGGCAATATGGCGGCGCACTTCGAGGACATGCGGAGGGCGCTGGTCAGAACGGTGGACAGCTATAACGACGCGATCGGGTCGCTGGAGGGGAGAGTGCTGGTGTCGGCCCGCCGTTTCCGGGACCTGGGCATCGCGGGCGAGGAGTTACCCGACGCGCAGACGGTGCAGCTGGGCCTGCGAAGACTCAACGCGCCCGAGTTGATGACAAGTGATGAGAGGTTGTCACCCCGAGTGAGCGAAGCGACCGAGGGGGCCATAGCTTCGGCTCCCTCGCTTCGCTCGGGATGACAATCGACTCAGGATGCCGGCGGCGGGTCTGCCTTGTCCACCGTCGCCCGGCCGATCGTGTTGTTGTCGGTCCCGAACCAGATCTGCCCGGTGCGCTTGTCGTACATCATGTGGCGCACGGTGCCGCCGCCGCTCGGAACCGGCGTGTTAGCGAAGAACTTTTCGGTCTTGGGATCGAAGCCCACCATGCGATTGGGCTGTGAACCGGTCTCAACCATCCAGAGCCGGTCCCGGCTGTCGCGCGCCATGGCGTATGGCAACGCGCCTGCTCCACCCGGTAGCGCCCACTCCTTGAACTCCTTGCTGGCGGGATCGAGGCGGCCGAGGTAGCCGCGGGTGTAGTCCACGTACCAGATCCGGTCGTCCGAGGTGATTGCGATCCGTCGAGTACGCGATCGGTCGTTGGGGACCGAGTACTCGGTGATCTTCAGGGTGGCCGGATCGATCATCGCGATCTTTTCGTTGCCGAACTCGTTGAACCAGGGCCGGCCCTTGGAGTCCACCTCGATTCCGTAGGGACGCGCGTTGGGGCTGGGCACCTGGATCAAATCCACCTTGCCGGTGGCGGTACGGAGGCGCCCGACGTAGTTGGATTGCTGGGCGGTAAACCAGATGTCGCCCTTCCCGTCGAAGATCAGCGTGTGCGGGTCGCGCGCATCGGCGTTCGGCATCGGGTACCGGGTGATCTTGCCGGTGGCCGGCTCGAGCTTGCCGATGTGGCCGTTTCCATTGCCGGCGTACCAGACCATGTCCTTCCGGTCCACGATCAGGTTGTGGGGCAGGGCGCCGTCCTCGATTTCGTAGCGCCTGAACTTTCCGGTAGCCGGATCGAGGTAGGCGATGTAGTTGCCCTTCTGACCCACGAACCAGACACGGGTCTTGCCGTCGACGTACGGATCGCGGGGGCGGGAATCGGCGTAGGGGACCGGCCACTCCTTTATGGGAACCTGGGCCGCGAGTTGAACTGGTGCGAAGCTCAGTGCCAGGGCTGAAAATACCAGTGCAGTTGAATTCATCTGGTTCTCCTGGTTGTCATCCTGAGCGAAGCGAAGGAGCCGAAACTATGGGTCACTTCGGCATTGCGCCTTCGACCGCCTCGGCCAGATCCTCTACCGAGCCGTTTACCCGCCCTTTCACATCCTCCCACGTATCCGCGGTAGCATTGTCGATAGTGGTGAGGTTCCTGTTAGCCACACTGCGGAACTCACGAATCCGGGCCAGCGCCCTGTCACTCACCGCTCCACCCTGGGACTTGGCCTCGGCGGAGAGCTGCTCGATCCGGCTATCCAGGTCGGCCAACTGCTGTCGGATAGAGGTGGCGAAACCCTGGCGCTCACCGAAGGCGAAATCGCGCGCCTCTACTGGCGCCTCGACAACGTCCGGGGTTGTGACCGTGAGCGCAGTATCGGACACGCCACCGGTCTCGCCGCGGTTGCGGTCTCCGCAGCCGAGCAGAGCGGTGACGATGAGGCCGGTAACAGTCAGGGCGAGGTGGCGCATGTTGAATCTCCAGAAGAAGGTTAGTTACGACTCAAAGATCTCGAGTCTCGAGTCACGAGTCGACGGACAGAGCCAATCGAGCTTGCGACTCGCGACTCGTGTCTCGCGACTGTCAGCCAAACGCCTTCTCATCCGCGGTTGGCCCATATACGGCCGGAAGCGGCACGTCGAGCAGCCTGAGATAAACCATGAGCGAGCCGCGGTGGTGGTACCAGTGATTGAACATCAATGTTCGGATCATCGTCACGCGCGGTGCGGCCATCAGCTCCCGGCCGGCGCTCATCAGCCGCCACATCGCCTCGGCACGCTCAGGCGTGAGCTCCGATAGAAACCGGCGAGCCAGGACGAGACTCTCTTCCAGAGTCGGTATCAGCTCGGCGGCGGTACGAGCCTCAGGCTGGACGAACTCGGGTGCTTCCAGCACATCGGGCCCCAGCACGTGCATTCCAAGACTCGGGATGATCGCCACATGGAGAGCCAGCTGCCCCAGCGACGACGACCTCGGGTGTGGCCTCCAACCCAACTTTCCCTCCGGGACGCGCTGAAGCACTCGGCGCGTGGTTTGCCCCTCCTGTTCCAGCTCGCCCAGCAACATCTGAGGGAGTGACCAGGTTTCGGTGTGGGTCATTTGTAGAATCCTCGTTGATTGCCGAGTAGCTAACAGGCAATAGCCAATAGCTAGTAGCCAATAGCCCTTTCCAACACATACCGTCCCCCGTCCGTCGCCGCGATCACCAGACACATTACGACGAACAGGAGATCGTAGTGCCAGCCGTCGCTGTGCTTGCCCCAGAAGCCGGTCTTCCAGACAAAGATCTTTTTCTGGATCGCACCGAACATGATGAGGATGAGTCCCAGCGCAGCAAACTGGGTCAGAACGCCCAGAGCGACTCCGAGGCCACCCGCCACCTCCGCGATTCCGATGAAACGGGTGAGGCCGGGGCTCATCTCGATCTCCTTGCCCCGTGCTACCGGGTCCTGGGCGTGCTTCCAGCCGCTTGTGACGAAGACCAGGCCAACCATGAGACGCATAAGGAGGAGGGCCACGTCGGTGCACTGAGAAAGCCACTCGATGGTCATCGGTTCATCCAAGTCTGTAAGACGAGTGAGGTCAGGACGACGATCACTTCGCTACGCGCCAGGTGACACCCTATCGGATCGCTTTCGCCGCTTGCCTGGCCTCCTCTTCAGCGGCATCGTTGCGGCCGACATTCCTGACATCGCCAGCCGAGCCCGGAGCGCGGGGCTCATCGGCTTCCGCAGCAGGGCCTGAACCATCTCCGGCGTGGGCGACGGCTCACTGCCGATCGGCTTGAGCTCTCCCGCTTCGAGTGCGAGGACCGGCGCGCCGTCCCGGTAGAGAATCCGGTTTCGGGTTACACCGGTAACTCGCTCGCCCGGGGTGATGATGCCGGTCAGGTTGAGCGGATCGGCGGCGCCCACGGCTACGAGGCGGCCTCCGCCCTCCAGCCGGCGGATCGATCGCAGCTGCCCCACGG
>JACCRS010000235.1 GCA_013813435.1 Gemmatimonadales bacterium
CGCGCTTTCTGCGGCCGTATTGCCCCTGCTGGGCTCGCAGCCGAAGGCCGAGCCCCCAAGAAAACGGCCGGTGCTTTTGCACCGGCCATTGCCCCTCCTGGGCTCGAACCAGGACTCTCCTGATCCAGAGGGGGCATCAAAACCACCCAAATTCCAGCAGCTTGCAACCCTTTCCGCGAGTTCGTGTCACCCGATGCTGGAGTTTGATCGCTTTCGTGCCGTACTTTGCCGTACTTTACTCGCTCAAATGTCGGAGTTTGCCGCACCGACCTTCTACCGCAGCTGACTAGCTAGTCACCTCAAACCGGCTCATTTTGGAGTACCCTTTCTCTGGCTGCCAGCTTGCCAGATTTCCTAGCGTCACTTCAGGCCGCCCTCGCGGACCGCTACCGCATCGAGCGGGAGCTGGGCCGCGGTGGGATGGCCACGGTCTACCTCGCCCGCGACCTCAAGCACGGCCGGCTTGTTGCCATCAAGTTCCTGCGCCAGGAGCTCGTCGCCGCACTCGGTCCCGACCGCTTTCTCCGGGAGATTCAAGTCACCGCTGGTCTCCAGCATCCTCACATCCTGCCGTTAATCGATTCGGGCACGATCGAGGACGCTGGCGGAACCCGTCCCTACTATGTCATGCCGTATGTCCAGGGCGAGTCGCTACGCGACCACCTGGTACGCGAACGACAGCTCCCGATAGACGAGGCCGTGCGCATCGCTCGTGACGTGGCGGCAGCGCTGGGCCATGCCCACGAACGCGGCGTAGTGCACCGCGACATCAAGCCCGAGAACATCCTACTCTCGGGCGGACAGGCTGTCGTCGCAGACTTCGGGATCGCGCGAGCCCTCTCCGCCGCGGGTGCCGAGCGGCTGACCGAGACCGGGCTCGCGCTCGGCACACCGCACTACATGAGCCCCGAACAGGCATTCGGTGATCCTCACGTGGATGGTCGCGCGGACATCTACGCCCTCGGCTGCGTGCTCTACGAGATGCTCGCCGGTGAGCCGCCGTATACCGGGCCAACGGCCCAGGCGATCATCGCCAAGCGCATGGCCGAACCGGTACCTCGGATCCGGACCGTGAGGGAGAGCGTTCCAGAAGAGATAGAGCGTGCGATCACCCGGGCGCTTGCCAAGACTCCGGCCGACCGATTCGGGACGGCGCCGGGGTTCGCGGAGGCGCTCTCCCAATCGACGAGTGCGCCGCTGGTGCCTCATCCCGTCGGCACTGGCCGACATTGGCGAATCGCGGCGGCGCTGATCGTTGTTCTGGCTGGGGGAGCGGCCGCACTTCGACTCTGGTCCCGCCCAGGAGGACCGAACATCAGTCCTTCAGCATCACTCATCGCGGTCCTTCCCTTCGCGCCGAGCGGGTCCGACACTGCGCTGTCGCGACTGGGGCGTGATTTAGTGTTTACGCTGAGTGCGGAGCTGGACGGACTGGATGCCATCCGCGTGGTGGATGCTCACACGGTGCTCGCACAGGCTAAACCGGGCGGACTCTACTCTCCGTCCGAAGGAGCGGCGTTGGCACGCCGGTTCGGCGCGGGTAGCATCGTGCACGGCAGCCTCGTGCGGGAAGGCAGCGAGGTGCGCCTGGACTTCGTCCTTCTCATGACCGACAGCAGCGCCCCCCCACTGGCCCGCGCGTCCGTCTCCAGCGCTCCCGATTCCATCGCGGCGCTCACCGACTCGGCTGTCCACGTTCTGCTGCGACAAATCTGGACCCGGGGATCTGCCCCTACGCCGAGCCTTGAGGCGGCACTGAAGACCCGCTCAATCTCGGCGTTGCGCGCATTCCTCGAGGGGGAACGAGCGATCGTTAGTGGTCGGTGGGACAGCGCCTCGGCCTCATACGGTCGTGCCAGAGAGGCGGATCCTGTCTTCTGGCTGGCGTACGCCCGCGAGCAGTACGCCCTCGGCTGGTCGCTGCACGAACCAGCGGACACGCTGGTCGAAACTCTCCAGCGCCATCGCTTCGAATTGCCTGAGCCCGAACGCCTGACCACGGAGGCGATTGTGCTTTGGTCGCAGGACAGTGTCGCCCTAGCCCTCGACCGCGCCCGCCAGCTCACCCAGCGCTACCCCAGCTCCTGGTTCGGGTGGTTGATCTACGCCGACCAGTTGATGCATAACGGTCCGCTGCTTGGACGCTCGCCCACCGAGGCCCGCGCCGGATTCGAGCGGGCTCTCGAGCTGAATCCGAACCTCATACCGGTTCACGAACATCTGATGATGTTGGCGCTCCAGGACAGAGACACTGCCGCGGCCAGTCGGGGCCTGCGGGAGCTGACGCGGCTCAATGCGGGTCCGACCCTGACTGCTGACGGATACGGCAATAGACTGCTGCAGTTTCGCTTTGTGAATGAGATCGTGCGGGGCGATAGCATGCTCACTCGGCTCTTGGTTGACAGCGTTGCGAAAGACCCTGAGCCGGCAGCCGTCCCAGACGGAAGCTTTTACGACGCGTATCGCTTCGGGTTGCCGGCCCAGCAGGTTCAGGTGAGCGAACGGGTGCTTCGGTCGGGGGCCTCGCCGGCCCGCCAGGGGGTGCATGGCTTGCTGCTGGCACTCTCGTGGGCGCAGAGGGGAGCATGGGATTCGGCACTGGTCGCCATGGACCGGCGGGTGATCAGCAATATCGATTCAGCTGGGGCCATCAGGGCGTACGGGATGGCAGTCGTCGCCTTCTGGCTCGGTGCGGTCGACGAACGTGAGGCCGCCAACCGGCGCCAGCACGCCGTGACGCAGGCGCAGGCGAACAACGCGGATCGAGCCGAGGTGGCATGGCTAGACGGCTTGACCGCGGTAGGTCGAGGCGACCGACGCGCCCTGGCCGAATCGCGTGCGGCGCTCCGTGAGATCGGAGACCCCAGCGTCAACGCCCTCGATCAGTCGCTCGCGGCCTTCGACTCCGAGCTTGCCGGGGCCACGGGCGCCGCCGGCACGGCACTGGCCAGGCTCGAATGGAAGGAGGCGGCGCTCTCCGCTCCGGATTTCACCCATCATCCGTATACGATCGCCGTCGATCGACTGGCAGCGTCGCGATGGCTGGCGGCCTCCGGCGAGGCCGATCAGGCCCTCAGGCTGCTGACCTTCGTGGACGGTTTCTCCTTTATCCACCCGAGTACAGTGTATAGCCTGATGCTGACTGGATTGGTGGACTTGGAGCGCGGCCGCATCGAGAAACAGCGAGGACGCGCCGAGCTGGCCCGGAACTACTACCGCGAATTCCTGAGGCGCTACGACCGACCGGTGACCCGCCACCGGCCACTCGTGGAAGAGGCGAAGACGACCATAACCCGGTTGACGAGCAGAGGGGATTAACGGCGCCTCGATCTGCCATCTGGTCTCGGCGCGGAGCGGTTCGCCACGGCCCCCCGGGAGTTGAGCCAGCTATTAAGTCGGTCGTCGACCGGAGGACCGATGAGGCAAAGTCGATTCACAACCGCGCAGCTCGTAGCGATCCTGCACGAGGCCGATGCGGGGCGCCGATCCGCGAGCTCTGCCGCCGGTACGGCATCACCGAGACGACGTTCTACCGCTGGCGCCGCTGTCGTGGAGTACAAGAGGCCAGAGTATCGCCAGCAGCTCTGAACGATGTGCGAGCGTGAAGTGGAAGAACTCACACAGGAATTCGCACAGGGCCGCAGATAGCAAAAGCGCCGCACCGGGGGGGGAATCCGATGCTGCGCTTTCTGTTGCCCCTCCTGGGCTCGCAGCCGAAGGCCGAGCCCCAAAAAAGACGCCCACGGTTGTTCACCGTGGGCATTGCCCCTCCTGGGCTCGAACCAGGACTCTCCTGATCCAGAGGGGCCGTTATAACTGGCTGAATTCCAGCAACTTGCTACTTAAACGCGAGTTCGTGGCACCCGATGCTGGAGTTTGCTGGGTTCCATGCTGGACTTTGCCATACTTTACCCACACAAATGCCAGACTTTGCCGTAGCGTGCAATCCCGGACGCCAAGTCTCAGAGAACTCCGGCGACGGCGAACGCGAAGCGAAATAAGGATTATCGGCCTACAATCAATCGTTGGAAGCGCGAATTGCCCCGGAGCGGGTCGAAGGTAGGATCGATCTTGAGCCACCCAGGCGAGAGGTAGTACGGGATCTTCAGCAAGGGCTCGAGCTGGTCGAGCGCCTTCTCGGGCTCGCCCACGAGCAGGTAGATACGGGCCAGCTGGTGCTGGTTGTAGGCGCCGACATAGGCGTCGCGGCTGATGGGCACGAGTGCGAGGCCCCGCTCTCCCTCGGCGATCGCCTCTGCCCTGCGGCCCAGATAAGCCAGGGCTAACCCCCTCAGTGTATGCCGTTGCCCGTCCTTCGGGGTGGCTCGGAGCTGCTCGGCCATCGCGAGCTGGGCCGAGTCGGCATACACTCTTACCCTGGCAGCGTCCTTCCGGAGCCAATACGTTTGCGCGCGCACGAGGGCCCAGGCCCCCCGGTCGTCGTCGAAGGCACTCGGCGGAACTGTGAGAAGCTGTTCCTGCTGAGCGTCGTCCAGCACCCAGACCAGGTCCCAATAGTTCGCGAAGTAGGCGAGCAGCGCCACGGGGTCGCCGGTCGGGAGTGCCGCACGAAGGACTGCCCGGGCGCCGGCCAAGTCGCCCTGGGCGAGGGCCACCTGGGCCTTCATCTCGATGACGCTGAGATTGGTGGGAGCGAGCGCGAGGCTGCGGTCCAAAGCAACCTGTGCCTCGGGGTAACGGCGCAGCCACAGCAACGTGGCCCCGCTGCGCCGCGCCGTGTTAGCCGAGCGGGGATCGAGCGCCGCCGCCTGGGCGAGGTGCTGGTGCGCCGCCTCCCAGCGGCCTAGGGACTGCTCGGCCAGGGCCGCGCCAACAAGGAGGTCGACGTTGGTGGGCGCCAGCTTCAGCCCGGCCTCGTAGGCAGCGAGCGCCTGGCGGTTCTCGACCGTCACATACCGGTGATAGTCACCCAGCGCCACCTGCCCTTCGGGCCGGCCCGGGCCGAGCGCCTGCGATCGGTTCGCCGCCTCATGGGCCTGAGTCGCCAGCTCGGGCGTTGGAGTGCCGTTGGTATACAGGAGGCCCCTTGCTCGGGAGAGTTGCGACCAGGCCGGGACGAACCCGGGGTCCATGGCGACCGCCTGCTGGTAGAAGCCGATGGCGCGCCGCAGACTCGGTGGATCAGCCACCGCCATGCCCTGCGAGGCGGCCTCCCCTTTAAGGTAGGCGTCGTAGGCTGCCAGGTTCTCGGTCGGCTTGGCTGCGAGCTCCTGGCGCACACTGTCGCCCAGCGCCACGTTGAGCGCACTGGCCACTTTCGTCGCGATATCCGCCTGCACCTGGAAGACGTCCGTGAGTGACGCATCAAACGGTTGCTGCCATTTGGTGGTCGGCGCGGCCCCGGGCTCGACCCGGATGAGCTCGGGGCTCACCCGCACGCGGCTTGGAGCGCCCGGCGCCTT
The DNA here is from genome assembly GCA_013813435.1 of Gemmatimonadales bacterium. Taxonomy (GTDB): domain Bacteria; phylum Gemmatimonadota; class Gemmatimonadetes; order Gemmatimonadales; family GWC2-71-9; genus CAVVWJ01. The sequence continues at coordinate 5,424 of JACCRS010000235.1, forward strand.
CTCCCACTGCACGGTGGCGGTGAGCAGGTAATGGGCCCCGAGGTCGCGGGCGATCTGCTGCGGTGCCTTGGTGGTGTGGCGGTATTCGTTCGAGCTGGCCCGGGCAATCACTGCGAGTCCCGACACCTGCGAGAGCTTCCCGCGCACTTCGTTCGTGATCCCATCGGCGAAGTACGCATCGGCCGAGTCGCCCAGGTTCTCGAACGGAAGCACAGCGAGCCGTTTGGGCCCGGTGC
>JACCRS010000236.1 GCA_013813435.1 Gemmatimonadales bacterium
GCCGGTTCGACTTCGCGCAGTGGTATCCCAAGGTGGTTGTCTATGACCGCTACGGCTGGGCGGAGCGCCCGCTCTTCCCGGCTGGAGAGTTCTACGGCGAGTTCGGCTCGTTTGTGGTGGACCTCGATGTAGCTGCGGACCAGGTGGTAGGGGCTACCGGCGTACCCGTCTGTGGTGACCCCGGTTGGGAGCGGGCTAATCGCGTTTCCGCACGGGCAATCGAGTACCAGCGAGACCACTATGGCCCAAGTACCCCGGCCGCCGCCTGCACCGGCACCGAGTCAGGTCGCAAGAAGATCCGGTGGTATGCCGAAGATGTGCATCACTTCGCCTTCTCTCTTAACCCCGATTACCGCTACGAAGGCGGCCGCTACGGCGATGTGGCGGTTCACGTGCTCTACCAGCCGGGGGACGAGGGCACCTGGGGCAACGGCGTTGCCGTGGAGCGTACCGTGACTGCCCTGGCCTGGCTGGACAAGCTGTTCGGGGAGTTCGCCTGGCCCCAGCTCACCAACGTGCACCGGATCGAGGGTGGGGGAACCGAGTTCCCCATGATGGTCATGGACGGGTCGGCTGATCAGGGGTTGATCGTCCATGAGGCGGGGCACAACTACACCATGGGCATTCTGGCCAATAACGAGTGGCGCGAAGGCTGGCTGGATGAGGGGTTCACCAGCTTCCAGACCACCTGGTTCTGGGAAACCCTCGGAAAGACCGGTGGCTACGAGAGCAGCGAGGCCACTATCCTGGAGCTCGACCTGGATGATTATTCGGAACCCACCAGCCTTCTGAGCGAGGCTTACCGCGATTTCATCTCCTACAACATCTCCATCTACAGCCGGGGCGAGCTGTTCTTTCACCAGCTTCGCTACCTCGTTGGCGATGCGACGATGCACCGCATTCTCCGGACTTTCTACGACCGCTGGAAGCTCAAGCATGTGGACGAAGCCGCTTTCCGGGCCGTGGCTGAGGAGGTATCGAAGCGGGATCTTTCGGTTCTGTTCGGCCAGGGTCTGCACGCGACAGAGCTGTATGACTATTCAATCGGCAAGGTCAAACGGCGCCGAGGGCCAGCGGGGGAGTGGACCACCGGAGTGGAGATCCTGCGGAAAGACGAGGGCCGGCTTCCGGTTGAAGTCGCGGTTATCGCCGAGCGCGACACCGGCATCGTCCGGGTCGAGGGCATGGCGGAGCGGGAGTGGGTGGAGGTCTCGACCCGGAGCAAGCCCAAGCAGGTGGTGCTCGATCCCCGGGTGCGCACCCACGACTGGAACATGCTGAACAACCGGAAGCGGCTCGGCGGTCTCAACCTGAGGTTCCCCCCGCCCGAGACCGACTTCTACTTCCATCCCTACTTCTCCACCCGTTCCCGCCGAGACCGGCTGACCGTGGGCTTGCACCCCACCGTGTGGTACAACGACGCCGGTGGTGTGACCCTCGGCGTGCGCAGCCGCAACGACTACCTCGGCCGGTTCGCGCAGAACCAGGCCCTGGTGAGCGTGGCCACCGGCTGGGGTGCCGATGACGGGGTCAAAGAAGTGGATCTCTTTCTCCGAACGCGGAACCCGGTCTTTCTCAGGGCCCCCAACACGTCGCAGACGTTTGATGCCTTCAAGATGGAAGGCCGGTACGGTCTCAGGGCTAGCGTCGATTGGAGCCGGCGGGAGCACTTGACCTTCGGCCCCACCTGGCGCCGGGGGGTCAGTCTCACGTGGGTGGGCATCGACGACGTGCGCTATCTGGACCCCGGGTTGTACGATGACGTGGGAACGGTGGAGCTGCAGAGCTTCGCTGGGGTGAGCACCGCGAGCGGCAAGTGGCAACTGTCGCTGCAGAGCTCGCTGGCCGGGGGCCTGGCGTACAATCGCGAGGGCCTGGAGGCGAGCGGGCGACCCGCGCTGAACCCGTTCTATATTCGCGCGTCGATGGACGGCGTGGCCCGCCGGTCCCTCGGTGCCAACCGCACTGTCGCCGCGCAGGTATTTCTGGGCTACGCCAGCGGGGATGACGATGCGGCTAAACAGCGGCAGATCTACCTTCAGGGAGCCGACCCGCTCCAGCAGCTGTACAACCCGTTTCTTCGCTCCCGTGGGTCGCTACTGGCGGGAGAGGACTTTCACTATCACGCGCCCGGTGGCGCCGGCATCCGGGGGATCGACCGCCGGGTTTCCACCGCCGCCGTGGCCGCGCTCAACATCGAGCTGGATCAGACGCTGCTGGCCCGGCCCGCGGCGCGGCTCTTCAACCGGATCGGAGTGGCCGCCTTCACCGATCTGGCGGGGGCGGACGGCCTGGATTTCGTGGGCGATGCAGGCCTCGGGTTGCGGGCCGATCACCGCATCGGAGACACCAGGTTCACCACCCGCTTCGATGTGCCGCTCCTTGTGAGCCGGCCGGAGCTATCGGTCCGCCCCAGCGATAACGACTTCGATTTCCGCTGGGTGTTCAGCTTCGAGCCGGCGTTTTGAAGCGTAAGCGGGTAAGCGGGTAAGCGGGTAAGTGGGTAAGCCCTAGTATTGAGCGTCCTCCTGAGCCGTTAAGAAACTCCGTGAAGTATCGTCCGAGGTTCGCGGGGTGTCGCATTATTCTACTTACCCGCTTACCTGCCTACCCGCCTACCCGCCATATTTCCTTCCGCATGCTGACGCATTCGCAATCGACTCGGTCCCCCGCTTCATTTTCTTTCGACTTCGCCCGCGTGGAGGCCTGAGTGCCCGAAGTGCCGTACCGGGTAGACAAGCCGTGGGGCTACGAGCTGGTGTGGGCTCGCACCGACCGCTACGTGGGGAAAATACTTCACGTTAAGGCGGGGCACGTGCTCAGTCTCCAGTACCACAACCGGAAGGACGAAACGATGCACGTTCTAGAAGGGGAGCTCATCCTTCGGACCCAGCCGGGAGACACTCTAGTCTCGCGACCGTTCAAGGCCGGCGAGACAGTCCACATTCCCCCCAGGCTCATTCATCAGATCGAGGCGGTAGTGGACAGCGACGTTCTGGAGGCCTCGACGCCGGAGCTCGACGACCTCGTGCGTCTCCAGGACCGATACGGAAGAGGCTGACATGCAAGTGATAATTCCTCTCGCCGGCAAAGGCACCCGGCTCCGCCCTCACACCCACCTGGTGCCAAAGCCGCTGCTGAAGGTTGCCGGTCGACCGGTTATGGATTGGGTGATGGATCGGCTCCAGGGGCTCGACGTCACCGAGTTGATCTTCATCACCGGCCATCTGAAGGAGCAGGTGGAGGCGTTCACCCGGGCGCGGTATAAGCTCCCCTCCCGCTTCATCGAGCAGAAGGTACAGGACGGTACTGCCGGGGCGGTGAATCTGGCCCGACCGCACGTGAAAGGGCCGGTGCTGATCATCTTCGTCGATACCGTCTTCGAGGCCGATCTCACGCTGATCAACCGCACCGACGCGGACGGGATCATCTGGGCCAAGGAAGTGGAAGACTACCAGCGGTTCGGGGTCGTGGTCACCGATGCGGACGGGTACATGACCCGCATCGTGGAGAAGCCGTCCACTCCGATATCCAAGCTCGCCAACATCGGCCTCTACTACATCCGTTCGGTAGACAGCCTCTGGAAGGGAATTGATCACGTTTTGGCGAATGCCGCGAACAAGGGCGAGTGGTACCTGACCGATGCCTTCCAATGGATGATCGAGCACGGTAAACGCATTTTGACGGCTGAAGTCGGAGGCTGGTACGATTGCGGCAAGCTGGACACTCTGCTGGAGACAAACGAGATCCTGCTGCGCAAAGGCGCGGCCCGCAGGTTGGACTTTCCCGGCGTCACCATTCATGACCCGGTCTACATCGAGGACGGGGTGACGATCGAGCGCAGCGAGATCGGTCCCAACGTGTCGCTGGAGGCCGGCACGCGGGTAACCGGCAGCCGCCTACGCCACACCATCGTGGGGCAGGGGGCAAAGTTGAACGGCGTGCATCTCGATGGCTCTCTGCTGGGGAATCGTGTGGTGGTGGAAGGACTCAGCGGCAGCATGACGCTGGGCGACGATTCCGAGGCGACGGCAAAGCCGTCGTCCTGAGCGCAGCGAGGGAGAGCGAAGGATCTTCCGAGGATCTCTATAGTGCCCGCTTCAGCGGTCGACGATCTCTGCCGCTCCTATCTGGATCTCAAGTACCACTTCGATCCCGCTTCGGCCAGCGCAGCCGGATCGGTGGCGCACGATTGCCGCCTCGGCAGTTTCGACGAGGAAAGCGTTAGAGCCCACCTTGCCGCTCTCCGCTCGCTGACCGGTGCGGTGGAAGAGCTGGAGCCCGAAGAGCTGTACCACGAGATCGACCGCACCGCGCTGCTCGGCGAGATGCGGGCCACGATATTCCGGCTGGAGCACGAGCGCCCCCACGTCCGGAACCCCGCCTTCTGGCTGTCCCACCTGCTGCAAGGCCTCTATGCCCTGCTTTCCCGGCAGGAGCCGGATTTTCCCAGCCGGGTCCCGGCGGTGCTCGCGAGGCTCGAAGCCGCTCCCGCTTTTCTCGACCTGGCCCGCGAGAGCATCGACGACCCGCCAGCGGTATTCGTGGACTCCACGCTGAGCATGCTCGGTGGCGGCGGACACTTGATCGCCGAGCTGGTGGGCGCGTTTGCTGGTGCGGCGCCCGTGGCGGCCGGTCCGCTCAAGAAAGCCGGTGAGTCGGCGCTCCAGGCACTCGTGTGCTTCGGGGCCGCGCTTCGTGACAAGATCGAGCCGAGCTCCGACCCGCACGCCTTCGCCATCGGTGAGGACCAGTTCAATCGCCGGCTGCACCACGAGCACGCGCTGATGTCAGGGGGACCAGAGCTCTGGCGTTACGGTCTCAGCCTGCAGGAGGAAGTCACCGCAGAGATCGTCGCGCTGGCCGCGCGACTCGATCGGCGCCCGTGGCGCGAAGTCGTGGACGAGCTGCGGAACGATGCGCCCCCCGCCGATGATCTGTTGGCTTCATATCGCCGGGAGATCGACCGGGCTAACAACTTCGTGCTGGAGTACGACCTGGTGACCATGCCCGAGGCTCCGCTGGATGTGGTGCCGACTCCCCCATTCCTCGCTCCTCTGGTGCCTTTCGCCGCCTACGAGCCGCCGCCCATCTATCTCGCCGACCGCACCGGCCGCTTTTACGTCACTCCACCCGATCCGACGCTCCCGCGCGAGGTGTTCGAACAGCAGCGTCGAGGTCATTGTACCTACGTCATCCCGAGCATGGCTATCCATGAGGCCTATCCCGGACACCACCTCCAGATGGTAGGCGCGCAAGGGCTCGCGTCGGAAGTCCGGCGCCACATTTGGAGTCCCATCATGGTGGAGGGGTGGGCAGTTTACTCGGAGCAGCTGATGCGGGAAATGGAATACTATCGAACGGACCAGGAGCGCTTATTTCAGCTGGTAAACCTTCTGTGGCGCGCGGTGCGTATCGTCCTCGACGTGGGTCTCCATACGCGCGGTATGACGCCGGCCGAGGCGGTCGAGTACATGGTCGAGCACCTTCCCATCGAGCGATCGAACGCTGAGGCGGAGGTCCGCCGCTACTGTGCCTGGCCCACATATCAGCTCTGCTACGCGGTGGGACGCCGGGATCTGCTGCGTCTGAGGGATGCGTACCTCCAACGCGAAGGGTCCAGCTTTCGACTGCGTCGCTTTCATGACGAATTGATGGGGTATGGCGGGCTGCCTGTGAGTCTGGCGAGCTGGGGCATGGGGCTCACCCAGTGAACGGCCGGAACCGGAGAGGACCGACCGCATGAAGATCACGGTGCTGACCTATCTCGACAGCGAAGACGAGAACTCCAAGGAGTACGAGCAGGTTGTCCCCCAGGTCGCCCGGACACTCCGGAGCCTCGGCCATCGGGTGTCCATACTAGGTGTGCACGGCGACGTCAAACGGCTCATTGCCGGGTTGTCGCGGCGGAAACCCAATCTCGTGTTCAACCTGATGGAGATGTTCGGGGAGAACGTCTTCGGCGACATCCCCGTCACCGGTCTGCTCGACCTGCTGGGGCTCAAGTATACCGGCAGCGGCCCGGGTGAGCTCTACCTGAGCCAGGACAAGGGGCTTACCAAGAAGCTTCTCGCGTTCGACGGCATTCTCTACCCGCGGTTCGCCGTGTTCTCCAAACAACAGGGGTCGTTCGAGACCGGGGGGAACCTGCGGATGCCGCTGTTCGTCAAGCCGCTCCGTTCCGATTCTTCCCTTGGCATCGGAGGCAAGTCGCTGGTGCACGATCCAGTGGCACTGATGGAACGGGTGACAGCCATTCGCAAAGAGTTGAACGATTCCGCGCTGGCTGAGGAATACATCGAGGGGCGCGAGTTCTACGTCGGCGTGCTGGGTAACGGCCAGCCCAAGGCGCTGCCTCCGGTGGAGGTCGATTTCACCGGGTTTCCCGAGGGCGTCCCCAAGGTACTGGACAGCAAAGCCAAGTGGGACGAAGGGAGCAAGGAATTCAAGGGCACCAAGTCGGTGCTGGCCAATCTGCCCGACGAACTTCGGGCCAAGCTCCAGAAGGTTGCCGTGGATGCCTACCGCGCGTTGCGGGTGCGCGACTACGGCCGTGTCGATCTCCGACTCACCGATACGGGAGAGATTTACGTGCTGGAGGTGAACGCGAGCTGCTATCTGGAAAAGTCGAGCGAGTTCGCCATGTCCGCTGCAGCTGCAGGCATGGACTACCCCCGGCTCATCGAGAAGATCGTGAACCTCACTCTCGAACGCTACGGCAAGTAACTCCCACGCTGCACGTGGTTCATCGCCAGGCCCGTTACCAGGGTGGTGAGCGCGATGATGGCCGAGTCCTCCCGATGGGCCAGATAGCCCTGGTCCAGCTGGGTGGCCCGCTCGGCCAGGTAGCGAAGCAGCACCCGGGTCCGCTCCGGGAAGTGCCCGGTCCAGCGAAACACGTTGGCCATGAGCTCGGGCTCGAGGCGACGAATCAGATCGCCGGCGGGCTTGAGTGAGTGGACCGGAGATATCGCGTCGGAACCGGTCAGGTCCTCGAAGATGGCCTGAAGCGCACCGTCGAGGCCCGGCGGCAGATTCTCCGTTGATCCTGCATCGTTGCCGTAGTATTGCCCCAGTGAGTACTCTATGTCGCCCACATCCTCATCCAGGTCAGTGCTGGTGACCTCCGGGTCGCGGTTTCGCAGGGCGGCCATGGTCCGGCTCGCGTAGGCCAGCTTGGCCGAAGCAATGGGCCACGCCCCGTACTCAGCGCGCCAGTCGAGGGCCGGGGTCATCCAGACGGCGAACGTCTCCGCCCAGTCCTCATCGGGATGCTTCTGTGCGTACCACCCGGGCAGATGGCGCACATACCGCCGGCTGAATGGCTCCGGGCTATACTCCTCGGAGTACGGCTGGGTAATCGACCCGAACTGCTTGACCCACTCTTCGTCGTCATAGAGGCGGTAGGCGTAATTGACGACGTGTCCCATCTCGTGGCGCAGATAGCGCAGGATGTCGGCGCGGTTGAACCCCTCGATGTGGCCCACCTTTTCCGCGTGGAGCGCGGTTAGGTCCGGCCGCGCCAGGTAGAAGGGGATGGCGATGGCTATGGTCTCGAAGGGCACACCCCATTCGGTGGACAGGTACCACCGGGGTTTCAGCCGCGTGATCCCCACCTGCCGGAGCTCCTGCTCGAACTCGGCCAGGATCGGCTCGAGGCGGGTACCCTCCAGGGTGAGGCCCAAGTCTCGGATCGGGGTGGACCAGAGATTCGATTCCTGGAAACGGCTGGGCTCGGCATGCATGGGGCAGCAAATATAACCGTCCCCCAGTCACTTACATTCCCGAATGACGTCCCGCGCCCTACTCATCGTGAATCCCGGCTCCCGGCGGGGTAAAAGCGGTTTCGCGGAAGCGCGGGCCCGGCTCACCGCTCTGGGTCTCAATCTGATCGGGGAGGGCACCGAGCCTTCGCTGGAGCCGGCGGAGCAGATTCGGCGCTACCAGGGCCAAGTCGACCGGGTGGTCGTCGCCGGCGGTGACGGAACCCTCAATGCCGCGGTTCAAGCGCTGGTGGGAACCGGGCTGCCCCTTGCGATCCTTCCGCTGGGGACTGCCAACAATCTGGCGCGTACGCTAGCTGTTCCCCTGGACCTTCAGGCAGCCTGCGAGCTGGCGGTCGGGGGTCCCCGCCGACAAATCGATCTTGGCTGGGTCAACGGGAGATACTTCTTCACAACAGCCAGCATAGGGCTGAGCGTGCAAATAACCGAGGCGCTCACCAGCAAGACCAAGCGACGCTGGGGTCCGCTGGCGTACGGGGTGGCCGCTGTTCGCGCCCTGACACGCAGCCGCGCGTTCCACGCCGACATCTCGTGGCCCGGCGGAACTCGGCACAGCCGGACGGTCCAGATTGTGGTGGGTAACGGGCGCTACTACGGCAGCGCGCTCCCGGTGGCGGCCGATGCCAAGATAGACGACGCCCGTCTGGATCTCTATTCGCTGGAGGTCCGTCACTGGCTGCAGCTGGTGGCCTTGGTACCGGCGTTGCGCAGCGGACATCACGGCAGCAAGGGATCGGTCGAAGCTCTGCGTGCCACCGAGTTCGATGTCACCACCGTGGTGCCTAGGGAGATCAATGTGGACGGAGAGATCTGCCGGCAAACGCCGGCACGGTTCCGCATTCTTCCCGGTGCGCTCGAGGTTTTTGCTCCGGCCCCAGAGCCAGAATGACGCTGAGCCGGGTCAAAGACCCCGGCCTTGCCGGGGTGCCGGCCACGGTCAAGGGACTGTCGCTGGTGTCGCTGTTCAACGACTTCGCCAGCGAGATGGTGTATCCGCTCCTCCCGGCCCTGGTTACCCGCACTTTGGGGGGCGGGCCCCTCCTGCTGGGATTGCTCGACGGTGCCGCCGAGTTGACCTCGTCACTGGTGAAGTGGATCAGCGGCCAACTGGCCGACCGGCCGGGCTGGCGCAGGCCGCTTATTCTGTGGGGCTATGCCATAGCGGTGCTCGTCCGGCCGCTGATCGCTGGAGCGGGGTCGGCTCTGCAGGTAGTCGGCCTCAGAGTCGTCGACCGAATCGGCAAAGGAATCAGAACCCCACCCCGCGACGCGCTGATTGCGGAGATCACTCCCGTCAGGCTCCGAGGCCGGGCTTATGGGTTCCACCGCGGAGCCGATCACTTCGGTGCCGTGCTCGGGTCACTGGCCGCCTGGTACCTGCTGACCCGCGGAGCCGATGTGCGCAGTGTGATTGGGTGGAGTATTGCGCCGGGCATAGTGGCGTTCGTGATGCTGACGGTGGTGTTGCGGGGAGTCACGAGTCATGAGTCACGAGTCACGGGTGAGGAGCACGTCGGCACGCGCGACTCACGACTCACGACTCACGACTCTTCCACCTTCTGGCCCCCCGTCCTCGCCCTGACGGCCCTGACCTTTTTCCGCCTGCCGGAGACACTCCTCATCCTCAGGCTTCAGGACCGTGGTGTGGCTATATCCGCGATCCCGCTGGTGTGGGCTGGACTCCACGTGGTGCGAAGCGCCAGCTCTTACCCTGGTGGTTGGCTTTCCGATCGCCTGGGACCGCGGCGTATTGTTGCGGCGGGCGGCCTGCTATTCGCAGCGGTGGCATTCGCCTTTGGAGCTGAGCTCTCTCCCGCCCAGGCCATCGCGCTGTTCCTGCTGCTGGGGCTGGTGGCTGGACTCATGGAGTCCGGCGAGCGTGCGGTCGTTGCTCGGCTGGCACCGGTAAGAACCGGCCGTGGATTCGGGTCGTACCACGCGCTGGTCGGAGCCGCCGCGTTACCGGCTGGTCTGGTCTTCGGTGCGCTATACCAATCGGGCAGCGGCCGCACTGCCCTGTGGGCCTCGGCCGCCGGGATGTCGGTGGCAGTCATTGTGTGGCTGATCGTTTCACCAGCGGAAAGGGACTAACACACGATGAAAGCAATGCTGTGCGCAGCGATGCTCTCGATGGCTATAGTGTACGGCAGGGAGGGGAAGGCCCAGGTGCAGGTGCGGGTTGCGGTGCCGGGTCGAGCCACCTACTCGGAGCTGCATGAGGGGCTCCGCGAGGGCAGCCCGGCTGCCGACACCGTGGCAACGATCATGCGGGCCAAGTCTCCGAAGCCTCTGTGGCGCCGGATGCGGCAGACCATAGCGGGACAGGGAGACTGGAACTCCGCGCTGCTATCGCTCACCCGGCTCGCCCAGCTCAGGAGCGTGGCGTATTCCGACAGCGCGGCTGCGCTCTTGAAGCATCTGAAGCAGGGAGGATCGGTGCCGTTTCCCAGCGATCCCGGCCTCAAGCCGGAGGATCTGGAACCTTCACTTCAGGCCATCGTGCTGGAGCGGCGCCGTGCGGTACAGGGCGATTCTGCCGTGCTGGCCGACATCCTGGCTCGCGTTCCTGCTGGAGAGTACAACCATGGGGACGCGTGGGTGCTTGGCAGGCTCGGGGCCGGCGCACTGGACTCAGTGGCCTTGCGCTTTCGGTCCGCCGGCACGGAGGAGTTTCGGGTTCGTTATCTGACCCTGCTCTCCTACTTCACCGATCCGAAGGTGATTCCGCTTCTGGTACGGGTCTACGTTGCGCCGGACAGCTTTGGGATACCCAAACGCTACGCTATTCGCGCCTCGGACGGTCTGCTGTGGGTAGGAACCAAAGATGCTATGGTGGCGCTCGCCAGTGCCAGGTCACGAGCGCGTGCCGGGGGGACCTACGCTGACTCCTCGCTGGCCCGCGGGGGCTACGACTTTCTGGCCAACGACAGCTCGGCGGTGATTTCGAGGACCGGGAGGTGGCTTACTGAGTGGATTGCCACCTTACCGGCCCGAGGCCACGCTCTCCAGTGATGGCTTAGCGGCCCATACGAAGCAGATCGCCGCCACCGCCCGGAGGCGCGGCCGGCTCACAGGTGATGTCGAAGAGCACCTCAACGGTGTCTCCCGGTACAACGATGGCTGTCTGGGGATTATCCTCCGAGGGTACCGTGCAGTTCTCCGCCATCCCGCCTAGGGCTACGATATAATCGCCTGGCTCCAGAGCCGTCACGTAGAGTGTGTCAAGATTTCCGATCTCCTGTCCCTGGCTGTTGTTCACCGACACCAGATAACCATTGACATCGAAGTCGGAGCCGGTTGTTCGAGCCCCGATCAGGATCGCGCCCTCGGTAGGCCCTGCGCTCTGGTCGTCGCCACACGAGATGGAAGTCACTGTGGCCGCGGCGATGAGCAGCATCCGGAGCAGGGCGGCTCCCCCCCGCGAATCATCTGTCATACGAGCTCGCTTTCAAGCAAGGCAGGAACTAACGTCAGCCCGGCTGAATGTCCCGCCCCAGCCGGCAGGTGTCAATATGAAGCGTCCGTCCGGATAGAGACGTCCACGTGTCGGTTCGGCAACACAGCGGGGGCAGTGGCAGCGGGGCTCGCGGATGACCGCACGAGGGCGTAAGAAGCTTCAGCAACAGCGGGTTGGACCGTCGCCGTAGCGGTTGCGGAGGTAAACGGCGTAGTAGTCACTCTCGCTGGGAACCGACGCCTCCGGATGACACCGACGGAGGTGCTCGGCGTAGCCGGCGTAATCCGGCATACCTGCCACCTGACGAAGAACGCAAGCGAGTCTCGCAACCAGCGACCCGCTGCTCCCTCGCTCGGTTGCTCCGGGCAGCCTCCGCTGCCGCGCTGTCCCGCCGTCACCCGGCATATGCCGTCTCCACAAATGGAGCTTCCCGCGCCTGCGCCGGCTTCCGGCGGGTGAGGATCAAAATCCATTCACGAGCCGAGGATAGGAGCACCAGAACGGTGATGACCATGAACGTGATAGTCACCACTGCGTCGAGCCGGTCATTAAAGATGAGCCGGGTGCCAACTGCGGCGCCCGTGACACCGGTCCTGACTTGTTCGGCCACCAACGACGCATGGGACAGGAAGCCGAGTCGAGGGTCATCGGCGAACACCTTCTGCCAACCGGCGGTCAGTGTGGCCGCCAGCAGCCAGGCCAGCGGCAGCATCGTGACCCATACGTAGCGCGCCTTGCCGCTCTTGATGATCAAGGTGGTGCCGACGCAGAGAGCAACCGAGGCCAGCAGCTGATTGCTGATCCCGAACAGTGGCCAGAGGGAGTTGATGCCCCCGAGTGGGTCCAGCACCCCCTGCACCAGAAAGTAGCCCCAGCCACCCACAACCGCGGCGGATGCCAGCACCGTGCTGGGATACCAGGAGGTGCGGCCCAGGGGGCGCCATATCTGGCCGGCGAGCTCTTGGAGCATGAAACGTCCCACCCGCGTGCCGGTGTCAACTGTGGTAAGGATGAATAGCGCCTCGAACATGATGGCGAAGTGATACCAAAGTGCCATAAGACCCTGGCCGAACGCGCTGCTGAAGATGTGCGCCATACCTACGGCCAGCGAAGGAGCGCCGCCCGTCCGTCCGAGAAGGCTCTTCTCGCCCACTGACGCGGCCAACCCATCGATCTGTTCGGGGGTAACGGTGAAGCCCCACCCGCGGATCACTTCCGCGGCCGAGTGGACGTTGCCGCCGAGGGTCGTCAAAGGCGCGTTGATGGCGAAGTAGATGCCAGGATCGAGCAGGGCCGCGGCACAGAGAGCCATCACTGCCACGAATGACTCCATAAGCATCCCCCCGTAGCCGATCAGGCGCGCGTCGGTTTCCCTGATGAGCATTTTCGGAGTCGTGCCTGAGGCCACTAGCGCGTGGAAGCCGCTTATTGCGCCGCAGGCTATAGTGATGAAGGCAAATGGAAACAGCTTTCCGGCAAACACGGGTCCGGTGCCGTCGATGAACTGCGTGACCGCTGGAAGCTTGAGTGGCGGGAGCACGAGCACGATGCCGAGCGCGAGTAGCAGGATCGTGCCGATCTTCATGAAGGTGGAGAGATAGTCACGGGGGCATAGCAGCATCCAGACCGGCATGACGCTGGCGATGAAGCCGTAGGCGATTATCCCATAGGCAATCGTCAGCCCTGAGTAGGTGAAGTATGGAGCCAGGGTGGCCGATGCGGCCACGTATCTCCCTCCCACCAGGGCCACGAGCAGAAGCGCCACGCCGGCCGCCGAAGCTTCCAGGGTCCGGCCGGGCCGCCACACTTTCATCCAGAATCCCATGAGGATCGCGATCGGGATGGTGCACAGGATTGTGAACACACCCCAGGGACTGTCCTTCAGCGCGTTGACCACCACTAGAGCCAGCACGGCCAGCAGGATGACCATGATCGCGAGCACCGCCACCATGGCGAGGAGGCCGGTGATCGGGCCAGTCTCCTCTTTGGCCATCTGCCCCAACGATTTGCCATCCCGACGCATGGAGCCGAACAGGATGATAAAGTCCTGCACCGCCCCACCCAGAATCACTCCGAAGACCAGCCAGATCGTTCCGGGCAGGTAGCCGAACTGTGCTGCCAGCACCGGCCCCACCAGGGGCCCCGCGCCCGCTATGGCGGCGAAGTGATGGCCGAAGAGCACCCACCGGGAGGTGGGAACGAAGTCTCGTCCATTGGCCAGCCGCTCAGCCGGGGTGGCGCGCCGGTCGTTTAGAACGAGCACTCTGTTGGCTAGAAAGCGGCTGTAGAAGCGGTAGCCGATGAGGTAGCTGCCGGTAGCGGCGAGAACCAGCCACGCGGCGTTGATGGTTTCGCCGCGGTGGAGGGCGAGAACTCCCCAGGCGACTGCGGCGGCAAGGGCCACGAGCAGCCAGCCCATTCGTTTCAGCAGCATGGGGATAAGCTACAACGGCGTAAGCGGTGACGCTCCTTGCTCTCCCCTGAAACGCCCTCTACCTTCGGACTCCATGCCATTGCCACCCTTCGGCTTCGGCCAGCGGCCCTCCTGGGAATACGAGGCGCCGGAGGCGAGCGGGACTGCGCTCGAAGACCCCCGTCCCCAGCCGGTCGGCAAGGGCTGGAGGGGCAAGGTGGTGGTTGTCACCGGCGGGGCCACCGGCCTGGGACGCCACATCTCGATGGAGTTCGGCCGGCTCGGCTGTCATGTTGCGTTCTGCTTCTTGAATCTGCCGGGACGCGACGTTGCCGAGCAGGCGCTGCTGACCGAGACCGCCATCGCCGCCATGGGGGTGGAGGTCTATGCCCGCCGCTGCGACGTGCGCGACCGGGTGGCAGTGGAACACTTCATCCGGGATGCCAAGCAGAAGCTCGGCGGCATCCATTTCCTGATCAATAACGCCGGCATTGCCAACGATGGGGCTCTCTGGCGCCTGTCGGCGGCGGCGTGGTCGGAGGTCCTGGAAACCAACGTAACGGGGGCGTTCAACTGCATTCGCGCGGTGGCGCCCATCTTTCGGGGCCAGCACTTCGGAAAGATCGTCAGCGTCAGCGCACACCAGGCCGACCGCCCCGGCTTCGGAGTGTCCAACTACGCCGCGAGCAAGGCCGCACTCCAGGGCCTCACCCGCGCCGCGGCGGTCGAGCTTGGCCCCGCCAACGTCAATGTGAACGCCGTCGCACCCGGGTTCATTCGGACCGAGCGGATGGGCATGCTGCCATCCGAGGTCATCGAGCGGGCACAGAAGAGCTCCGTGCTGGGACGGGTCGCGGAGCCCGACGATGTGGCTCACGTGATCTCATTCCTTTGTTCGGAATCGGCGCGGCACATAACCGGACAGACGATCGTGGTGGACGGAGGGTTGTCGCTGGAATGAAGCCGTTTACGCTTCTATCATGAATCCATTCCTAAAAAGCGTTTCATCAGCGCGTTTGATAATTCTGTTCGCCCTGGCAGCCCCGTCCTGTGGTGGGGCTCAGCGAGAACCGGCCGCGGCAGCACCAACCACGGATCCGCCGGTCTCGATCCTGCCTACCTCGCGTATCAGCGGTCAGACAGTTGCCATCCTGCCGATTACGCTCGTCGTCGCCGACCCCGCACTCCAAACCGACTCGGTTTACGCCCCTTACCGCGATCGCCGCGCGGCCCTGGCGCTGACGGACTCCCTGGTCAGCGAGGCCATCGTGACTCGCGCGCCCGAGGTGAGCTGGGTTCCACCCCGGGAACTGAGGAAGATGGCCCGGCGCTCTGCCGGTTATCTGATCGACCCGGACCAGATGGGTCACGCCGTGCTGCGGGGACCCAAGATCCTCGTCATTCCCGATCCACTCCGCTCATCGCTGCGGAGTCTGATGGCGGTGGCGGGCGGCCGCCTGGCGTTGGTGCCGGCATCACTGGGATTCGGGCCGGAGCCCGACGGCCAGATCCGGGCCGACCTTTCGCTGGTACTGGCTGACTCCCGCAGCGGCAAGGTGGTGTGGCGCGCGCTGGCGCTGGGTCGGGGGAAGACGCCCGATGAAGCGTTGAACGCCGCCATCGCCGCCGTTCTTCCTGTCGACGGCGGCCAATGACTTACGACGTGACGCTGATCCCGGGCGATGGAATCGGGCCCGAGATCACCGTTGAGACGGTCAAGGTGCTGGAGGCCACCGGCCTGCGCTTCAACTGGGACGAGGAGCTCGCCGGCGTGGCCGCAGTCGAGGCCACCGGGACGCCGCTGCCCGACGCCACCGTCGAGAGCATTCGAAAGAACTCGCTGGCCCTGAAGGGACCACTCACCACACCGGTGGGAACCGGATTTCGGTCGGTTAACGTTGGGCTTCGGAAGGAATTCGAGCTCTACGCCAACGTGCGTCCAGCGCGCACCATCATTCCCGGCGGCCGGTTCGAGAACGTCGACATCGTGCTGGTCCGGGAGAATCTCGAGGGTCTCTACATTGGGGTGGAGCATTTCGTTGCCATAGGCGACGATCCCCGGGCGGTTGGCGAGTCCCTGGCCATCGTCACCCGTCGGGGGTGTGAGCGCATCGTGCGCTACGCCTTCGAGTACGCGCTCAGGCACGGCCGACGCAAAGTCACCATCGTGCACAAGGCCAACATTCTGAAGATGGTGAGCGGGCTATTTCTCGAAGTGGGTCGTGCCGTGGCCCAGGAGTACCAGGGCCGGGTGGAGTCCAACGACATGATCGTGGACAACACCGCCATGCAGCTGGTGCTCAGGCCCGAGCAGTTCGACGTGATGGTCACTACCAACATGTTCGGGGACATCCTGAGTGACGAGGTCTCGGGATTGGTTGGTGGGCTCGGCCTTGCTCCCGGTGCCAACATCGGGACCAAGGCCGCCATCTTCGAGGCAGTACACGGGAGCGCACCGGACATTGCCGGGAAGGGAGTGGCCAACCCCTCGGCACAGATGCTTGCCGCCGCCATGATGCTCGATCATATCGGCGAGCTGGATCGGGCCCAGCGGGTACGGGACGCCATCGCCACTACTATCGTGCGCGACGGAATCCGCACTCGCGACCTCGGAGGGACCGCTTCGACCTCGGAATTCGGCAGTGCTGTCGCCCAGCGGGCTGCCTGAGGTTCCCTGCGCCGGGTGCGGACGACGCCTCGTCGGGCTGCCCTGGGGAGAGTTGTGCCCGGAATGCCGGGCGCAGCGAAAAACTCGTGCAAGTCGGCTGGGGAGCCGCATCTCCCTCGCGGCGACCGTGCTGATGGCCGCGTACGTCGCCCTCCGAGTTCCAGCCGACCCGACCGCCCGGCTCTATGCGGCAATCGCGGCGCTGGCCACCTACATCATCGTTCGGCGAATCGCCACCCGGGTGGCGATGGAGTATCTCAAATGACAGCAGGTAAGCGGGTAAGCGGGAAAGCGGGTAAGGCGGTCAACGGAGAAAAGGATGTGCGTGCCGCGGCCTTCTTGGCGACCACGCTCTTGCTTACCCTCCTACCCGCCTACCCGCTTACCGCCCAGACCTCCCTCACCATCTACAACGACGGGCGTGTTCTCATGCGGCGGACGGTGCCGATCGACCTGCCGAGGGGGGCTACTATCCAGCGGCTCACGCTGGGCGCACTGGATCCCAGCACGATCTTCTCACTCGATTCGACAGTTACGGTGATGGGCTTGTCCTATGATGGCGCGGTGGATGAAGCCAGCGCCCTCCGGCGATCGGTCGGCAAGAGACTCGTGTTCCGGCTGGCTCCGGGTCCTTCCGGTGCACGGGATACGATCAGCGCACTCGTGCTCGGAGTAGATCCGCTGCGGCTCAAGCTGCCCGATGGCCGGATAAGCTTTACTGCCCCGGGCATCCCACTCTATCCACCCGATGTTGTTGTGGCCGACCCGGCCGCCAATCTTTCGGTACGGAGCGCTCAGGCGCAAGACAAGCTTCGGCTGGGCTACTTCACCAGCGGAGCTTCGTGGCAGGCCAGCTACCAGGTAATCTTAGGCAAAGCCGATGCCCGGGTCACCGGCATGGCGGTGCTTGCCTCGCAATCGCTGCGAGTAGAGGACGCGGAGGTCCAGCTGCTGGCCGGATCGGTGAGCCGGGCACAGCCCAAGGCTCCACCTCCCCAGCCGCTCATGCGTGAGATGAGAGCGGCGGCGGCCGATGCCGCGGTGGACCAGTTCGCGGGTGAGCAGCGCGTGGGCGAGTTCCATCTGTATACGCTGGCCGGCCGAAGCACGCTTTTGCCCGGCCTCACGACTTCGGTGGCACTCTTCCAGCCGGCGCAGATCAAATACGAAAAGAGTTACGTCGTACACGGTGACGTGCCCTACTGGGGCTTCCTGCCCCAGCAGGGAGAGGAGACCGAGCCCCCGGTTGAGGTGATCTACAGCCTCACCCGCCCACGGAAGAGCGACTTCGGCGACCGACCGCTTCCGGGCGGCGTCGCCCGCATGTATCAGCCGGACAGCGTCGGAGGATTGCAGCTGGTGGGCGAAGCCTCCATCGATCATACGCCGGCGGGGAACGATCTTCGTCTCAATGCCGGGACCGCGTTTGACATTACGGCTAAGCGGGTGCAGACCGGCTACGTCACCCGGCGGGATAGCACCAAGGCGCGCGGGGTCCATACTGTTGCCACGGCAGACTACCGCGTTACCCTGAAGAACGCCACCGACAGCGCGGTCACCGTCATAGTGCAGGAGGAGCGTGCCGGGGAGTGGAGCGTGGTGTCGAGCTCGGTGCCTGGGGAGAGGGTGTCTTCGACTATCACGCGGTTTCGGGTGCGGGTACCCGCGATCAGCGAGGCAGTGTTGACCTACCGTATCCGGGTCATTTGGTGAGCCAACCCGTCACCATCGTTCACCTCTCGGATGTGCACTTTGGCGGATATGCCGATCTCGAGCAAATTGAGGCGCTGGACGGCTTTCTTCCGACGCTGAACCCCTCGGCCGTGGTAATATCGGGTGACCTCACGCAGCGCGCCCGGCACGGTGAATTCCAGGCGGCGCACCTGTTCGTCAAACGGGTGCGTGTTTTCACCACTCCGATAGTGGTTCCAGGCAACCATGACATCGAGTGGTGGAAGAGTCCGCTCGGGCTGTTCGGCGAGCGGCGGAAGTATGCCAAGTACACCCAGTACTTCGACAATCTGCGCCCGGTGGTCGAGGTGCCCGGAGCGATCGTCGCGGGTGCGCTGAGCAGCTACGGCGTTGCCTTCGGCTCGCTCACCTGGAGGATCCGGGACCTGGCGGTGAAGGGGCATCTACCGCGGTCCGAGACCGACCGGGTGCAGAAGATCTTCGCCGCCGTCCCGCCCGGTACCGCTCGGGTACTCACCTTCCACCACAACGTCCTCCCCGGCGACCTTTCCCGCCGCATGGGGCTGGCGGGCTGGCGCTCGGCACACAAACGGCTCCTCGCAACCGGCGCCGATGTCATTCTCTCCGGCCATGACCATCAGGAAGGGGCGGGACAGATCCAGGGAGCGCTGGCCGTGAGCACCTCGGGCACTCATAGCTCCCGAGTGCGGGGTGGCCGACCCTCGGTGTTCAATCTGGTGAAGATCGACGCGGAGGCGGTACACATCCAGCACTTCCGCTGGGTCTCCAAGGACCGGCAGTTTATCCCCTCGGACACATACTCGTTCGCCCGGCGCGGGCCTCCCAAGGTAGCTGTGTCGGTGGCCGGCGGAGATCAGGGGCTCTGAGCGCGGGGGCAGCGGGGCAGAGCGTCCAGCTGGAAAGTCGCCTGCCCATTCGGCTCGAGGCGCTCGGTCTACGGGACATAGATCGGGTCGTTACCCATACCAACCGAACCGTGATGCTCAGCTTCAATAAGCGGGTTCTCAGAATTCACCGCGGCTACGCCTTTGCATCTGATCGAGTGCTTAGGGCGATTATCCGATTTCTGAATCCGCGA
Source organism: Gemmatimonadales bacterium (assembly GCA_013813435.1). GTDB lineage: Bacteria > Gemmatimonadota > Gemmatimonadetes > Gemmatimonadales > GWC2-71-9 > CAVVWJ01. Next base: position 19,114 of record JACCRS010000236.1, read on the forward strand.
GTGCCGCGGGCGTTGCGGCGGCTGGCCGAGCGGGAGTTTCTGGATTTTCCGGTGTATGAGTTCGCTCCCTCGCGACCGCGAGTGGAGCGCCGGGAACGCGCCCGGCCCGGCGATCTGGTCCTCTTGCACCAGCTGTCCAGCCTTCATCAACAACTGAACGGTCAGCACTTCGGTGGCACCCTGGGTGAAATTCCCATTCGGCTCTCGGCGCGGATGAAGCGTCGGCTGGGCGAGCTCGCGGTAGACATCAAGACTGGGCGGCCAATCGAGATCGCTTTGAGCCGCCGCCACCTCGCACGCCATCCGTGGGATGAAATCGAGCACACTGTGCTGCATGAGATGGTGCATCAGTGGCAGGCGGAAACGGGCCTTCGTATCGATCACGGGCGCACCTTCAGGCAGAAGGCGCGCGAGGTCGGTGTACTGCCCGCCGCGAAACGCTCGGTCAGCCGGGCAGATGGGCCATTGGGCAGCGGGGAAGCAACAGCTTAAGACCTAACTCTTAGTCGCGCTTCCACTGCCTGTCCGCCCGTCCGCCCGTCCGCCCGTTATATTTCCATCCCGACACACAAAACCCTCAACCGAGGCACCGATGGCGACGGCTACAGGTACTTCCCAATTCACCGGCGTTGATTTCCTCAATCTCGAATCGCTCCTGTCCGAGGATGAGCGGGCCGTGCGCGACACGGTGCGCGCCTGGGTGGACGAGAACCTCATCCCCGTGATCGGTCAGGCCTACATAGAAGGGAAGTTCCCCAAACAGTTGATCCCCGGCATGGCAGAGCTCGGGCTCTTCGGCGCCAACCTGCCGGAGGAGTACGGCTGCGCCGGGCTCAACAACGTGGCGTACGGGCTGATCATGCAGGAGCTGGAGCGGGGCGACAGCGGCATCCGGTCGTTCGCCTCGGTGCAGGGTGCCCTGGTGATGTACCCCATCTACGCTTTCGGCTCTGACGACCAGAAGAAAAAATGGCTCCCGTTGCTGGCGTCCGGCCAGGAGATCGGCTGCTTCGGTCTGACCGAGCCGGACTATGGGTCGAATCCTGGGGGCATGATCACCACTGCCCGTGAGACCAAGGATGGCTGGGTGCTCAACGGCACCAAGATGTGGATCACCAACGGTTCGCAGGCCACCGTTTCCATCATCTGGGCCAAGACCGGCGATGTGAAGGAACCCAAGTCTATCCGGGGTTTCGTCGTCCCCACCGACACCAAGGGCTATGCTGGCCGGGACCAGAAGGGGAAGCTGTCGCTCCGAGCCTCCGACACCAGCGAGATCCATCTGCAGGACGTGCACCTGCCAAAGGACGCCATTCTTCCCAAATCCGGTGGACTCAAGAGCCCGCTGATGTGCCTCACTCAGGCACGCTACGGGATCGCATGGGGCGCCATCGGCGCGGCGATGGCCTGTTACGACGAGGCGCTCCGGTACGCCGGCAACCGCATGATGTTCGACAAACCGATCGCCGCAACTCAGATCCAGCAGGTCCGCCTCGCCGACATGCTCACGGAGATCACCAAGGCCCAGTTCATGACCCTCCAGCTTGGCCGGCTCAAGGACGCGGGCACCATGAGCCCGGACCAGGTTTCGCTCTGCAAGCGCAACAACGTGAACATCGCGTGCGACATTGCCCGGGAAGCGCGCCGCCTCCTGGGCGCTAACGGAATTCTGGTCGAATACCACTCGATGCGGCACATGGCGAACCTGGAGTCCGTCTATACCTACGAAGGTACCCACGACATGCACTCACTCATCGTGGGCCAGGCCATCACAGGGCTAAGCGCGTACACGTGACCTTCGTCACCGCCGCCAGCGCCTAACTGAGCCACCCTGAGAGTGTGAACCAACAACAGGGAGTGGCGATGGCTGACCGAGTTACGGTATTCTGGCAGGGCAAGGAGTATGACGCGGTGCGAAACGGTGCTCAGTCAGACCTGGTCTGGCAGGTGCTTCGCGATGGATCGCCGGTAACCAGCTTTCCTGCCGACCCTGGTGAAGGTGCAACAGCGGTGAAGGAAAAAATCATTGGCTGGCTCGAAGGGAACGAATCTCGACCTGTTGCCGACGTCGGCCGCCAGTAGCTGAGCAGTCGCCTGCCCGCAGTGCCATCAACCTGCGACGGAGTGTTTGCTCGACCGGCGGCGCTTCCTGCAGCTCCACTAGCCTAACGCGAGCGGTATGAGACACGGGCTGCGTGGTATGCTCTCGCGAGCCAGTGATCTGGCCAGTCTCGTATTCGCAGGAAACGCGGGCAAGGCCTGGGGGGCTCTCTCATATCGGGTGCACTCCGATTCAATCTCGGTGGGGTTACGTCGAGACCTCAGCGTCCGGTTCACGTCACCCAGCGCCTCGCTTCCCCTGACAGTGCGCCCGCTGGCCGCAACCGACGACCTCTCCTCGCTCCACCCCGAGCCAGGAATCACTTCTGACGAGGCGTTCTTTCGTCTCACCCAACGCCGACTGCTGCGTTCCGGACTTCATACCTGCTACGTTGCCATCGCTCCGGATGGAAAGCTTTGCTACATGCAATGGGTGATCCCCGCCTCCGAGAATGAGCGGCTGCGAGGGTTCTTCGGTAACCTCTATCCCCTGATTGGCCGGGACGAAGCGTTGCTCGAAGGCGCGTACACGCCCACGGCGTTTCGCGGAAAGGGTATCATGGGTGCGGCGATGGCACAGGTGGCGGAGCGAGCGGCTGAATTTGGTGCCCGGTGGGTCATCACGTTCGTGGACCAACAGAATGCGGCATCGATTAAGGGATGCCTTCGCGCCGGTTTCACCCCTTACCTGAGACGGCATGAGAAATTCCGGTTGTTTTATCGGCAGGTCAAGTTCGATCCGCTAATGCCCCCAGCAGCAGTCCAGTTACCCTCCGAGAAGACGTAGAGGCAGGGGGCGGCGTTCTGGTCGCGCGGCACCGCGTGTCGAGCGACCGATGTGACACCCCGCCTGCTTTGGCGTATTAGTCCGATATGCCGGTACACACACCTGGCCCCAGCGTCGCAAAAAGTTACGTCGGGGTAGCTCCCGAAGCCGCTGCCGCCGCCTGCCGCAGGTGGTATCAGGCCTACGGGGAGCCATTGTACAACTATCTCCGTTTCCATGTTGCTTCTCCCGACATTGCCGAAGACCTCACCGCTGAAGTCTTTCTTCGGGCTCTGCGGAAGTTCGATAGATTCGACCCTTCGGCAGGGTCTCCCCGGCCATGGCTCTTCCGTATAGCACACAACGCGCTCCGCGATCATCAGCGGCAGGCAAAGAGGCGCCCGACCCTGTCGCTCGGTAGCATGCGCGACCTTCGGTGTGAGGCACCATCACCCGAAGAGCGGCTGCTGTGGGAGGAGGAAGTTGCCGGTGTGCTGGCTGCCGTAGCCGAGCTGCCGCCGAAGGACCGTGAGATCATCGGCCTGTGCTATGGCAGCGAGCTACCCATCAGCGAAGCAGGCGAAATCCTCGGCTTGCGCGACTCAGCTGCTCGAACCCGGCTGTGGCGGGCCCTTGCCCGCCTTCGAAAGCTGCTCGCCCATGAGTGAAATCCCCGCGGAGTTGCAGGAGCTCGATCGCACAATGCGGGCGATCCGCTTCAGCCCTCGCAGCTCACTCGGCGCCGAGCTGTTGGGGCGGGTCCGGCGGGGCGAGCAACCGGGGCCGTCCGGCCGGCCGCTCCTGCGCCCATTGATGCTGGTGCTGACCGCAGTAGCCGCCGCAGCGGCCATAATGCTGATCGTCCCCAGCCAGGGCATAACTGTGGACCGATGCTGCTACGACCTCGACGGCGGCGGAGATGCGGATGACGGTGTGCTGGTGATCGCGCGGCGCAATGGCCCGGTGCGCCGTCTATCCATCTATGAAGACCAGGACCGTTCGGGCCACCTCACGCCCGACGATATCATACGGTTCACCCGGTATGGGCACCGCAAGACCGTGGATTGGAATCCGCCCGGCCTCACTACGATCACACATTGCTGCCAGGATCTGGACGGCGGAGGCCCGGCCGACGACGGCGTGGTAGTCGTCGGCACCCCACCCGATCATGTCGCTCAGGCCGCCATTTACGAGGTGCGCTGATGATCCCGTCACGTGAGATAGCCACGGTAGTGGTATTTCTCCGTCTGGTCCTGGTCACTTCTGCCGCGGCGCAGCAACGCGACAGCACTCTTCAGGACAGCACCCGCGTAACCGAGCTCGAGACCATCGAAGTCACCAGCTCAATCGCGCCCACGGCGGGCCCCGGGATCGGCTCTGGGATACCGGCTCGGATCTCCACCGTCACCGGTGAGGCAATAGATGCGTGGGAGCCCCGCCTCCTCGCCGACGCACTCGCCACCCAGGCCGGGATCTCGCTCTACGATGACCTCGGCAGCCCTTTCAAGCTCAATCTGAGCTCGCGTGGTTTCAGTGCTGGACCGGTGGTCGGCCTGCCCCCGGGGATCTCGGTATTCCTGGACGGAGTGCGTCAGAACGAGCCGGATGCGGCTGAGGTCAACTTCGATCTGCTGCCCATGGAGCACGTGCAACGGGTCGAGCTTCTAAGTGGCTCCGGTTCGTTGCTCGGACCCAACTCGCTGGGAGGCGCAATCAACCTCATAACCCGCCGAGGTACCGGTCCTCTCGACGCTGAGATCGAGGCCTCCGGAGGTTCGTACGGCGCATACTCCGCGGAGGCGTCGGTGGGGGGATTGAGTGGGGGTGGGTGGGACTACTATGTCGCTGGGGGATATGAGAACGAGGACGGCTGGCGTGAGGCAACCGGGGCGGAGAATCTCAATGCCTTTGTCAATCTGGGCCGGCGAGGGCCCCGGCGGGGGATCAGCCTTCAGGCGTTCGGCGCTGAATCGCGGGCCGAAACAGCCGGCTCTCTCCCAGAGAGCCTTTTCGATGTATCCCCTCGCCGGAACTTCACCACCGGCGACTTCGAGGACTTGAACCAGCTCCAGGCCTCCGTCTCGGGATATACGCCCCTCGGTAACAGTCGGGGAGCCTTCACCGCCTATGCTCGCCGCACCCGGGCCGAGCGATTCAACGTCAATCAGGCGCCCGACAACAACGTCCGCTCCTTCACCGCGAATGGCTCGCTGGGCGGGAATCTCGATTGGCGATGGACAACGCCACGCCGTAACGGCAGCTTCTCGCTCCGATTGGGAGCTGACGGCGCGTCGAACAGTGTGCACATACAGTTGATCGAGGAGAACCCCGCTGATCCAGCGGATCAAACCCTCAATACCGACGTCCGGAGCCCCAGCTATGACCTGGCGGGATATACCCTGGCTGACCTCCGCATCGACAACGTCACCTTCTCCGGCGGCTTTCGTTACGACTACATTCGCATCCCCTTCGAGGACGTGCTCGACCCGGCCGCAGATACCTCCAACAGCTTCAGCCGTTTGAGCCCTCGCGGCGGCGTGAGCCTCCAGCTGGGCACCGGAGCCTCAGTCTATGGGTCGGTGGGTCAGAGCTTTCGCGCGCCGGCAGTGCTGGAGCTGGCGTGCGCCGATGAGACCGCCGCCTGTCCACTGCCGTTTGCACTGGGAGACGATCCGCCCCTCGACCCGGTAGTCGCTACCACGGTGGAGATAGGTGGTCAGGTGGTACGGGGTGCCGCGATCTTGAATGCATCGCTATATCGGACCAACGTGCGGGACGACATCTCGTTCATTCAGTCGGAAACGGCGGTGTTCGAGGGCTTCTTCGAGAATATCGGGGCCACGCGCAGGGAGGGAGTCGAGGTAGCACTCCAGCTGATTCCCTCCGGGCAGCTCTCATTGTACGCCAATTACGCTTATACCCGCGCCACCTTCCGGACCGCCGCCGAGATATTCAGCATCAGAGCCGACGATGGCTTCGTGGCCGCACCCCTTTCCGGCGAGAACAACGTTCAGCCGGGCGACCGGCTGCCACTGGTGCCGGATCATCAGATAAAGTTCGGTGGGCTCTGGTCCCTGCCCGTGGGATTACAGTTTGGCGCGGACCTGAGATACATCGGCGAGCAATGGCTTCGGGGAGATGAGGCTAACGAAACCACCCGCCTCGATGGCTATATAGTGGCCAATCTGCGGGCCGGATTCAGCCGGGCAAACTGGGAACTGTCAGCTGTCGTGGCCAACGCCTTCGACTCTCACGCTGCAATCTTCGGAACCTTCAACGAGAACCGTCAGACCGGGGGTCTCGAGCGTTTCCTGACCCCGATGAACGCCAGATCATTCAAGCTGGTTCTCCGTCGCTCCTTTGGCGACTGAGCAGCAGCGAATCTCCTCTCCCGTGACCGTGGTCACCGAGCCGCCCGATCAATGCCGCCATTCTGTTGGGGGATTTTTCTGACCTAACTTAGTTGGAGGCATTATGCAGGGTACATCGGTAGCAGTACCGGTTCGCGATGCTGGAGATGCTCTGAGGGCTTCGCTGGCCGGCGCACTCAATACGTTCCTTTCGGCGATCCCGCGCATCATCGGGTTCGTTGTTGTCCTTATAGTCGGTTGGATCATCTCGTCACTGCTCGCCCGTGGTGTCGAGGCATTGCTGCACGCGGTCAAGTTCAACGATCTTGCCCGCCGGTCCGGCTTCGCGGATTTCGTTCAGAAGACTGGGGTGAAAGACGACTCCGCGGGCGTCATCGCCAGTATTGTCAAATGGTTCGTCCGGCTCATTGCCCTGGTGGTTGCGTTTGACACCCTCGGGCTCCCCGCTGTCTCCAATGTGCTCCAGCAGCTGCTGCTGTGGCTGCCGAACCTGGTGGTTGCCCTCGTCGTCCTCGTAGTCGGTGGGTTGGCGGCCAACGCCCTTTCCCAACTGGTCCGGGGAGCAACAGCCGGGGCGGGTTTCAGCAACCCTGACATGCTGGCAACTGTCACCAAGGTGGCAGTATGGGGCTTCGCCGTCATCGTAGCGGTCAACCAGCTTGGCATTGCCACCACCCTGATCAACACGCTGTTGATCGGACTAGTGGGAGCGTTCAGCATTGCCTTCGGATTGGCTTTCGGACTGGGCGGCCGTGAGCGAGCAGCTCAGATCATCGACACCATAGGCCGGAATGCCCAGCGTGCCGGGCCCAAACTGCAGCGGGCAGCGGAGACGGCCACCAAATCGGCGCAGAGTATGGCAGAGCCAGCCTCGATTTCTGGGAACGGTTCGTGGATCCAACGTTCCGCCCGGGACCGCCGTCAGGTCAATCGGCCCGGAATGGCGGATCGGCGGGCGTCAAACGGCTCTGAGACATAAGCTCAGAGTCAGGTCGTACGTGAGAGGCCACCCCCCAGGGTGGCCTCGTTGCGTTCCGGTCTTTCGCGCGGCTAGCTTTGCCGCGTCAGGTGAGCTGGGAGCTGGGAGCTGGAAACCCCAGCATAGCCAATAGCCAATAGCCCATACCAATAGCCATGAAGATCGCTGTCTGTATCAAACGTGTGCCGGATATGGAAATGCGTTTCTCGCTGGCCAGCGACCGTAAATCGTTGGACCCCGCGGGCCTTAAGTTTGAGATGGGTGATTTCGACGGGTACGCACTGGAAGTCGGGCTCCAGCTGATAGAAAAGCAGGGAGGTGAGGTCGTGCTGCTGTCGATCGGCCCGGACGGCGTACAGGAGACTCTTCGAAAGGGTCTTGCCATGGGAGCAGGTCGGGCGGTGCAGCTCAAGACCGAAGACGTGCCATTTGATGGCCTGGCTATAGCCCGCGCTTTGGCGGCCGAACTTAAAACCGGCGGCTACGATCTGATTCTCTTCGGCCGGGTAGCGACGGACACGGCCAACGGTACGGTGGGTCCGATGACAGCGGAGCTGCTCGATCTTCCCTGCGTCACCTCGATCTCGGAGCTCGATATAGCCGATGGCCGCGGCACCGCTCGGCGGGAGCTCGAGGGCGGTGCCGAAACGATGCAGTTCTCCCTGCCCGCCGTACTGACCATCGACGAAGGAATCGCCCGGCCGCGGCTAGCCTCTCTCAAGGGCATCATGGCTGCAAAGAAGAAGCCGCTGGAGGTAAAGCCGGCCCAGCTCGGTGAGCCCCGGCTGGTGGTCGAGTCCATGACTCTCCCTCCCGACCGTCCCCCAGGTCGAATCGTGGGTGAGGGCGCCGATGCGGTGCCCGAGCTTTTGAGACTGCTCAAGACCGAAGCGAAGGTGCTCTAGTGGCGGCGGTACTGGCGGTTGCGGAAGCCCGCAACGGAGAGCTCCGCAAAGTTGCTTTTGAAGCGGTGGCTGCGGCTCGTCAGGCCGCTGATGCGTCAGGTGGCGGCGAGGTGCACGCTATGCTCTTTGGAGCACCGGGCATCTCCGCCCGGGCCGAAGCATTGGGACGCTTCGGAGCCGACGTGGTATCCGTCGTGGAGCACGAAGCGCTGGGGCGCTACAGCCCCGAGGTGTTTGCCGCCACCGTGGCCGAGCGGCTGCGAGCCTCCGACTACCGGGCAGCTTTTTTCGCCGCATCGGCTGAAGGCCGGGACCTTGCTCCCCGGGTGGCGGCCAAGCTGGGAGCCAGCCTTGCCTCTGATGTAACTGATTTCCAGCTTCAGGGAGATGCCGTGATCGCCCGGCACCCGGCCTACACCGGCAAGGTCATTGTCACCCTGCGCCTGATGGGTTCCCCGGCACTGCTTTCGCTGCGCCCGGGCTCAATTACGCCATCGGAGCAGCCGCGCACCGCCCGGGTCGAGACCATGGCTCCCGCCATGGACCCCGCCGCCGCCCGCGTCACCGTTACTGAGCTGTCCGCACAAATTTCGACCAGGCTCGATCTGGGCGAGGCTTCAATCATCGTCAGCGGCGGCCGGGGTCTTCGCACGGCTGAGAACTTCAAGCTGGTCGAGGATCTGGCTGCCGCTATCGGAAACGCGGCGGTGGGGGCCACTCGCGCCGTCACCGACGACGGATGGCGCCCGGCCACCGATCAGATTGGACAGACCGGGCGGCTGGTGAGCCCCGATCTTTACATCGCGGTGGGAATCTCGGGCGCGGTCCAGCACCTGGCGGGGATGCGAAACGCCAAGACCATAGTGGCCATCAACAAGGACAAGGACGCGCCGATATTCAAGATTGCCGATTACGGAATCGTGGGTGACCTGTTCGAGATCGTCCCGCGGCTCACAGAGGAGATCAGGAAAGTTCGCCAGAACCAATAGAAAGCGATCAGATTACCTGCCGCGGCACCTGTCGCCGGTAGGTCATGTATGCCGGAAACCTTTCCAGCAGGCGTTTCTCCTCAGCCCCGGCCTTGCCCTTGAAATACTGCAGGGCAATGAATCCCAGTAGCAACGCCAGGGTCCAGTTGCTCCAGGCGAGAGTATACCCCGTGAGGAAGAGCACCACGCCCGCATAAATCGGATGCCTGGCGTGAGCGTAGGCTCCGGTCGTGATCAGCTCGGCGCGGGGAAGTGGCTCCGTGCCCGGCGTCAGGTTCCCTCCCAGCGACCGAATCCCCCATACCATCATGAAAGCACCGGGGCCGATCAGTCCGGCACCAAGCCACCGGATCCACGCTGGATCTACCCGGTTCACCATGAAATCGGCGCTTCCCAGGTTGAGGTGTCGTGGCAGGAGCGGAGCCGCAAGTCCGACGAGGAGAAACAGGGCGAGCTGCCCCCACACCCACGGGTCGCGCGCCGCCTTGGCGAGGTCCATGGGTGTAATCTAAGTTCCACCGTCTTCCTATTCTCCAGGAGTAACATTTTGCCCACCATTCTTCCGCTCCATCACCAGCCCCCGCTTCCGCTCGACAAGTTGATCCTGCGGGATCCGCCAAGCGCCGAAGCCGTGGAGATGGACGTGCTGATCGTGGGAGGTGGTCCAGCGGGGCTCTCCTGTGCGATCGAGCTGGCGCGACTGGTGAAACGCGATGAGGAGACCGGAGGGGGAGGGGCAGACCTCAACATCGCAGTCCTTGAAAAGGCCGAAAGCCTGGGCGAGCACAACCTGTCCGGCGCCGTGGTAAACCCGAGAGCGTTTCGAGAGCTTTTCCCAGACCTGCCGCTCGACCAGATGCCTTTCCGCCAAGCGGTTGAGGCTGAGGCGGCGTACCTGCTGACCGAACGCAGGGCGCAACGGATTCCCACGCCGCCCACGATGCACAACAAAGACTACTACACCGCTTCCATCTGCGAGATCGTTAGGTGGCTGGGGGAACGGGCGGAGGGGCTCGGCATCAATCTGTTCACCGGTTTCCCGGTTGATTCGCTCCTCGTTGAGGGCAACACGGTCCGGGGCGTGCGCACCGCGCCATCGGGGCTCGACCGCGCCGGCCTGCCGGCAGCTGGTTACGCCGAGCCCACTGATCTCACAGCCAGGGTAACGGTTATTGCTGAAGGCACTCGAGGTCTGCTGACGCAGGCGTATAGCCAGTGGCAGAAAATTGGTTCGGCTAACCCGCAGTTGTATGCCTTGGGAGTCAAGGAAGTGTGGCAGACCAGGCGGAAGCTGGATCGCGTGGTGCACACCCTCGGCTGGCCCCTTCCCACCGACGCGTTCGGCGGCAGCTTCATGTATCCGCTCGGCCCGGAACAGATTGCCATCGGTCTAGTAGTCGGACTGGACTATCACGACGCCGGCCTCGACGTACACCAGCTACTGCAGGAAATGAAGCTCCACCCGCTCTTTCGGGAGTATTTGGAGGGTGGCCAGCTGCTCGAGTGGGGAGCAAAGACAATCCCGGAAGGCGGCTTTTATTCGCTGCCGGAGCGGCGCTATGGAGACGGCGTAGTCATTATCGGCGACGCGGCCGGGTTTGTGGACGTCCCTTCGCTCAAGGGAATCCATTACGCCATGCAGTCGGGGATCTACGCCGCCGGTGCGATTTTCTCGGCGTTGAAAGACGGCTCTGCCTCGGCTCCCGTCCTGGCACCGTATGACCGCCAAGTAGACGAGAGTTACATCGCCCGAGATCTTCACCGCACCCGGAACATGCGGTTGGCCTTCAAGAACGGGTTCTTTGTGGGGGGTGCCAAGGCCGGCCTGATGACGCTGACCGGCGGGCGATTTCCCGGAGGCAGAATCGATATGCAGGAGGATGCCGCCACACCGCGGAGTGTGTCGCCAGTGCGGCCGCTGACCCCCGACAATGTGCTGACCTTCAGCAAGCTCGACGCGGTCTTCAAGTCGGGCAACGCCACCCGCGATACCATCCCTTCTCATCTCCTTGTGGGGGAGGATATCCCCCCCGAAGTGGCTGACTTTTATGCCCATGTCTGCCCGGCGGGGGTATATGAAAGGGTGGCCGACAGGCTCAGAGTGAACGCCCCCAATTGCGTGGACTGCAAGGCGACCGATGTACTGGGACCGCGTTGGACCCCTCGCGAAGGTGGAAGCGGCCCGAAATACCGTCTCATGTGAGAGCCAACCAGGAATTGCACGCCATATACTGCAGCAAGGTAAGTCTCATCATCGTACCAGATATTCTTCCCGCCTCGGTTCGTTACAAAATCCGCCGCACTACTGTTTGACGCCGTCGCATTCCTGGTGGCTTGTGGGAACTTCTCCGTCTTCCGAGAATAGAAATACTTGCCGCTCACTACCTGTTCCAATGTGGGCGAAGCGGGAGGAACCATGCGTGGAGCTTCACACATAACCGGTCTGGTTCTGGGTCTGAGTCTCGCCGCTCAGGCCGCGGCAGCTCAGTCGGTGGATGCCGCATGGCAGTCGACGCCGGCCTCGGTCCTCAAGACGACGCTGCGAAATGTCGTAGCAGCCCAGGACAAGTACCGGGAGGCCCATGCCACATTCGCCGGCTCGGTGCAGGCGCTACGGCTGAAGCCGGGATCTGGAGTTACGGTACACATTCTGACCGCTACCGCGAGCGGCTGGCGCGCAGAAGCTACTCACCGTGCCCGCCCTGGCCGGAGTTGCGTGGTGTTCGTGGGCAGGTTGGCTGCCAAGGAAGCTCCTAGAACCGAGGCTGACGGCGATATGGCTGGAGAGGAGAGAGTACCGCTCTGTGACCGGATGGAGTAGGACCGGATCGGTAACCGGACTAAAACCAGATCCACAACCTGTCCTCCGCCCGCACGGCCTGATCAGCCATGCCTGGCGGTGGGGCGCCGGCGTCATTTCCGCCGGGGCGGGACTGGTGTCCATTCTCTCCTACACGCACTCGATGAAGGCGAAGTTCGCCCCTGACTCCGTGGCGGTGAGCGGCCTGGCTGCGGTGCGCTGGGTGGGCATCACTCCCGCCCTGGACACGGCCAAATCGATCGGCGATACGATCAACCTGGCGGTGACAGCCACCGACCCGCACGGCAACGCACTGGTGGGTGTGCCGACCGTCTGGAGCAGTACCGATTCGATCGTGGCCGCGGTGGATAGCGCTGGAACGGTTGAGGCGCGCAGCGCAGGAACCGCCACCATCATGGTTGCTGTCGGCGGCAAGATCGCAAAGGCCCAGGTGGTCGTGCGCCAGCACCCGGCTGAAGTCAGGATCGTGGGCGACTCGATCCTCCGCGTGCCCGAAGGGGAGCGGGCCCAAGCCGTCGCATACGTGGCCGATGCGCGGCGGCACAGGATCCTGGGCCTCAGAGCCCGGTGGCGTTCCGCCGACCCCTCCCTGGCGGCTGTGGATAGCGTGGGCAATGCGACCGGTACGGCGGTCGGTCATACGATTTTCTCTGCCACGCACGACCACCTGGTTTCCCATCTCGGGGTGGAAGTTTACCCTGTGCCGGCATCCCTTACGCTAGTGGGCGGGGACGGCCAGCGCGCACCCGCTGGACGCCAGGTTCCAAGCCCGATTGCGGTTCAGGTGGTTTCGCGCAGCGGCAGGCCGATCGAAGGGGTGCCCGTACGGTTCGTGCTCAACGAGATGGCGGGCGTTGCCGAGCCCCAGACGGGAACGTCCGATGCGCAGGGAATGGTTCGCGTTACCTGGACACTTGGTGGATTGCCTGGTCGCCAGTCGCTGGCCGTCTCGGCTGACGGAGTGGCGAATCACACGGTAGTAACCGCCGAGGCTGAACCGGTGGGTGCCAACACCCGGATCACCCAGGTGGCTGAGGGTCTGGTCGGACCGGCGAGCGGGCAGCTCTCGGAGGCGGTGGTCGTTCGAGTCACCGACTCGAGCGGTGTCGCACTGGGTGATGTGCCGGTGGCATGGCTCGCGGACGACGGGGGAAGCATCGTATCGACCCAGTCCCGGACTGACTCGCTGGGAGAGGCGCGAGCCCGCTGGACTCTGGGTCCCAAGTCGGGGGCGCAACGCGCCTACGTGCAGGTTGGCAGCCCGCGTGCAGTACCCCGCTTCGTGGTGGCGGCTTCCGCCCTGGCGGGGCGCGCGGCGACGCTGTCGCTGGCGGGTAACGTCAAGCGTGAAGGCTCGGTCAGCCAGGTGCTGAAGCCAGCGGTCGAGCTCCTGGTTCTGGACCGGGCCAGGAACCCGGTGCCGGGGGTGCCCGTTACGCTCCTGCCGGCGCACGGTAGCGTCGACGACAGCATTCCTGTCACGGATTCGACCGGGCGGGTTCTGGTTTCCTGGACGCTCGGCCGCACCGCGGGCTTGCATCGCATGAGTGCTCGTGTCGAGGGAATCGACCGGCCGTTGGAGATATCGGCCCGAGTCCGCCCGGCAGCTCCGGCCAATCTGGCTTTCGTGGAACCGAAGCCGGGTACGGCAAACCGGGCCGTTCAGTCGTTGGACGCTGACCTCACCGACGCCTACGGGAACCCCGTGGCCGATCAGCCGGTGGTGTTCAGCACCAGGTTCGGTAGCGTCAGCCCAGCACGCGTCATGACCGACGCGAAGGGGCGGGCGCACACCCGGTGGACGCCGGGCACGAAGACCGGAGAGAGATCACTGGTGGCGGCGGTGAAAGGTACCGAGGCACGCGCCACCTTCATATTGAAAGCACCTGAGCCGGCGGCGCCGGCCAAGGAACCAGTAGCGGCCCAGAAGACAGCGCCGGCCAAAAAGCAGGTTGTGAAGAAAGCACCACGCTAAGCAAGAAAGCAGCACGGGAAGAAGGACCAACACCACGTTTGTACAGGGCTAACGGAAAGAGTGTTCAACAGGTTTGTACAGGTCCACGGAGTTCGAATCAGTTCACGCTCAACGAGAGGGCATTTACCCGTAGTCTCACCTTCGCGGTATGGAGGAAAAAATTTATGACCGGCCCACGTTCTGCCACCAGGCACCCGCACCGTACTCGGGCTCGGCCCCTCCTGCCGTTTCTCGCAGCCATCATGCTCAGCTCGCTGGCATGCTCCGAGTCGCCCATTACCGAGCCATCAAACACGGGTGTGGCGCCTAGCACGCGGCTCCATCCATACCTGCAGACCAATCGTGGCTCCGCCGACATGGCTTCGGCCCGATTCTATAGATCCAGTGCGCTGGTGAGTCTTGGCACGGCCAGCACCACGAGCGGCGGCAGAGTTCTGCTGATCGCGGACGAGGATGGTGTTTCCACCACTGCCCTGGCGAATAGCATCGCCAGCGCCGGCTTTCTCGTGACCATGAGGCCGGCTCCGGAGTACACCTGGGATGGAACAAACCCCTCCCCGGCCGATTACGACCTGATCATCCATCTGAACGGCAACACCTTCGGGGACGGGCAGGCGCTCTCCGAGGGGGCCCAATCCACGCTGGTGGATTTCGTACGTGGTGGTGGTGGCTACGTGGGCGCGCAGTGGAACAGCTACGAGGCGACCGGTGCGCAGGGACTCATGCCGGATCTCGTTCTGGCCGGTTTCCCCGGTCCGGTCGAGGAGAACTGCGCCAGCTGCCCGATCACATACTCGATCGTGCCAGAGCAGCAGGGTCATGCCCTGGTTGCAGGCATCCCGTCCACCTTTACCTTCGAAGCCGACGGCCACCTGGGCGGCCCGCTGGTGGATTTCGCAAGTGAGCCGTCGACGGTAGTCATGCAGTTGGCCAGCGGAACGCCGGGCGTACTGGTCAGGAGCCTGGGTCAGGGCAGGGTCGTCAACTTCAGCTTCGCGCCAAACTACAGCCTGGCGGGCGAGGGCCGCACGCTGCAGGACGCCAACGTTCGGCAGCTCTATGTCAACGCCGTGCGGTGGGCGCTGGATGGATCAACCCCAACGCCTTCGAAGGCGCCGGCAACTATCACGCTGACTGACCCGGTGGCGACTCACGACGGCGCAGTGAAGGCCGTTTCCATCGCCACGAACCCTGCCGGACTGACCGGGGTGACGGTGGCTTACAGCCAGAACGGTGTGGCCGTAGCGGCGCCGGTGAATGCGGGTAGTTACGAAGTAGTGTCTACGCTTGACCACCAG
>JACCRS010000239.1 GCA_013813435.1 Gemmatimonadales bacterium
ACCAGGCTAGGACCCTTCGGCGCTGTCGCCTCAGGGTGACCGGCCGGTATGCCGCCAGTTCGGACCTTTCGGCAATGATCGCCTCAGGGTGACCCGAGGTACCCTCGGGTCACTTCTTCTCGTCTACGATCTCGTAGTCAGCATCAACCACGTCGCTCTGAGGAGACTCGGCTTGCTGCCCGGAGCTGCCGGCATCACCCGGTTCTCCACCCGTTTCGGGTTGCCCGGCGCCGGCAGCCTGGTATAGCGAGGCCCCGGCGGCCGAATAAGCTGTGTTGAGCTCGTCCAGCGCCAGGCGAATGCCCGCGGCGTCCCCGCTCCGGAGCGCCTGGCGACCGCCTTCCAGGGCTGCTTCCAGCCGGGACTTGGGATCGGCCGCCAGCCGGTCCGACCACTCCTTGCTGTCCTTATCCACCCGGTAAACCAGGCTGTCGAGCTGGTTCCTAGCCTCGATCTCTTCGCGCCGGGTTTTGTCATCCTGAGCATGCTGCTCGGCGGCTTTGACCATGCGATCCACTTCGGTATCGCTCAGCCCGCTCGAAGCCTCGATCCGGATCTTCTGTTCCTTCCCGGTGGTCTTGTCCCGGGCCGTGACGTGGAGAATACCATTCGCGTCGATATCGAATCCGACCTCGACCTGAGGCGTGCCTCTGGGCGCGGGTGGGATCCCGGTGAGCTGAAACTTGCCGATGGTCCGGTTGTCCTGGGCCATCTGGCGCTCGCCCTGGAGGACATGGATCTCCACCGTCGTCTGGTTGTCCTCCGCGGTCGAGAACGTCTCGGACTTCTTGGTGGGGATCGTGGTATTCCGCGGGATGAGCACGGTTGTTACACCGCCAAGGGTTTCGATGCCGAGCGACAACGGATTGACGTCGAGTAGCAGCACATCCTTTACCTCACCCCCAAGCACGCCGCCCTGAATGGCTGCGCCGATTGCCACGACCTCGTCCGGGTTCACCGACTTGTTCGGCTCCTTGCCGAAAAAGTCCTTGACGATCTGCTGAATCTTGGGAATGCGGGTCGAGCCGCCCACCAGAATGACCTCGTCGATCTGCTTGGGGTCGAGTCCAGCGTCCTTCAAAGCCAGCTGCATGGGGGGGATGGTTCGCTTGACGAGGTCGTCCACCAGCTGCTCGAACTTGGCGCGGGTGAGGGAAAGGTTCAGGTGCTTCGGCCCCGACTGATCGGCTGTAATGAACGGGAGATTGATGTCAGTCTGGGTGGTACTCGACAGCTCCATCTTGGCCTTCTCCGCTGCCTCTTTCAGGCGCTGGATGGCCATCGGATCTTTGGAAAGGTCGATACCCTGGTCTTTCTTGAACTCGGCCACAAGCCAGTCGATCAAGCGCTGGTCGAAGTCATCCCCTCCCAGGTGAGTGTCTCCGTTGGTGCTCTTCACCTCGAAGACACCTTCGGCCAGCTCGAGCACCGAGATATCGTAGGTGCCGCCGCCGAGGTCGAAGACCGCGATCTTCTCTTCCTTCTTCTTGTCCAGGCCGTAGGCCAGGGCAGCCGCTGTCGGCTCGTTGATTATCCGCTGCACGTCCAGGCCCGCGATCTTGCCCGCGTCCTTGGTGGCTTGGCGCTGAGCATCGTTGAAGTAAGCCGGAACGGTGATGACAGCCTTGTCAACCGTGTAGCCCAGGTAGTCCTCAGCCGTCTGCTTCATCTTCTGAAGGATCATGGCCGAGATTTCGGGCGGATTGTATCGCTTGCCCTGGATTTCAACCACCGCCATGCCGTTGGAGCCATCGGCCACCTTATAGGGGACTTTTTTGACCTCGCCTGTCACCTCATTCACGCGGCGCCCCATAAAGCGCTTGATGGAGAAAATCGTCTGTTGTGGGTTGGTCACGGCCTGGCGTTTGGCCACCTGTCCTACCAGCCGCTCGCCGTCTTTGGTAAACGCTACTACAGACGGCGTGGTACGACCCCCTTCGGCGTTAGGTATCACAACAGGGTCTCCGCCTTCCATAACTGCCACGACTGAATTGGTGGTACCCAGATCGATTCCAATAATTTTGGCGGCCATGTCGACTCCGTAATAGGTTCTTGCTGCCAGGGGCGGCCGGTATGCCATCCGATTCGTTGACGAGCAAGTGCTGGGCCGGTCAAAGCTGCCGTTTTGGCCGAAAATAGTTGCTCTCAGCCGGCTTCAGCCAGGCGTGACATGAATCACGACGTCTGCGACCTCGAATACCTAAGGTAGATCAGCGGGAGCGTGGTCGCACCAAGTGGTCGAGTCGGCTTTTGCTCAGGTTCTGTGGGCTCATTCCAACGTGAGGAGGTAGCCATGCTGTGGACCATCTTCGTGATACTCCTGGTGCTATGGCTCCTGGGTGTTGTCACGTCGTACAGCTTGGGCGGGTTCATCCATGTATTGCTGGTGATCGCCGTCATCCTGGCCGTAATGCAGTTGATCCAGGGCAGGCGGGCGCTCTGACCCGACCTGACAGCTAGGAGATCTGTCCACCGTTACGCTGAACCTGGGGCTTCCCTGGCTGGCGCCAGTGGGGCCCTTTTTCCTTTTTTTGTCGAGCTAGAAGATCTCTATGCCACCCGCAGAACGAAATCCCAAGACTCAGTCCGGGAAGAGCAAGATCCGCTACGGCGTCGTCGGTCTGGGCCATATCGCCCAGATGGCGGTTCTCCCCGCGTTCGCCCACGCGGAAAACTCCGAGCTTGTCGCTCTGATCTCCGATGACCCGGAAAAGCTCGAGAAGCTCGGCCGGCGGTACAAGGTGAAGGCCCAATTTTCCTACCAGCAGTTTGACGAGTGCCTGGAAAGCGGAATCCTCGACGCAGTCTACATAGCTCTGCCGAATCATCTTCATCGGGAGTATACGGAGAGGGCCGCCCGGGCCGGGGTCCATGTCCTCTGCGAGAAGCCGATGGCGGTAACCGAGGAAGATTGCCTTGCCATGATCCGGGTGGCGGAGGAAAATGGGGTGACGCTGATGGTCGCTTACCGGCTGCACTTCGAGGAAGCCAATCTCAAGGCCATCGACCTGGTACAGGGAGGACGTCTGGGCCAGGCAAGGCTCTTCGACTCGGTCTTTACCATGCAAGTGAAGGAGGGCGACATCCGTCTCAACCCTCGGGAGCTGGGCGGAGGCCCCCTCTACGACATTGGCATCTACTGCATCAACGCGGTGCGGAACCTCTTCGGCGCTGAGCCCATGGAAGTGTTTGGGTTCAGCGCCAACAACGGGGACCCGCGCTTTCAACAGTGTGAAGAGGTCACCAGTGCTATCCTGCGCTTTCCTGGCCGCGAGCGTCTGGCCAGTTTTACCTGCAGCTTCAACGGGGCTGATGTTTCGACTTACCGGGTGGTCGGGACCAAGGGAGAGCTGGTACTGGATCCCGCCTACGAATACGACGGGGAGCTTAAGCACCGATTGACTATCGATGGCCGGAAGAGGGAGAAGACCTTCTCGAAGCGAGATCAGTTCGCACCGGAGCTGATGAGCTTCTCGGAATGCATTCTGACGGGTGCTGCTCCCGAACCATCGGGCTGGGAGGGGTTGGCCGACGTCAGGGTGATTCGTGCCCTCTACCGCTCGGCTGACAGCGGCCAGCCTGTTAGCCTGGAACCGTTCACCAGACAAGACCGGCCGACCCTCGAGCAGGAACTCCGGCGTCCTGCAGTTACCAAGCCTCAGTTGGTAAACACCGAGTCACCCACGGAGTAGCCAACCAGGGCTCGGTTATATTGAGCCATGTTCCCCTACCGGGACGACAATCCTACCCTGGCCACACCTCTGGTCACGTTCCTTCTCATTGGAGGCAACGTGGCAATGTGGGCCCTGATTCAGGGGATGGGGGCCGAGCCCAGCCTGTCTCGTTCGGTTTGCGAGCTGGGGCTGATCCCGGGCGAGTTCCTGGGGCTGGTGCCACAGGGAGCCAGTGTGCCGATGGGTCCACAGACCGTCTGCGTCCTCGGCGACGAACAGACCTGGTTCACGCCGCTTACATCGATGTTTCTGCATGGCGGGTGGTTCCACCTTATCGGCAACATGTGGTTCCTCTGGGTCTTCGGCAACAACGTCGAGGATTCAATGGGCCACCTCCGCTACCTCACCTTCTACGTTCTTTGCGGGCTGGCGGCGGCGGCGGCGCAGACGTTCATGAATCCGTCGAGCTCCATCCCGATGGTCGGGGCTTCCGGCGCCATCAGCGGCGTGATGGGTGCGTACATCGTGCTTTACCCGCGGGTGCGGGTCCATATGCTTGTCATACTCTTCATCTTCATCACGCGCATCGTGGTGCCAGCCTACTTGATGTTGGGTTACTGGTTCCTGCTTCAGCTGGTTGGAGGCGGGCTGTCCAGCTCATCTGAGGGCGGCGTGGCATTCTGGGCCCACGCGGGCGGCTTCATCGCGGGGGCGCTTCTCATTCAGATTTTCAAGGACCGGGAGCTGGTGGCCCAGCACCGGGCGATGGCCAGAACGACGGACCGGCTGGGTTACCAGGAGAGATAGGCGGCCGCCCGACCTGTCCGCCTGACCGCCCGACGCGTATGTTCTCATCCATGCCGGATGCTTCCCAGCCCCGATCACTTGAGCCATCCCACGCCAGCCCCCTCGATGTTTCGGTAGCGCCCCGGAATCCAGGCATGCCACTGCAGCTCGATTGGGTTACGGAAATTCGGGTCAACCGGAGCGCCGTCGAGCGGCGTGCGGACACTCTCCGGGCCCGGAGGAGTTTCAAGAAGGACTGGCAGGCCGCCTGGCTGTTGCGTGCCATCACACTGATCGATCTCACCACCCTCTCCGGAGATGACACCCAAGGTAGAGTGCGCCGGCTCTCCGCAAAGGCTCGTCGTCCGGTGCGCACTGAACTGCTGGAGGCGATGGGGGCCGATCAGCTCCCCATTAAGGTGGCCGCGGTATGCGTCTATCACGCTTTCGTAGAGACAGCTGTAGATGCACTCCAGGGCTCCGGTATCCCCGTGGCCGCGGTATCGACAGGGTTTCCGGCCGGCCTCTCACCATTCGAGCAGCGCATCGCGGAGATCCGCGCCTCGGTAGCCGCTGGTGCCGAAGAGATCGATGTCGTGATCAGCCGCAGCCACGTACTCACCGAAAACTGGGAGGCCCTTTATCAAGAGGTCCGGACCATGCGCCAGGCCTGTGGCGACGTCCACATCAAGACGATACTCGCCACCGGCGAGCTCGGCACACTGCGCAATGTGGCCCGGGCCAGCCTGGTCTGCATGATGGCGGGTGCCGACTTCATCAAAACCTCGACCGGCAAGGAAAGCGTAAACGCCACCCTGCCCGTCGGATTGGTCATGGCCCGGGCCATCCGGGACTATCGCGAGCGCACCGGCCAGTTCGTCGGGCTCAAGGCCGCGGGAGGGATCCGTACTGCTCGAGAAGCCTTGGACTGGCTGGCACTGGTGAAGGACGAGCTGGGCGACCGTTGGCTGCGGTCCGATCTATTCCGGTTCGGTGCCAGCGCGCTGCTCCTGGACATCGAACGTCAGTTGGAGCACTTCGTTACCGGCCGGTATTCAGCTGCGCATCGGCACCCCTCAGCATGATTTCACCTGCTGTCATCCTGAGCGTAGCGAAGGATCTCTCCGTGTGTCTGAGGGATCCTTCGCTGCGCTCAGAATGACATCCCGAGGATTCATGGCGTCCATCCCCGAGATCTTCCATACCATGGCGTACGGTCCTGCCCCGGAGGGAGTGGGCGTGGCGAACGACTGGCTCGCGGGGCACGGGCGCCGCTTCGGTCTTTTTATTGCCGGCGAATGGATGCCAGGCGAGGGCGAGACCTTCGAGACACTGAACCCTGCCACCGGCAAGCCGCTGGCCCGGCTGGCGCAGGCCACAGCAGACGATGTCGACCGGGCGGTAGGTGCCGCGCGGGCGGCCCAGCCGGGATGGTGGGCTCTAAGCGGTCATGCCCGGGCCCGTTACTTGTACGCGCTTGCCCGTCAGATCCAGAAGCACAGCCGCCTGTTCGCCGTCCTGGAAACGCTGGACAATGGAAAACCGATTCGGGAGTCGCGCGATATAGACGTGCCCCTGGCAGCGCGCCACTTCTATCATCATGCCGGGTGGGCTCAGCTCATGGAGCATGAGCTGCCCGACCGAATGCCGGTGGGTGTTATCGGCCAGATCATTCCCTGGAACTTCCCCCTGCTGATGCTGGCCTGGAAAATCGCGCCGGCCCTTGCGATGGGAAACACTGTGGTGCTGAAGCCGGCGGAGTTCACCTCACTCACCGCGCTTCGGTTTGCGGAGCTTTGTGAGGAGATCGGTCTGCCAACCGGCGTGGTTAATGTCATTACCGGCGACGGACGCTCCGGAGCCGCCCTCGTCGATCATCCCGAAGTTGACAAGATCGCCTTCACCGGCTCGACCGAGGTGGGACGGATCATCCGCGCCGCCACGGCTGGAAGCGGCAAGAAGCTGTCCCTCGAGCTGGGCGGCAAGTCACCGTTTGTCGTCTTTTCGGATGCCGACCTCGACAGTGTGGTTGAAGGGGTGGTGGATGCCATCTGGTTCAATCAGGGGCAGGTTTGTTGCGCCGGCTCGCGGATCCTGGTGCAGGAAGGGGTGACTGACCGGCTGGTGGCCAAGCTGAAGGAACGGATGGAGACGCTGCGGGTGGGAGACCCGCTCGACAAGGCTGTGGACATGGGCGCCATTATCGCCCCGGTTCAGCTCGAAAAGATTCAGGAGCTGGTGCGCCGCGGAAGCGAGGAGGGCGCCACCCTCTGGCAACCGTCATGGAGCTGCCCGCGCGACGGCTGGTTCTTTCCACCCACGCTTTTCACCGAAGTGTCGCCGGCCGCCACGATCGCCCAGGTCGAGATCTTCGGACCTGTCGTTGTGCTGATGAGCTTCCGCACCCCGGTGGAGGCGGTAGAGCTGGCTAACAACACCCGGTACGGCCTCGCGGCGAGCGTCTGGACCGAGAACATCAACCTGGCCCTGGATGTCGCCCCGCAGCTCAAGGCCGGCACGGTGTGGGTGAACTGTACCAACGTTTTTGACGCCGCCAGCGGATTCGGGGGGTATCGGGAAAGTGGATTCGGCCGGGAAGGTGGGCGCGAGGGACTGCGGGAGTATGTGCGCTGGCGGACCGATGGACGGGCGGACGGACCGACGGGGGGCAAAGGCGGTAAGGGCGGTAGCGAAAGCGGCGGTAAGGTCGGTGAGATTGCTGCCGGCCGGAGGGGTCGTTCCGCCCGTTCCGCGGCCTCATCTACCGCCTCTCCTTCTACCGCCGCTGCATCTACCGTCCTACCACCTATCGACCGTACACCCAAGCTCTACATCGGCGGCAAACAGGTGCGGCCGGATTCCGGTTACAGTCTCACAGTGGTCGATGCTGATGGACGCCGAATCGGCGAGGTGGGTCAGGGAAACCGCAAAGATATCCGGAACGCGGTGGAGGCGGCCCATAAGGCGGCAGGGTGGGCGCAGAGTACGGCCCACAGCCGGGCTCAGGTTCTCTACTATCTGGCCGAGAATCTGGCAGCACGCGCCGAGGAGTTTAGCCGCCGGCTTGCCGCAACCTCGGGTGACAGCTCGGAAGCGAAGAACGAAGTCGAGTTCTCCATCGAGCGGATTTATACCTACGCGGCCTGGGCCGACAAGTATGATGGCGCGGTCCATCACACTCCGTACCGCAACGTGACGCTCGCCATGCCGGAGCCAGTCGGGGTGCTCGGCGTGGTCTGTCCTGACGTATGGCCGCTGCTCGGTTTCGTATCCACGGTCTTGCCTGGCATCGCCATGGGCAACACGGTAATAGCCATACCGTCGGCCCACGCTCCCCTGCCTGTCACCGATCTCTACCAGGTCCTCGACACCTCCGATATTCCGGGCGGTGTGGTGAACATCGTCACCGGACCGAGCGA